>JAEUQX010000187.1 GCA_016788625.1 Anaerolineae bacterium
ACTCAACGCCATGCACTCGGATGGGTACTGGGTTAAGCCCGGCGCGGGTTATGCGCCCAAGTATCATGGGACGGTCTGGTCGATCATCCTGCTGGCGCAGTTAGGCGCGTCCGTCGAATGTGATGTACGGGTACAGCGGGCCGTCAGCTACATCCTTGACCATGCGCTGGCCGAGGGCGGGCAGTTCGCCTACAACGGCAGAGCTTCCGGCACGTTTGACTGCCTGCAGGGCAACTTATGCGCTGCCCTGTTCGACCTGGGTTGTGACGACCCGCGTCTTTATGCGGCCTTCGAGTGGATGGCGCGCACGGTGACTGGCGAGGACATGCAGCCCGTCGGCACACGTGGCGCACCGTATCACTATACCGCCTACAAGTGTGGGCCGTTGTTCGCCTGCGCCGCCAACAACCGCCACTCATGCGGATGGGGTGCGGCCAAAGTCATGCTGGCGTTTGGCAAACTGCCTGCGGCACGGCGCACGCCAATGATCGAGCGCGCCATTAAAGCTGGTCTGGGTTTCCTGCTGGGCATCGACCCGGCCAGCGCTGCGTATCCCACGACGGATGGCCGTCCCCCGAACAGCAGTTGGTGGAAGTTCGGCTTTCCGGTGTTCTACGTCACCGATCTGCTTCAGGTGGTCGAGGCGCTGACGCTGCTTGGCAGGTCGGACGATCCGGGCCTGACCAACGCGCTGGAGGTGATTCGTGGCAAACGGGATGCACAGGGTCGCTGGCCGCTGGAATACGTCTATGGCAGCAAGACCTGGGGGCAGTTTGGTCGCAAGGGGCAGCCGAGCAAGTGGGTGACGCTGCGTGCCCTGCGCGCGCTGCAAGCATGACCGGTCAGCCGCCCAGTGCGCGTGCCACCCCGGAACAGACATCGGTGAGCAGCGCGGCCATGAAGCCCTCTGCCGGGCAGGCCAGCGCCGGGTCATAGACGGCGACCATCTCGCGCGGCGTCTCGATCAGCAGGCCAAAGCGCCCGTAGGCATGGGCAACGACGCGTACCTGCCACTGCTCCTCCCTATGTTCGTAGGGGTAAATGCTGCTGAAGACACGCACGCTGTCCGCCAGCCACTCGCGGTAGACTGCATAAAAATCGGCGGCACGGTTGCGCAGCAGGGCGTAGGCATAGGCATTGCAGACATCGCCAAACCCAGCGACGGCGAACTCGATTTCCGGCTCACGCAGTCCCACGTCCGGGTTGATGCGCGTGAGTTCGGCGCGAAAGCGTTCGGTGAGATCGGCCATGAGCGGCAGCAGCGCTGCTGCCGTGATGCGGGCGGGCAGGGCATTGATCACGGCGGTGCTTAGGCTGTTGAGCGCTGCCCCTGCGCCGTCAATGTGCCCCAGTCCTGCGTAATCCTTCGCCTCAAAGTGGGCGACGCCGAAGGTGGTCGGCAGATTTTGCGCTGCGCGGAAGTCCCTGAGTGGGGTGAAGATCGTGAGTTGGCCGTCAATCGTGATCTGCATAGGGTGCGCGTGTTCGATGATAGGTGATATATCCTGAGTTTACAGAACCGCCGCCTGGTGGGCAACTCACGAATAGAGCACCCAGACAACTGGCTGTCGACACTCGGAGATTATCCAGATGATGTGAGGTGTTTCAGATTGGCTGTTCCGGCGGGTGAAGCTGCATACTCAGGCCGCCATCAACAGCCAGGGTTTGCCCGGTGATGTAGCTCGCATCGCTGGACGCCAGAAAGGCCACTGCTGCACCGATGTCCTGCGGCGTGCAGGCTCTGCGCAGGCTGACAAAACGCGACATCTCGTCAAGGTAGGGCGCATCACGTTCCGGGTCAAGGTTCATCGGCGTCCATCCTGGCGCGACGGCATTCACGCGGATATTGCGCTCTCCCAGATCCATCGCCAGATTGCGAGTGAAGGCCTCCAGCGCCCCTTTCGTGACGCCATAGGGAAGGCCAGGTAGCTGCGCACGACTGCTCCCGACGGATGAAATATTCACAATGCTGCTGCCCGCATCCATATGACCTGCCGCGCGCAAACTGAGCAGCATGGGGGCGCGGACGTTGACCGCCCACTGATGATCAATCCATTCTGGCGGCAGATCAGCCGCGCGGGCGCGCCGAATATCGGCAGCATTGTTGACCAGCAAATCCAACCTGCCATAGGTTTGCAGCGCGCGTTCGATCAGCCCTTGTGTAAAGTCATCCGCTGTCAGGTCGCCCGCGATTCCGGTGCAAGTCGCCCCGAAGCTGTCCAGCATCGCAGCGGCGGCGGCAGCCTCGCCAGCTTCCAATCCGGTCAGCACAACCTTCATGCCTTCGCGGGCGAGGCGCGCGGCAATGCCCAACCCAATGCCGCGACTCGCCCCCGTAACGAGTGCCACCCTGTTTTGCAGTTCCGGGTAGCGAGCGGGGAGGGCGGGATAGATGTTTGGCAGATCAATCGCGCGCATTACCAATCCTGTACACTGCCGTCAGCACGGCGTAACGTGGGCAAATACTCCTGGGGACGATAGGGAAAGCGGGCAGCGGCGCGTTCATCAACATCTGTGCCCAGCCCCGGCGCATCAGTCACCTTCAGACTGCCGTTCTCGAAGTACGGCGTGCCCGTGAACACTTCAGCCGTTTCCGGCGGGAAGATCGAACTTTCCTGCACGCCGAAGTTCGGTATGGCCATATCGACGTGGACATTGGCCGCGTGGGCAATCGGCGCGGTATCCGGCGCGCCATGAAAGGCCATCTGCACATGGTAGGCTTCGGCAATCGCCGCGATCTTACGGGCTTCGGTGATGCCGCCGATGTGGGCAATATCAACTCGCACGTAATCGATCAACTGCTCGGTGATCAACGGCAGGCACTCCCAGCGATGGCTGAACAACTCGCCCATCGCCAATGGCACGCGGCTGTTTTGGCGCACCAGCCGCATACTCTCTTTATGTTCCGGGCGAATCGGATCTTCCAGGAAGAAAGGATGATACGGTTCCAGCGCGGCGGCGAGCAGGCTGGCCTGTATCGGTGTCAGGCGCTCATGCACATCGTGTAGGATTTCCGGCTCATCGCCCAGTTCGCGGCGCAGGGCTTCGAACATACGCGGTATGGCACGCAGATAAGGCGCGTCCTCAAACGGAACGCTGTATGTTGTGCGATCTACCCACGTCGGGTCAGGGAAAGCCATGCTGCCGGGCACATCGATTTGCGCGCGAAAAACTCTGAAGCCTTCCGCCTGTGCCGCGCGAATGTTATCGGCGATTTCCTGCACGTCGCGCCCATCGCAGTGACGATAAGCCAGCGCCGCCGCCCGCGTTGGCCCGCCCAACAGCGAATACACAGGCAGCCCGGCAGCTTTCCCCTTGATGTCCCATAAGGCCAGGTCAATTCCGGCGAGTGCAGTCATCATCACCGGGCCGCCGCGCCAGTATGTGCCGCGAAATATGGACTGCCAGATGTCTTCAATCCGCCCCGCATCGCGCCCGATCAACAGCGGCGCGAGGTGGTCTTGCAGCAGCGCCACGACGGCGAGTTCGCGCCCGTTGAGCGTCGCATCGCCCCAACCGTACAACCCCGCCTGATCGGTCTCCACCTTGACTAACACATAGTTGCGCCCCGGCGCGGTCACAATGACATTAACATTGGTTATTTTCATCGGTCGATTTCATCCTGAGGGCGTGTTAAACTCCAGTCATATCAAATATAAAATATAACAGGTTCACGGGTTGGAGGAAAGCATGAATCAGCCCCTGCCGAAACTGGCCTTCGGAACGGGTTCGTTCCGAGGGTTATACCGCGAAGTTCCCGACGATGAAGCGGTCGAAGCGATTCACACCGCGCTTGAGTTGGGCATCACGCGGATTGACACCGCTCCCTGGTATGGCGCGTTTGAAGCCGAGCGCATCGTCGGGCTGGCGCTGCGCGACCGTCCGCGCGGCGATTACGAGATTTCCACGAAAGTCTGCCTGTGGAATGAAAACGGCGAAGGCGTCTACCGCTACGACCGCGACTCGGTGATGTGGAGCTTTGAAGGCAGCCTGAAACGCCTGGGGATAACGCATGTTGATGTGCTGCATATTCATGACCCGCTCGAAACAGCCTACGCGCAGGTCATCGCCGAAACTTACCCGACAATCCTGGAACTGAAACACGAAAGGCGAGTCGGCAAAATCGGCGTCGGAACGGGCAGGTTGTCCTCCGCCCAGGCGCTGGCCGAAGCGCTGCCGCTCGATGTGGTGATGCTGGCCGGGCGTTATACCCTGCTCGATCAAACGGCGCTGCCGTTCCTGAACGCGCTGGCCGGGCGTGGCATTCCGGCCTGGTCAGCGGGGATCTACAGTACGGGCATCCTGGCGACCGGCAGCGTGCGCGACGCCAAATTCAATTATGGCAGTGCCCCGCCGGAAATCCTCGCGCGGGTTCGCCAATTAGAGGCGATATGCGCGCGTTATCACATCCCGCTGCGGGCGGCGGCGGCACAGTTCGTGCGTTTTCATCCCGCCATCGACACGCTTGTGTTAGGGATAGAAAGCGCCGCGCAGCTCCGTGAAACCCTCGAAACGTTCAGCGTCTCCATTCCGCGCGACTTCTGGCAGGAACTCAAGCACGAGCAGTTGATCGATTCCGCCGCGCCTACTCCCGAAAGCTGATCATCATGACTCATTTTCGTAACCCCATCCTCCCTGGTTTCTACCCTGACCCTTCAATCTGCCGGGTTGGCGAGGATTATTATCTCGTCACCTCCACCTTCGAGTGGTATCCCGGCGTGCCGATCTTTCACAGCCGTGACCTGGTGCATTGGCAGCAGATCGGGCACGTCCTCAACCGTCCATCGCAGCTTCCACTGGATAACGTCGCGCCATCAAGCGGCATCTTCGCGGCCACGATTCGCCATCATGACGGCCTGTTTTATGTGATCACCACGCTGTCCGATAAGGATCACAAGCGGCGCAACTTCATCGTCACAGCCGCAGACCCGGCGGGCGACTGGTCAGACCCGTTTGTTCTGAACGATGCGCCCGGCATTGACCCGTCGCTGTTTTTCGAGGATGGACGCGCATGGTATACCGGAAATCGCACGCCAACCGGGGCCGATCACCGCTTCACATCGCAGCGTGAAATCTGGATGCAGGAGCTTGACCTGGGCACCATGCAGCTCGTCGGCGAGAAAATCGTCCTGTGGAACGGCATGACGCGCGGCGAAGGCGTCCCGGAAGCGCCGCATCTGTATCATGTGGGGGATTATTACTATCTGGTCATCGCGGAGGGCGGAACCTTCCATGAACACTGCGTCACAGTCGCGCGCAGCGGCAAGCTGGCGGGGCCATACGAAGACTGCCCGTACAACCCGATTCTGACACACCGTCACCTGGGGCGCGATTTCCCGATCTCGAATGTTGGACATGCCGATCTGGTCGAGACACAGCAGGGCGAATGGTGGATGGTGGTGCTGGGGTCGCGCCCAACAGACGGTTACTTCTACAACCTGGGGCGCGAAACCTGGCTGCTGCCTGTGCGATGGGAAGATGAGTGGCTGATCGCCAGCCCCGGCACGGGTAAGGTTGAATGGACGTACCCGCGCCCCAATCTGCCCGAACAGCGCGTCGCGCCGCTGCCCGCCTGCGACCACTTCGACCGTCCAGAGCTTGCCCTGCAATGGAACATGCTGCGAACGCCTTACCAGCCCTTTTGGTCGCTGACGGCGCGCACAGGCTGGCTGCGCCTCGCGCTGCTGCCCGCGCGCCTGAGCGAACGGGTTACGCCTGCTTTCATCGGGCGACGGCAGCAGCATATCAACTTCGCGGCGAGTGCCTGCATGGAGTTCATCCCTGCCGCGCCGCATGAAAGCGC
>JAEUQX010000206.1 GCA_016788625.1 Anaerolineae bacterium
ACCATATCATCGCCAGGTGCATAGTAATCTCGCACGCGCGCTTCTTCCTCGTACCCAAGCTTGGCATAAAACTTGCGCGTGAGCGTAAATTCAGGTGTTCCGGATGTTTCGACCAGAAGAAGGCGCTGTCCCGCTGCTTTGAGCGCTTCCTCGACATGCCGCATGAGTGCTGCGCCCCGTCCTTGACCTTGAAGGGTGCGGCGTACCCCAATCATCGTTAGATACCATGTCCGATCTGTGGCTAATGCCGGTTCATAGTAAGCGACACCAAGCAGGGTATTGTTTTCTTCATCAACGACACAGACGTGATTGTTTGCCTGGTTGTCCTTGAAGTAGTTCACCATCATCTCATCGAGAAACGGGATTGCTTCCTGCGGAAACAGACCAGCATCTACCGACAGTGCTGCAACCGCTGATGCGTCATGCTGTGTAATAGGGCGAATCAATGTTTTTCCTCCTGCTAAAGATCTGACTGAACCTGATGACCTTTTGTGACCCATAAAAACCATTCTACAACCCAGGATCGAGATTGTAAACGATAGGGCATAACAACCGCTTTCTCGCTCCGCTAAAGCTGCGCATTGCCCGCTACGACAGGCAGAAAACGGCCAGCAGGATTGGATACTGCTGGCGGACGCTGGAGTTGACTCACCCCACTCGCTGACCACCTATCTTCGCCTTGAAATCTTCCCGACCTGTTTAGGGGTATGCCCCCATGACAACGGGAAACATTCCCTGCTAACGTGAGAAGACCTCAACTGGTCACACGAAAGGGTTAAAGATGCCGAAGAAGACGCTTTACCTGCTCCTGATCCTGCTGTTCAGCATCACGTTCGCTCAGGCTCAGGGCGATGATCCCGCCCGACTGCGAATAATGCAGCTCTCGTATCTGCCGGAAATCAGTGCGGTGATCGACATTGTGTTGGATGACGTTCTGATCTTTGAGGATATTGTATGGCCTTTTGCGACGGATTATGTCGAAGTCGCAGCCGGTGAACATACGCTGACGACAGCGATTGTCGACCAGCCTGACGCAAATGCATCCACCCTACTGACCCTGGAGGCGGGACAAAGCTACAGCGTGATCGTTAATGGTCAATACAGCCAACAGGTCACGTTTGTCATCGTCGAAGAAACCGAACTACTGGCAGAGGCAGACGGTAGCATCGCCATCATCGTCAATCTCACCGAGCAGGTGATCTCAAATGTGACCATCGATGATGCGCCAGTCTTGTCGGAAATTCCCGCTGGCGATTATGGTTTTCTCGCGCTGCCGCCTGCGGAAGCCACCATTGGGGGCATCGTAGGCGAATTGGCGTATTCAGAAGTGTTCACGCCGCTCGCCAATACCGATTTTCTGATCGTGGTGCTGTCGATGCCATCGGGCGAACCTCAGATCATCTACCACCGTTCCAGCCGTCTGACGATTACCGAATACTTGCAATCAATCCACGAAGGCGCGCAGTTCGCACGAGTCGCGGAACTCCTCGCGCAGACGGACATCCTCGACTCTCTGGCAGATGACGGCGCGTACTCCTTGTTCCTGCCCGTCAACGGTGTGATTGACGATCTGATTGCCGCGAACCTTATTCCCGATGCCGCGCAATTGGGGGGTCTTTTCGCCACACATATCACCACGCAGAACCTACCGCCCTATGCGCTGCCGCAAAATGAAACCTTGGCGATGCTCGCCGGGAATACGGTTTCTCTCAACTTCGGCGTGACCGACAGCGGCTATTGGGAGATCGAAGGTGCGCCGATCCTGTGGGATGTACGGCTCGCCAACGGTGTGATTTACGGTATTGATGGTGTGATCAACTCTACACAGTGAAAGGACACAGCAGTGACAGATCTTTCGATGAATATGGGACCACTCGAATCGCTGCTGGCCGATCCGGACATCACCACAATTCACATCGATGGGCAGGGTGTGCGTTATAGCAGGAACAGTCAGGCTCAGGCAAGCGAAATCACGTTTGAAAACGATGCGCATCGCTGGCAGGTGATCGAGAGCATTGTTTCAGCTTGTGGCGAAACCCTCTCGGCAGTTCATCCTACGGTTGACTGTACTTTGAGAGATGGCACGAGGGTTCATGCTGAATATGCGCCGCTCTCGCTGTCGCTTCATAAGCGGGGAACGGAATAAACGGTATGGGGAGTGATGGGTTAATCACAAGACTTGAACAGGTCACTGAGTCTTGGTTAACCCATGTAGTGAGCACCAACAATGGGCTATGGCAGGGCCACGGCGATGTCAACCGCAAACATCCTCGCCCCCTGAAAGGCGTCCGCCCACGCTATATCATCGACCGCCAGCCCTTCAACCGGAGTCTCGCCGACTGGTTAGGGGTCAATGATCTGGGTTATGCGACGATGCCGTACTGGACTGCGCCCGGGTACACACCCTTGCTGGATGTCCATCTTGCAGCAAACCCTGACCGCTGTGGACGATCTGCGCTGCGCGAACCTCCTCCAGCCCTGCCTGCCCCGTCGGGAAAACCTCCCAGCAACTTTGGGTGGACGCTCCCATGACATCGGGAAAAACCCTCTCGTAGGATGGGACTGCCTGTCGATGCCGCGCTGAGCGATCTGGCGATGGTGTTCGCGCCGCAGCCAGGAAATGAAGAAGTCTCAGAATTGGTCGCCATCCGCGAGAGTGATCTCGCTCATGGGACTGTGGCGATACAGGGGAAGCCGCTGGTGTCACGGAAGATAACCTCACCGTGTTCTATGAGGTTGCCGACGGCGTTTATGGATTGGTGGCGCTGCTATCATCCCCCGCGGACGCACCGATGCGATGATTGAGTCTTTCATGCTGACCGTCAACAGCATCGAGTTCACCGGGACAGTCGAAGATATCATGGCAGGCATGAACAGCGAATAATCATTGCCGAATACCATAAAGAGATGGGCAGCAGTTGAGCCGTCCATCTCTTCATTCGGGAGAAAAGGCCCTGAGGTTGGGGTAAAGCCGAAGCAGTTACAAGTGGAGCTTAAGATATGCGCATATCCATATTTGTCTACGGCACATGGGGAGACATACGTCCGCATGTCGTTCTTGGGCAAGCACTACAAAAACTGGGACACGAAGTGCAGGTCGTCGCTGAAC
>JAEUQX010000215.1 GCA_016788625.1 Anaerolineae bacterium
GCTGCTTTGCGCGCCGCCCGGCGTTTTGCTACTATCGGCGTAATGATCAATGAGTCGGTGCCATTCAACAGATTATGGAAGCCGAAAAGAGCGTTTTCATCAGCTATCGCCGCAGCACCAGCCGCCACCTGGCACGCGCGGTGTTCATGGATTTGCGCAACAATGGCTATGATGCATTCATGGACGTTGATACGCTGGACAGCGGCACATTTGACCTGATTATCCTCAATCAGATCGCTGCTCGCGCGCATTTTGTCCTGCTGCTCTCGTTGGGGGCGCTCGACCGCTGCAACGATCCCAACGACTGGCTGCGCCGCGAGATCGAACACGCCATCGACCTGAAGCGCAACATCGTACCGATCATCGAGGAGGGCTTCAGCTACGCCGAGGCCGCGCCCTACCTGACGGGCAAACTGGCCGACCTGCCGCGTTACAACGGCGTGCCGCTGTATCACGCATATTTTGATGCTGCCCTGGACAATCTGCGGAATCGCTTTCTCAAGCAGCCCGTCTACAACATCGTGCTCTCGCCTGCTCCGGCAGCCGAACAGATCATCGTCCGCCAGCAAATACAGCAAATTGCCAACGAGCCACCGCCCACGCCCAAACAGGTGCGGGCACGCAGCCTGTTTGCGCAGGCTGTCTCGCGTCATGCGGCGGGCGAGACGGCGTTGGCGCTGGCCGCTTACACCGAAGTGCTGAAACAGGACCCGGAAAATGCCCGCGCGTATCTCAATCGCGGCACACTCAAAATCGAGACTGAGGATTATGCCGGGGCGCTGCTCGACCTCAACCACGCTGTCCGGCTCGATCCGCGCGAGGCCGAAGCCTATGCGCAGCGCGGCTGGGCGCGTAACCTGCGTGCCAACCTGGAGGGTGCGCTGGCCGATTATGACGAGGCGCTGCGGCTGAACCCGCGCCACATGCAGACCTGGCTGCGACGTGGCTGGCTGCACCACGAACGCGGCAGCTATGATGCAGCGATTGCCGATCACACGCAGGCCATTCAGCTTGACCCACAGAATGCTGACCCGTACAACTCCCGTGCCGCCTCGTACTATCACCAGGGCAGCTACCAACTGGCTGTGGACGACTGGACAGAGGCCATTCGCCTGCGCCGCGATGATGCCGGCCTGTTATATAACAATCGTGGCGAGGCCTATTTCGCGCTAGGGCAGTATCTGATGGCGCTGGCCGACTTCAAACAGGCTAACAGTCTCAAGCCCAATCAGGAGATCGTCCTCGCCGGGCTGGCGATCACTTCGCACGCGCTCGGCCACCTGAATGACGCGCGCAAATACTGGCGCGAGGCGCTGAAGCGCGACAAAGCGTGCGCCGATATTGACGTGGCGCAGAAGACCTTCCGCTGGGTTGAGCCGCTGGCAGAAGAAGCGCGCAAAATGCTGCTGACCATATAGAGAAAGGGTCACGCGCCGCCCTGTACGTGCCACTCGTCGCCCGACGATGGCGGCAGGTGCAGCGTGCCCGTCACGCCGTTGAGCAGCACGCGCCCATCGGTGAGCTTGAGGATCAGGTAGGTGTCGTGCGGTACCAGCACGCTGAACACCGCGCTGGAGAGACTGCCGACCAGCGCGCGCCGCTTCGCCACGAAGTACACCCCGACCTCGTCCTGGTCAGTCGCCAGCCGCCAGCCGAACGCCGCCTGTAGCTGCGCCGTCACCTCGATCTGCGGCTGCGCCCAGCGCGTCACGCGCACCTCGGCATTCTCGCTGTGCAGATAAAAGCTGACCGGCCCGCTGACGCTGAAGTGATAGGTCTGTGACTGGCGTGCGATCTCCGCCACCGTCGAGGCGGCGCTGACGGCCTGCCAGAGCGTGTTGAGCCGCTGCATCTTACCAGCGCTCCAGCAGCCAGCGCTGCGCGGCGTCGGCTACGGCCTGCGGCTGCTCCAGCGTCATGAAGTGACCCGCGCCCTCCAATGTCACCAACTGCGCGCCGGGGATCGTGTCGCGCAGGAACTCGCTGTTTTTGAAGGGCGTCATCTGGTCGCCCGTGCCGCCGATGATCAGCGTTGGGGCTTTGATCTGCGCGATCTGCCCGCGCAGGTCGAACTGGCTGCACGCCAGGTAATCGTTGTAAAGAATCTGCGGATCGACGCTCATGATCTGCTGCTTGCTGCGCCGCCGCAGCGTATCGGTCGCGCCCGCGCCGTAATACCAGTTGACGAGCATCTCGGCGATGCGCGGCGTCTCGTCGCGGACGTGATTGAGGATGTCCGGGTGCACGCCCAGCTTGGCCGCCGTGCCGATCAGCAGCAGCCCGGCCACGCGGTCGGGGTAGTGCAGCGCCAGCGTCTGCGCGATGGCCCCGCCCATGCTGTGCCCGGCGATGATCGCCTGCCTGATCTTGAGCGCGTCGAGCAACGCGATCATATCGGCAGCGTAGGCTGTGATGCTGCTGCGCCCTGGCAGTGGGCTGCGGCCATGCCCCGGCAAATCCGGGATGACGGCGTTGGCCTCCGGCAGGCGGCGCAGTTCGGCAGGCCAATCGAGGTGCGTGCCGCCCGCGCCGTGTATCAGCAGCGTGACCGGGCGATGCAGCGTGGCATCGCGGTGATCGGCGTACCAGATTGGCGCGCTGGCCGTGTTCACGAGTGGCATGTTCTTGATCCTTCTCGGTTACAGATCTTCAACCAGGAACGCAGTCAACGGCGGCAAGACGACCACGAACAGCCTCACACACGCTGTTGACCATCGGACGTATCTGCACTCGGCCAAGCCTATCAATCGCTGGCCTGGTTCACGGTGAACACGCGGATGCTGTCCATCTCGTCCTGGATGAGCGCGGTCGGCGGGTAACGCAGCGCCACCGCCGTCATCCACAGGTCGCCTATCGAATTGGCGGCGTTCAATACAACCGTCAAGCCCAGGTAATAACCCGCCGTGTCGGGGATGAGCAGGATCAGCGCCATGCCCCCCAGTGAGATGCCGACGATGGGCGCGAGCGCGATGACGATGAACACGTTGCGCGGGAAGTATGCGCCGTCGGCGGTGGCATAGAACGCGGCTTTGCTCAACAGCACGCCGTAACGCGGGCGGTGGCCAGCCCAGCGGATCGCCAGCCCGTGCAGCCATTCATGCACGATAATACTGCCCACCAGCAGCGCCAGAATCCACGCCCACCAGGGCACATCCGCGCCGAAGCCGCCCGGCCACGCCCCGCGCAGCCGTGCCACCACCGTACCCCAGGCGGACATCACCGCCAGCGCGATGACCAGCGGAACCAAAGCCAGCACGTTGATCAGCAGGATATTGCCGGAATCGAGCAGCCGCAGGTGCTGTGCCTCGCGGTAGCCGGGCGGCAGGGCGTGGATCGGCGTTGGCATATCAGGTTGGGCGATCAACCCACTGCGGCGTGGGCGTGATGCTATCTTCTGGTCGTGAGCCTACGTCGCTGTAATCCGTGCCTGTCAGGCGGTTAACCGTCTTGAGCGTCATGTCGTGGTCGCAGGGAATCTGGCAGCTCAGGCGCACCTGCCCGATCAGGCCACCATCTGCCAGGCGGTTGCGCTCGGCGACGGTCATGCGCGCGGGTTCGCCAGATGAGAAGCTGACGCGGCAGGTCGTGCACTTGGCGTAGCCCCCGCAGCGGTGCAGGATGTCTACGCCCGCGTCTTCCAGCGCCAGGACAAGGCGCTTGCCCTCAGGGGCATCCAGCGTGCGGCCATCGGGCAGGGTAATCGTCGGCATTCGCGAACTCCTTGCATTGCAGGGTACAGTGCCTCTTTTATACCGCTCCGCACGCCTCCCGCCAAATACGGCGGAAAATGCGTTAGAATGGACACATACAACCACCGCCGCACAAAAGGAAGCGCGCCTTGAAAATCTTTGTACCAGGCCGTATCTGCCTCCTGGGTGAACACTCCGACTGGGCCGGGGGCTACCGCCGCACCAACGCCGACATCGAAAAAGGCTACGCCATCATCGCCGGGACGAACCAGGGTATCTACGCCGATGTGCAGCCGCATCCCAACGCGCTCGTGCTGAGTTCGACCACGCCCGACGGCGAACGGCGCGGGCCGTATGAAATCCCGATGGAAGCCAGCGCGCTGATGGCCGAGGCGGAGAAAGGCGGATTCTGGAGCTACATCGCCGGGGTCGCCTACCAGGTATTGACGCATTACCATGTGCGCGGGCTGGTGATCGATAACTACAAGACCGATATGCCCGTCAAGAAAGGGCTGTCATCCAGCGCGGCGATCTGCGTGCTGACGGCGCGCGCCTTCAACCGCGTCTACGACCTGAAGATGACCGTGCGCGGCGAGATGGAAATGGCCTACCAGGGCGAGATCGTCACCCCGTCGCGCTGCGGGCGCATGGATCAGGGCTGCGCCTTCGGCAACCGCCCGGTGCTGATGACCTTCGACGGTGACCGCCTCGACACGACCGAACTTCAGGTGAAGAACGACCTGCATTTCGTCATCGTCGATCTGCACGCGCGCAAGGACACGCGCAAAATCCTGGCCGACCTCAACCGCTGCTACCCGTTCGCGCGCAACGAGGTCGAGCAGGGTGTGCAAAATCTGCTGGGGCCGATCAATCACCGCGTCACCCACGAAGCGATTGACGCGCTGCAAGCGGGAGATGCCGAACAGTTGGGCGCACTGATGAGCGAGGCGCAGGGCTACTTCAACCAGTACGCCGCGCCCGCCTGCCCGGAAGAACTGACCGCGCCCGTCCTCAACCGCGTGCTGCAATACGAACCGCTCAAGCCGTATATCTGGGGCGGCAAGGGCGTCGGCTCGCAGGGCGATGGCACGGCGCAGTTCCTGGCGCGCAGCGAGGCCGACCAGCAGCGTATCATCGAAGTCATCGAGCACGATCTACAGATGTCCTGCCTCAAGCTGACGCTCTACGCGGGCGCGAAAGTCCGCAAAGCGGTCATCCCGGCGGCGGGGTTCGGCACGCGCCTGTTCCCGGCGTCAAAGGCCACCAAGAAGGAACTCTTCCCGGTTGTTGACCGTGACGGCATCGCCAAGCCCGCCATCCTGCTGATCGTCGAAGAGGCGCTGCAAGCCGGACTGGACGAGGTGATCATCGTGGTGCAGGAACACGATCTGCCTGCATTCGAGGCTTTCTTCAATACCCAGGTCAGCATCGAGAACTTCAACAAGCTGCCGCAGAACTTTCAGGACTACGCCGCGCGGCTGCTGGAGATGGGCCAGAAAGTGCGCTTCGCCATCCAGCCGATGCAGGAAGGGCTGGGGCACGCGGTCTACAGCGCGCGGAGTCTGGTGGGCAACGAGCCGTTCCTGCTCATGCTCGGCGACCACATCTACCGCTCGGACAGCGACCGTTCGTGCGCGCAGCAGTTGGTCGATGCTTATAACCAGCACAGCACCAGCGTCGTCGGGCTGCGGCAGACGGCGGAGGCGCAGATCGGCAACTTCGGCACGGTGACGGGCTTCTGGGACGACGGCGCGGATATGCGGCTGCTGCACATCACCGAGTTCGTCGAGAAGCCGACGGCGGAGTACGCGCGCGGCAACCTGCATGTGCCGGGGATGCCCGACGGCGAGTACCTGACAGTGTTTGGTCAGTACATCGTCAAGCCACAGGTCTTTGACTACCTGGAAGAACACATCGAGAACAATGTGCGCGAACGCGGCGAGTTTCAGCTTACGTCAGCACTCGACCGCCTGCGGAAAGAAGAAGGTTTCCTGGGGCTGATGATCGACGGACGGCGCTACGACCTGGGGCTGCCGGATTACTACCTGGACACGCTCAATGCGTACCGTCAGGGCTGAAGGAGTCGTGAGGCGGTAGTCTTTAGCTGATGGTCGATAGACATGAGCGGTTATGGTGGTCTCTGCTTCATGTGTCTCGCGGTCTATAGCGATTCACATACAGCACGCCCTGGCTATATATTTCCCTCCCCGTCTATTGGGCTGGGTTGGCGTTTGATATATTGCTCAATTCCCTGCCTTCGGGTCAAACAGAGGCCCCATATCAAACCCTGCATCCTTCATCCGCTTCAGAGTGCGCGTATTTCGGATAACTGGCCATGAAACACCATCTTTGACCACGCGGAGTTCCCCGGCATTTGGCGAATCAGCGTCCCGATAAAAATGAAATTGAAACAGGTCTATCAGTGTCCCATCCGGCACAAATTCAGCAATCCTCGTGATGCGCCGCATCCCTTGCGGAAGCTGCCGTATCTCCACCAGCAGCACCGACACCCGCATCACGCGCAGCGGATTGTGTCGAGTGGCCATCCCCGCTGCTGTCAGCCCTTCCCGCCACTGCTCGACCAGTTCGTCCGCTGCCGCATTCGCTTCGACCATAAACGGTGTCCCTGATTCCATCAGCGGCACAATGCCTGCGCCGTTCGTACCGCCCAGAATCACCCGTTCAGGATGAAACTGCACGGCAAATTCGGCCAGTTGATCCGCGTTCACCTCGCCTTTGCCTTCGATATTCGGCGGGCGGGTTTCCAACGATAACACGCGTGTCCCGCTCAACTGGAACTCGCTCACTGGCTCAATCGTCACTATGCCTGTCACCTGCGGATTCAGCGACAGCCGATCCGCCAGCACATTCATCAGCGATGTCTTGCCCCCGCCGGTTCCACCCGCGACAACGATGTTGACACCGCTTACCAGCGCCGTATAGATAAAGTCCATTGCCTCTGCCGGAGCCGTTCCGAAGCGCATCAGGTCTACAGCACTCAGGCGTCCCCACATTTTCTGGATGTAAAGCGACGGCCCCTGCTGTGCCAGTGGTCTAACAATCATCGTGACCAGCGAACCATCATGCATTCGAACGCGTGCCATTGGATTGCTTTCATCAACACGTATCCCCTGCGGAGCTGTTATCCTGTCGATAACCCGCAGCACCGCACCGTCATTCTCAAATGTCTGTGAGGCCGCCTCGAAATGGCCTTTGCGTACGATATAAATCTGCTTCGGGCCGAGCACGCGAATTTCCGTCACGGTATCGTCGCGCATATAAGCATCAATCGCCCCGAAGCCAATGATGTCAGCCAGCATATTCTCAATCAGCCGCTCTTTTTCGGCACGAGAGAGGTGTACCCCTTCTGCCTCGACAACCTGATTAAGCAGATCATTCAGCGTTTGTCGAAGTATTTCCCGGTCTGCTGAACCCGCCGGTAACTCCATGTTCAACGTCCTGCGAGCCAGCGCCTTGTTGATACGGGCAAGCAAATCATCAGGCTTTGCCGCCCGGGGGTTCGGAATGGAGTCAGCCGGAGGTTTCGATGCTGCTGGAAAAAAGTATTCCAGCGGATTCTCCAGGAAATTATTCCGCTGCTCCTCGCTCAAATCGGGCAAAGTTGCCACCACTTCGTTCAGCACTGCCGCCATATCTTCACGTTTCGACAGCACTTCCAACAGAGCTTTCACCAGGGCATTCCGCCCATCCACCAGTGGCCCACCCGTTGTCCGACGCAATAGTGACATAACACCCATCTCCCCGAAAACCGTTTCACATCGAGCATTTCTCTCTATTTTGTGCGTTTAATTTAAGCCGTTCAGCTCTTTGACAATTTTGGCAAAGTCCGAATTCGTTGGGCCATGGCCCGTAACTACACTGCGAATACTTGGATAAAGGTCAAAGGGACTGATGGGTTTTGCCAGGAAGTCATGTACCCCAGCCTTTGCGGCTTGTGTCATACTGTCGCTATCGCTATGGATAGACATGAAAATAATTTTGGTCTTAGGATATTCCACCCTGATTTGTTGGACATAATCCACACCGTCCATTTCGGGCAGCGGAAAATCCATTAGGACTACATCCGGGCGAAAAGATTTAACAGCCGCAAGTGCCTCTTCTCCATTCACGCCAGTTCCAACAACCTTGAAATCATCCTCAAATATCAACAATCTTTTGAGAGCATCCACTACCTCTGGCATATCATCAACGATTACCATTTCAATGAGTCGATTCAGGGGTTGATTAGGGTCGAATGGTTTATCCGGTTTATCCGCAAAACGTAGGGTAATCAGTCGGAGCGCTTCTTGCGTGAATTTCTCCAAATCCCCCCAATCGTCAGAACTTCCATAATTGCCGTGTCGGTCATCATAAACACACAAAAAATGCGACCCGCCGCCCGTTACTGTTGCCAGCGCATTGACTTCGGACGCGACGGCATAAATTGGACGGGGTTCCTTTGGATCCAGAACAAGAGCAGCATGAGCATATTGGATTAAACCCGCGCTCACACACTCTGTTACAACAACGACTCGATACTTCCCAATCCAGTGATCACCAACAACTTTGAATTTGGAGATGCTCAGGGGGTACATATAAATTCCCTCATCACAAATTTAGGAAATTGTTTGATGCAAATATCTCACTCATCCTCTCTAGCAGCAAGACCCCAATTAATAGGGGGCATTAGTCTGGTTAATGCAAAAATGTCAATACAGCGTAGCGACTCCTGACTACAGACCATTGACTTCATTGCGAAGTGTTAAGAAAAACCAACAACGAACCAGAGGCGGCTTGTGGTACGATGAAGCGTGGGCGCAGGTCATAACGGCCGCGCCTGTCAACCAGCGTGCATGAGGCATCCGTGATGGAATCGAGCAACAAAGTTCAGGCGTACAAAGCGCAGATCCAGCAGAAAATTCAGAAGCTCATCGCCGAATTCGCCGAGGGGCAGATCAGCCGCGCACAGTTCCACGCGGTCTACGAACGCTACACCAGCCAACTGGCGCTGACCGACATGGCCGGGCTGAGCAAGACGCCGGACGCCATCATGGGCATGATGAGCGATGGGCAATCCACCATCGCTGTCAAAGAAGCGCATATGGGCAAAGCCGTCGGCATGACGATCTACAACAACCGCAACGGCACGCTGCTGGAGACGCTGGGCGACTTCGATGTGCCGCCCGCCAAACTCGCCCCAATCCTCAATGACTTCACTATGCTGATGGAAAGCGGCAAGCGCGTTGACCGCGAAGTCCGCAAGATCAGCGCCAAGCAGTGGTTGATCTTCGCGGCAGGGCGCTATACCACAGTCGTCACGCTGTTCCACAACGAACCCTCGGAACAGCAAAGCCGCGAGATCGAACGCCTGCACCACGACTTCGAGGAAGCCAACCAGAGTTTCTTCAAGGCCGGACAGGTAGACGCCAGCAAACTGGCCTACCCCTTCCTGGTCTTCGTGCAGCGCAAGATCGGCGATGTGAACCCCTGAACGCTGTCACATAGCCCAGTGCGCCGCGTCGCAGCTACGATCTCTCACCCCACGGTGGAATGAACGTCTCGTGTTCGACGCCCAATGCATCGGCCACGCGGTTGATGTAATTGAAGTAGGCGATGATCTGCGTCGCGTCGTGAATGGCGCGGTCGTCCAGTCCGGCTTCGCGCAGCGCTTCGATGTCCAGCGCGTCGAGCTGGTCGGGGTGGCGCGTGACCTTCTCCGCGAAGGCGCACAGCACCGCGTCAACGGAGCTTAAATTGGCGCTCTGCCAGTCGTGGGCGATAGCATGAACATAGGTGTCGGCTTCTTCGGGGGTCGCAAACCAGGTGACCTCAGCACGGAGGTCATGCGCGTGCGCCTGCGTTCAGTAGTGGCAGTCGTTGGCGCGGCTGACGACGACGGCCAGCATTTCGCGCTGCGCCCGTGTCAGCGGCGACTCGCCGTGCAGGAGCGCGGAGTACATGGCCATCGAGGCGCGCAGCACCTCGGCGTTCGGCGTCATGATTCGGACGATGTTCCACACCCGCCCGGCGCGCTGCACCGCCTTGTCAAGTTCGCGCTTGACGGGGCCGGTCGCCTCTTCGTCGGAAACCTGCTTAATGTAGGGCATAGGCCACATCCCTTCATTCCGGGGATTTTCGTAGGGACGGGATATACCCCATCCCTACAACAAACTCATCTCGCGCCGCCGACTAACTAATACTTCCGCACCAGCGTCTTGTAGACGGCGGGCTGGCGGTTCTGGATGAACTGGTATTCCTCGCGGAACTTGCGTACCTCGTCCAGGTCGATGCGCGCGACGGCGAAACCTTCCAGCGGCGCGCCCGTCGTCGGGTCGGTTTCCGCTGCCAGCGACGCGTGAATCTGCCCGCGCGGGCCGACCACCATGCTCTCGCCGCCGAAGTTGAGCGTCACGTCCTCGCCCACGCGGTTCGCGCCGACGATGAACAGCGAGTTTTCGTAGGCGCGGGCGCGCACATAGGTCTTCCACTCATCAATGGCCGAGGCTTCCCAGTTGGCCGCCACGCAGACGACTTCCGCGCCGTCCAGCGCCAGGCTGCGCGCCACTTCCGGGAACGCCAGATCGTAGCCGACCATCAGGCCGATGTTGCCAACCTCGGTGGGGATGACGGGCAGCTTGTAACCTTCGCGGAAGGCCATGCGCTCTTCGCCGCGCAGGTGGATTTTGTTGTAGACATCCAGCAGTTCGCCGTCCGGCCCCACCAGCACCGCCGAGTTATACAGCACCGACTCGACCTTCTCTTTCGTCACCATACCGAAGGCGATATAGACGCCGTACTCGTTGGCGCGCTGCGCGAGCAGGTTAATCGTCGGGCCGGGCACGCGCTGCGCCAGTTCTGTGAAGCGCACACCCAACTCGTTGCCGCTGGTGATCAGCTCAGGGAAAACAATCAGATCAACCTTCTGCTGCGAGGCAATCTTCGAGATCGTCTCGGTCATCTTGACCAGATTATCTTCCGCCTCGCCGAGCTTGGGGCGCATTTGCACAACCGCAACGGTGATTTCGCGCATCGATTCTATCCTTCGTAGTGGCTTACTGAACCATAGCTATTGTAGCCGCAGATCGTTTTTTGCACGAGACACAAATGAATATAGGGCGGACGTTTTCGCTGTTGTATGTTTTTTGCGAAATCCACCAATCTTAATGCTTTGGAGTTGAATGCTGGCCTACACTTATTTGTAGAAACCGTTGATGTAGATGAAGCAGAACGAGACATTCCCCCAACTCCCCCAACGGTTAGCCGCCAGCGTCCCCCAAGATTCGCGCTGGCGGCTTCATTTCCGTTCCACGCGCAGTATGCGGTCGTGGCCGCTGTAATCGCGCAGCACCTGCACATCCGCGCCGGGGAACATCTCCCGGCACAGCGCCGCACCCGCCACACCCTGATCGTAGCCAATTTCCAGCAGCATCAGCCCTTCCGCGCGCCATCCGTCCGCCGCCTGCCGCAGCAGCCGCCGCACCAGGTCGAGGCCGTCCGCCCCACCGTCGAGCGCCAGGCGCGGTTCCCAACGGGTGACGGCCAGCGCGGGCAAATCGCCGCTGGGGATATACGGCAGGTTCGCCATGATCAGGTCAGCATGGATGCCGCGTTCGAGCAGCGGGCTGAGCAGGTCGCCCTGGAGGAATGTCACCGCCGCGCCGTGCAGCGCCGCATTCTGCCGCGCCACATCGAGCGCCGCCGGGCTGATGTCGGTGGCATAGACCGTCAGCGCCGGGCACAGAGCCGCCAGCGTGACCGCCAGCGCGCCGCTGCCTGTGCCCACATCGACGGCAACCAACGCGCGCGACCCCGCGAATGCCAGCGCCGCTTCCAGCAGCAGTTCAGTCTCCGGGCGCGGGATGAGCACATCGGGCGTGACGATCAGCTCGCGGTCATAAAAAGCGCGCCGCCCCAGCACATAGGACAGCGGTTCGCCCGCCGCACAGCGCTCGACCCAGGTGTTGAACTGCGCGGACTGCTCTGCCGTGAGCGGTTGGTCGGGATGCGCCAGCAGGTAGGCACGTTCTACGCCCAACGCCGCGCCGAGCAGGGTTTGCGCGTCCAGCGCTGCCGAGTCGGAGGCGGGCAGCAGGCGCGTGCGGGCGTCGCGCAGTGCGGATTGGATGGTTGCTGCGTGGTTGTCCAGAGGCCTCACCCCCGGCTCCTCTCCAAAGGGCAAGATCGCGTGTGAATCATCAACAGTTTCGCGCTCCTGCTTCAGCAGCCGAACGGCGTGGTAATGTTGGGGGCGATGCCCAGGTCGTAGGCGTCGTAACGGATGACCACTTGCCCGCTGACGGGTAGCTGGCGGTCGAAGATGAAGGCGTTGGTCACGTCCAGATTGACATAGAAGCGCACGACGGCGTTATGCGCGGGCGCGACCCACAGTTCGCCGCCCGTCGCTTCCAGCGTGCCGCCCTCGCCCAGGCGGATATTGGGCAGCAGCAGATCAGCCGTTGTGAAGGTGTACTTCCAGGCGTCCTCGCCGTTAAGCGTCGCTTTCAACCCGCCCGGCAGCGCGCGCGTCACTCCGCCCACCAGCGTCCCGGCACGCAGACCCGCCGCTGTGCTGGCATCCGTGCCACCTTGCAGACACAGCCCATCCTGCACGAGGAACGCATCCGGGCCGAGCTTGACCGCCTCGAAGGCGTTATCCTCGCGCCCCAACAGTTCACCCGCCGTCTGCACCGTCACGCGCCGCGCCGAACCAATCTGCTGCAACCAGATTTCAGCGGTGGCCGTAGCGCTGGTCTGGCGCGTGGTACGGCTGAAAACACCCTCGAATTCCAGTTCGACAACATAGCGCGCGCCCGGCAGGACGCCCAGGTTGGCATCCACTTCGGGGAACGCGACGGACTCGCGGAATCCTTCCGGCGGCGCGTTCTGCGTCAGAATCTGGGCGGTCGCCAGCGGATCGAATGCCGCCAGCGTGGGGATGTCTTCGGGCTGCTGGCCGCGCTGACCGGTGCACCCTGCCAGCACGACGAGCACCAGGATGGGAATCAGGAATTTCATAACTGATGCAGTTCCTTAATCGACGACCATTGACCATCCGCAATCAGCAGCGTCTCCAAATACGGCGTCACGCCCCAGAAGGCTTTCAACGCCGCGTATTCCTGGGCGAAGTCCGCCGTGCTGCCGCCGCGCCGCACCGCTCGAATCAGCAGGTTGCGCCCGGTGTGCTCGTTGGAGATGAACTCGATCACATCGGTCTTGTAGCCCATCATGCGCAGGATCAGCGCGCGAAAGCTGTCCGTCAGAATATCGGCCAGGCGTTCCTTGAGGATGCCGTGCCGCAGCACAGGCTGGAACGGCGCGTGGGACTGCAACTGCTCGTTAAGGTGATG
>JAEUQX010000257.1 GCA_016788625.1 Anaerolineae bacterium
CATCGGCCATGCTGCTGCCCCCTTGAACATTACCCCGTAGATAACTATAACGTGGTCAGGGTATGCGGGCAAGCAGGTGCCGGTCAGGGGTGTATTTCATATTGGTTCAGCGGGAGGATATACGCCCTAACGGGCTAATCCTCCCCTACGAAAATCCGTCGTGTGTAGGGGCGAATTAGGCGCTTGCGCCGTATATCCGCCCACGCGCGGATCATCGTGCACTATTTTGAAATGCACCCTAGCGGCTTCCCACCCCCGCCAGTCTGATGGTGATCACCGCCTTGAGGTTGGCGGCTAGGGCGGTTCCAGGTCGCCCATTCCAGCCAGCGCCAGGTGCGCGGCAGTTGGTTTGTACACACTGTCCAACTTTTTTGGGCAAATTGATCAAGTGTGGGTGATGCCAGGACGTGAGCCGGGTTTTATAATCAGCAGCATTCCGCACTCACCCAGGTGATAACAACATGATCCGAACCCGCAGTTACGTTTCGCAAAGTGTCCAGCACCTCCGCCCGTCTGGCATTCGGCGCTACTTCGATATCGCCGCTACTATGCAGGATGTCGTCACGCTGGGCATTGGCGAACCTGATTTTGTCACCCCGCGCCACATCGTTGATCGCGGCATCGAGTCGCTCAACCGGGGGCAGACGGCGTATACCTCGAATTCCGGCACCATCGAACTGCGACGCGCCATCTCGGCCTATATCAAGGGGCTGTATGGCGTGGAATACGCGCCGGAAGATCAAATCCTGGTGACGGTTGGCGTCAGCGAGGCCATGTGGCTGGCGCTCAAGGCCATCCTCGATCCGGGTGATGAGGTGCTGGTTCCCGAACCGTGCTTCGTGGCGAACGCGGCGTCTGTTGAGATGGCGGGTGGTGTGCCTGTGCCCGTCGACACCTTCGTCGAGGACGGTTTCCAGGTGACAGGTGCGATGCTGGAAGCGGCCATCACCCCGCGCACCAAAGCGATCCTGATCAATTACCCCAACAACCCGACAGGCGCGACGCTGACCCGTGAACGGATGCTGGAGATCGCCGCCGTCGCGGAGAAATACGATCTGGTCGTGCTCTCCGACGAGATTTATGAGCGGCTGGTCTATGGCGTCGAGCAGACCAATTTCGCCTCGCTGCCGGGCATGTACGACCGCACGATTTCGATGAGCGGCATGAGCAAGTCGTTCGCGATGACGGGCTGGCGCATCGGTTACGTCTGCGCCGCGCCGGAGATCATGGACGGCATCCGCAAGCTGCACCAGTACCTGATCATGTCCGCGCCAACGATTGGGCAGGTGGCCGCCCTGGAGGCGCTCACGCACGGCGATGACGATGTGGCGTCGATGCGCGCCGAATATGACACGCGCCGCCGTATGATCGTGGATGGCTTCAACCAGATGGGGCTGACCTGCTTCGAGCCGCGCGGCGCATTCTACGCTTTCCCCAGCGTGGCGGTTACGGGGATGACCGACGAACAGTTCTGCGAACGGCTGCTGCACGAGGAGCGTGTGGCGTTGATCCCTGGCAGCGCATTCGGGCGCAGTGGGGCAGGCTTCGTGCGCGCCTGTTATGCCACCAGCCGCAGCAATATCGACAAGGCGTTGGAACGCTTGCAGCGTTTCATGCAGCGGCACGGCTAGACCGAAGCACCGTTCCATTCCATAATTCCGCAGCGCAGGAGCGAACCCACCCGGTTCGCTCTCTTTTTTGCCCATTGTTACAGGATTCGAACGAGATAGCATCGCAAAATGTATGATTACCCGCTCGCGTTAACTCATTTTCCACAAGAGATACTCGTATAATTCATGTAATCATCGATGTCACAAAAGTGAGTTTCATTAGGAAATACCACTCACACAATTATGCCGTCCATACTGCTTGCCCACGAGGACAATGATACACGACAGATGCTGCGCCGCTTCCTGGAAGCAGAGAGCTACAGTATCAACGAGGTTGATGTTGTATCCAATGTGCTGACCCTGGCACCCCGCCTTCACCCCGACGTGATTATTCTGAGCGCCACGCGAGCGGGCCTGGATGCCTGTACCCTGCTGCGTACCTATGCCGCTTGCCCGATCCTGTTGGTCGCTGAAGACGACCAGATTGATGCTGCCATTGCGTCTGGCGCGAATGATGTGCTGACGCGCCCGCTGCGCCAGTCCATGCTGTCCTTCCGCATTCGAAGGCTGCTGGAGATAGGGGAGGTGGAACACTTACGACTGCGCGAGAGCTGGTATCGCTCGCTGATCGAGAACGCCTCACAGGGCGTATTCCGCTCGTCTTACGATGGGCGCTACCTGATGGTCAACAAGGGATTGGTGCGGATGCTCGGCTATGAGAACGAAGCCGAGGTATACGCCCTCAACATCGCCACCGATGTATTCGTGAATCCGCAGCGCCGCCATGAATTACAGACGCAGTATGCGGACATCAGTGATTTCATCGTGACAGAAGCGCTGCTCAAGCGTAAGAACGGCGAAGTCTTCCCGGCCAGCATCTACAGTCGCGTGGTGGCGGTACCCGCTGGGGAAACGCTGTATTACGAGGGGTTTATTTTTGATGTAACCGAACAGGTGCGCGCCAAGGAATCGGAGCATCAGCAGCGTCTGCTGGCCGAAACGCTGCGCGCCGCCGCTGCCGCGCTGAACAGCACGCTGGAAACCGAGGTGATCCTCGACCGCCTGCTCGCCAGCCTGCATCGCGTGCTGCCTTACGATGTCGCTACAATCTTCCTGATCGAAAATGGCATAGCCCGCACCACCCGCCTGAAAGATTTCACCAACCCGGAGTTGGAAGCCCAGATGCGTGTGCTGCGGATGCCGGTGATGGGCACACCGCACCTGCGCCAGATGGTCGAAACGCGCCGTCCGATCTGGATCGCCGACTCCAAGGCTGACCCGGATTGGGTAGACTTCCCGGAGACATCATGGATCCGTTCGATGGTCAACTGCCCGATTTGCCTCGGCGATGAAGTGATTGGTTTCCTGAACCTGGACAGCGCCACGCCGAACACCTTCGGCGCGCAGCACGCCGAGCAGCTTTCCGCCTTTGCCAGCCAGGCCGCGATTGCTCTGCAAAATGCCCGGCTCTACGAAGCAGTCTTGCTCCAGGCCGAAGAATTGGGCCGCCGCGTGACCGAGCGCACTGTCGCGCTGGAACAGCAGCGGGCGCAGCTTCAGGCTGTGCTGGAGTCGATGGGCGAAGGGGTGATTGGTATCACGGTCGCAGACGGTGGGCAGGTGCGCTGGTACGTCAATCGGGCTATGCGCGTGATGAGCGGTTATGAGAATGGCTTTGATGATCTGGCTGTCCTCAAGAGCCAGACCATGACCGACAATGAGTTCAATGAGCGATACCTGACGATGCTTGAGAAGTCGTTCAAGGACGGAATCAGTTACAGCGAGTTGCCGCTGCGCCGCCGCGATGGCAGTGACTTCACCGCGCGCCTGACCGTATCCAGCGTCAATAACTCCGATGGCGTTGCCGTTGGCACGGTGATGATTGTGCGCGACATCAGCGAGGAAAAGGCGCTGGAGGCGCGCAAGTCTCGTTTCGTCGCCAACGTTTCGCATGACTTGCGGACGCCGATCACCAACCTTAAGGCGCGGCTGTACCTGCTGCGTCGCCAGCCGGAGAAATTCGAGACCCATCTGAACGTGCTTGATCAGATCACGGAGCAGATGCATGAACTGGTTGAAAACCTGCTCGATCTGACGCGCTTTGAACGTGGGATTGTTGAACTGCACGTCCAGGAACTGCCGCTGCAGGCCTTCATCCGCGATCTGGCGCACATGTACGAGCCGCAGGCTGACCAGAAGGGCGTGCGGCTGGCGAGCGTGCTGCCGGACTACCCCACAACGATCATGGCGGATGCCGCGCGGCTGCGTCAGGTCTTCACCAACCTGACCACCAATGCCTTGCACCATACTGCGTCTGGCGGACAGGTCACGCTGCGGCTGCACCCGCCTAATGGTGAGTTTGTCACAATTGATGTTGAGGACACGGGCGAGGGCATCGCGCCGGAGCATCTGACGGACATCTTCCGCCCGTTCTACCGCGCGCGCTATGGCGGGGCTGGCATGGGGTTGGGGCTGAGCATCGCCAAGGAGATCATCGAACTGCACGGCGGGCAGATCGCTGTAAGCAGTGAGATCGGCAAAGGCACTACGTTCAGCGTGCGCTTGAAACTACGTTCGCCCAACGGCACAGTTGCCCCCTAGTTCGCATGTTCGCTTGCGCGGGTTGGCGGTCTGGCGTAAGATCGTCCGCAAAAGCGTGATCACAGAATGTCCTTCCTATGAATATCGACACTGACAACAAACAGGCCAATGCGGCTTACAAAATGCTCGAATCGATCCTGCTGGCGCGTCGGGGACAGCGTGAGTACCTGGTGCAGCAGACGGCCGCCTTTACCGATGCACTCTTCACCGCGCTGCAAACGGTGATCTATGAGTGCCAGGATCGCGGCTTGAGCGAACTGGGTGAGCCGCGTCTGATCGAACACCCGGCGGGCGCGGGGCGGCGCGCGCTGCAAGTGCCCATTGAGGATTGGAGCGTGCTGTTCGTGCCGCTGCCGGGCACAGCCTGGCCGAACGTGCGCGACGAGGCACAAATCCCCGGTTCGTCGTTCAAGGAGCAGTGCGGGCGCATCGCCGTCTTCATCGGCAGCGAGCCGGACGCCCCTTCGTTTTACGATTTCCTGATCTTGCCCAATGGCTCGTGGTTCGCCTGGGGTTACGGCTGGCCGCGCCAGGGGTCAACGCTCGACCAGACCAATTTCAAGCAGTTGGCCTATGAACTGCTGGCGAGCTTCGTCAAGGACATACACACCACATGGCGCACACGTGAACAGACGCAGCTCGGCGTGGCGATGGACGCCCGCAAGCGCGTCTATACCTTCGGCCTGCCCGGAGACGAGTGATGCCCTACAGCGCGCTGCAAATGGCCGACGCGTTCATCCAGGCGGGCGAACTGCCCGATGCGTTGGAGACGCTGAACGCGCACCTGGCCGCCCACGCCGATGACGCCGACGCGCTGCGGCTGCGGGCCGCACTGCGACTGCGGCTGCGTGCGGAGGCCGATTTGCGCGCGGGGCTAGCGGATCTGGACGCGCTGCCAGACCTGAACGCCGATGATCATATTCAACGCTCGATCATCCTGGGCGAGTTGGGTGAGTGGCCTGCGGCGCGCGACGCTGCTGCTGCGGCTCGTGCCCTGCGACCGGCGGATGAACGCATTGCCGAGCGCTACCTGGTGACGCTGGGGCGCTGCGGTGATTCTGCCACTGCGCGCTGCCTGCTGGAGACGCTGCCGCGCACCTGGCGCTGGTTGGAATGGTCAGGCGACCTGGCGCGCGATGCGGGCGATCCCGCCGCCGCCGCGCAGCATTACGCAGCCGCGTTAGCACACCTGGAAACGCGCATGGACACGATTAACGACGCCCTGGCCGCCAACCTCAAGGCAGTGATCACCCTCAAACTGGCAGGGGTGGAAGGGCGCTAAGGCTCATTCTGAAACAGAAGGGCGACCTGTTGTCAGATCGCCCTGTGAACGCGAAGCACTGCTCCTGTGAATCGCCCGAACAGCGCCTATCGATTTGGTATGAGCGGGGCGACCTCGTTGTTTGCGATCACCTGTATGATTTGCTCGGCCAGCGCGGTCGTGCCGATGCCGGGCGGCAGCAGCGTGACATTCGAGTCAGTCTGCCAATCGGTGCCGCTTGTCAGGACGATCAGCGCGGCGGCCTGCACCGAGCGCAGGTGACGATAGACCTCATGGGTGATCTCCGGCGCGGCGGCCTCGTCCAGTACCACGACATCTGGCAGGTAAGTGATATAGATGCCCAATGCTTCCAGCGCGTCTTCCGGCAGGTAGACCCACCAGTTTGCCTGACCGGTCTGCCGCTGTAAATCCGCGCCGCGCGCCGGATTGCCGACGAAGAGAACCAACGGATGCTGTCTGCTCATGTCTTCCTCCAGAACATGCCCCGGAGTCAGCAAGATTGCTGCCCGGATGGGAATAAGCACACTGCAATAAAGGGATAAGTGAGGGAATTATTCTTCGCTGTGCTGGCGCTCGTTGTCGCGCAGCGTCAGCATACTGAAGCGTTCGCGCTCGTCATAGCAGCGCGTCGGTTCGCCATCCTCACGGGCGGCACGGTGGCAGGGAATCAGCAGGACGGTGCGGTTGGCGTGAACCGCTTTGGCGACAGCGGTGGCCGCGCCAGGCTGACCGATGCTTTCGGCGATCTCGCTGTATGTGCGGGTTTCGCCATACGGAATCTCGCGCAGCGCCTGCCAGACGCGCAGTTGGAACGCGGACGCCTGAATGTCGAGCGGTAGATCCAGGTGCGGACGCGCGCCCTTGAGGTGTTCGAGCAGCGCCTCGACGTACTCACACAGCCCATCCTGGTTGCGCTGAATCTCCGCGGCAGGATATTCATCAAAAAGGCACGCCTGCAATTCTGCTTCGTTGCGTCCGAGGTGCACCGAGCAGATGCCCTGCTGCGTGCGACCAACCAGCAGCAGACCCAGGTGACATTCCACAATGACGTAATTGATTCGCATCCCCGCGCCGCCCTTGCGGTAAGCCGCCGGGGTCATGCCCATCTGTTCCGGGGCGCGTTCATACACCCGGCTGGTCGAGCCGTAGCCCACATCGTAGAGCGCGTCGGTCACGCTCACGCCCGCGCGCAGGCGCAGCTTGAAGGCTTCCAACCGCTGCCGTTCCGCGAACTGCTTGGGCGTGATGCCCATCACGCGCTTAAAGGTGCGCTGCAGGTGGAACGGGCTGATGTGCAGCGCGGCGCTGATTTCGTTCAGGCTCGGTTCTTGTTCCGCGCGCATCTGGATGAAGCGGCAAGCCTGCTGCACCAGTTCGATATGGGGATGTGTTTTGGTTTCAGCCAGCATCTTGCCCTCCAACAGTAATGCTCAGTGTAAGACAATTCGCAAGGCGCTGTCTATCCGATTCTTGCTCGATGGTCTTATTACCCGATCAGCCCTCGACAAACACGGGCGGCGTTCTACAATCGGCGGTAAGTTGATTCAAAGGACATACTATGCGCCGACTCGCCATCGTCATCTGTGGACTGCTGCTGTCTGCCGCCGCTGCCCTGCGCGCCCAGGATTTACCACTCGTGCCGCAAGAGGTCGTCATCGTGCCGGAAGTCGACGTATATGGACAAGAGGTGCTCTTTGCCGAAGGGCTGCTGCTGAATGCTGGCACAACAGCCTACAGCGGCATCAGCCTGTTCGCAGAGGCCTTCGACGCGGCGGACGAGGTGGTCGGCGAGGGTTTCGGCTATCTGGTCAACGCCTGCAACGCCGCGCTGCTGCCGGATGTGGCGCTGCTGCCAGGCACGACACAGCGTTTTGCCGTCCCGCTGGAACTGTTCGAGGATGGTGTGACGGTCGAGCGCGTCGAAGTGACGGTGACAGGTGACGAGATGCCGGACGCGAGCGCCGCAGATGAGGCGTTGGCGACAGGCATCACGCGCATCGCAAGCGGCGAGGTGGTCAGCGTTGAATGGATCGACGGCGATAACCTGCGCTACGGCGCGGGCTGCCACCGTGACTTGTTCATTGACCTGATCTGGACGGAGTACAACCTGCCCAGCGAGACTTCGGCGGCCATCGAGCATCCCAAAGCCGGGCTGGTGACCGAGGCGCTGCGGCGGCAGTTGGGGCTGCTGGAACCGCTCTATTTTCAGCACTCGGCGCTGAGCTACGCCCCCAACGCGCGCCGTTTGGTCTACCAGACCGAACTGAACACGATGATCACGGCGGAACCGGACGGCTCATTCAAGCGCGTCCTGTTCGACCGCCTGTCCGATCGCACGCTGCAGGGCATCACCTGGCTGAACGAAGGCCGCTTCCTGGCCTACTACTACGGCGCATTCGGTGATACCGTGACCTACTTCACCGCGAACGTGGATGGGCAAACGCTGAGCGAACCCGCGCGCAACAGCATCCCCTCGCTGATCACCCCCGGCGCTGCGCCGGACGGCGAGGACGTGATCATCGCGCAGGAGGTGGACGGCACGGTGGGGTATTACCTCAAGCGCGCCGCTTTCCCGACGACCGAACTGCTTTTCGAGGCGCAAGCGCCCGGCAACAACTGGCCGGGGCCGCTTTACGAGCAGGGCGCGGACGACGCCGATTTCATCTACGCGGCACTGCCCGGCGACGACGGCGCGCGGTTGGCCTGCTTCAACCGCCAGACCGGCACGCTGAGCGACCTGACAACCCTGCCGCTGGGACTGGCGAGCGACGAACGCGCGTGGTGGTCGCTCGCGCCTGACCAGGAACACATCGCGCTCTATGCCAACGGGCTGCACGGCGGCCTGTGGCTGATCGATCTGGGCGCGCTGCCGGAGTGCTGAGCGCCCTACTACACTGCGGCAGAAGTTCCTAAGCAGTTGTATTGCCCCTCTCCTAGCCGTACTCGGCGGTCGGGAGAGGGGTTGGGGTGAGGGCAATCTGCTCACGAATTTACGCCAGGCTGTCCTACCGCGACTGCTTGACCTGCCACCACACGATCTCGATCTCGGCGCGCGCGGGCGTGTTCGTCCAGTTGCGCGCGTTCGAGCCGTCGGCGTTCATCAGCCAGATGTCGTTGCCCCGGTTGTAGGCGATCTGGCGCGCGTCCGCCGACCACACCGCGTAGGTCTCCGCCACGCTGCTGTTGGTCAGCCGCGTCTGCCCGCTGCCGTCGGCGTTCATCGTGTAGATTTCCTGGTTGCCGTCGCGCGTCGATTGGAACAGGATTTTGCTGCTGTCTGGCGACCACGACTGGAAGTTGTTGTTGCCCTGTGTTGTCAGCCGCGTCAGCGTGTACGGGCTGCTGGTCCGCACCGTCCAGATCTGATCGCCTATGCCACCGCTGCCATAGGGCGCGCGGAAGGCAATCAGGCTGCCATCCGGTGACCAGAAGGCGGTGACATCGTTGCCGTTGCGGTTGGTCAGGCGGATCGGGCTGCCGGAGGGCGAGAGGCCGTTGCTCGCCACCGCCAGCAGGTACAGCTCTGGCCCCGTCGAGCCGCCCGTATCGACCGTATAGGCCACGAACTTACCGTTAGGCGACCACATCGGGTCGTAGTCGTTGAGCGTGCTGCTGGTGAAGCGCGTCGGCGTGGGGACGCCTGTGCCCATCACGTCCATCGTGTACAAATCCCCACCGCCAGAGCGGGTGGAACGGAAGATGATCTTCGTGCCATCCGGTGACCAGGCCGGTTCGGCGTCTATCAGGGTGTTGTTGGTCAGGCGGCGCAGCCCGCTGCCATCCACGTTCGCCAGGTAGATGTCCTGGTTGCCGTCGCGGCTGGAGACCCAGGCGACGCGCGCGCCGTCTGGCGACCAGATCGGGTTGATGTCGGCGGCGGCATGGTTGGAAAGGTTGATTTCGCCCGTGCCATCGGGGTTGCGAACGTAGATCTCGCCGATGGCCGCCGTGATGCCGTTGAAGGCCAGTTGGCCCTCCGGCGGGTACAACTGGCTGGCGGGGATGACCTGACGAGCCTGCCGCGCGCTCTGCCAGTCCAGGCGCACCTCGGCCAGGAATGTGTTCTCGTAGTAGTCCAGCCTGATGTCATATTTCACACCCGCCGCCAGCGTGATCGTGCCGCTGCTGGTGACGCTGCTGGCCTGGTTCGTCCAGTTATTGATGATCTGCTGCCCATTGACCCACAGCCGCACGCCATCGTCGTGCGTCACGTAGAAAGTGTAGGCTTCCGAGTAGAGTGGCTCGACTTTACCCGTCCAGCGTACCGAGAAGGTGTCCGCGCCGATGACAGGGATGAGGGCAGGGTCGGGAGAGAAGTCACGCCAGATGAAGTTGACGGTCGGGTTGAGGCGGAAATAGCGCAAGGCGGTGAAGTCGGCGTTGTCGTAGTACGCCCCGCGCAGGCCGCGACCAGAGTTAGAGGGTGCAATCAAGTTGACTGTGCTGGACGCGCCACCATAGGCTAATTTGTTGCCATCCGGACTCCATGCAGCATCATAGATGAAACCCACAGCCGATATCTGACTCACCAATTGCCCATTGGTTGTGTCCCAGATGCGAAGATTTCCATCGACGCCCGTAGTCGCCAGCAAACGGTTATCCGGGTTCCAGGCGACGCTAGTAACGGTACCGGTGTGAGCGGAGAGACTTAATAGCTGTCCGCCACTCGTCGCATTCCAAACGCGAACATTGCCATTATCACTACCGCTGGCAATTTTACTTCCGTCAGGAGACCAATCGACAGATGATACTCCTGCACTATGCCCACTTAAGCTCAACACCAATTGTCCATTGGCAGTATCCAGGATACGCAACACGTTTTCTCGAAATTTACCTGCCACTAACCTTGTGCCAGAAGAGTTCAGGTCAATTACCGACCCAAGTACATCTAAAACTAGGATTAACTGCCCTGTATTTGCATTGAGTATCAGCATTCCACCGCTAGAGTCAGTGACTATAAGGCTGTTGCCATCGGGCATCCATCGTGCGGAGACAAACCCTTGCCCTCGAATATTGTTCAGCACGGATTGACCTGTGAGCGCATTCCAGATATGCACTCCACCTATAGTAGTACCCATCAGTTTGGAATTATCGGGACTCCAGCTAAGGTCGCCAACATAGCATCTATTTCCTGTAATGTTCAATAGTGTTTGATTGGTTACAGGGTTAATTATCTTAACGTCGTACAAACTTAAGTCAATGTTGTCACAGACTGGAGGGCCACCGCTAATGGCTAGTTTGGTACCATCGGGACTCCACGCCACACTGACTATACGTGTTATAGTCTGTTGTAATGGATGAGCGGACAACAAGATTGCCTGAAACAGGAGAATAAGCACCACTGTTACACGAATCCCTCCCGGAAGTCTAGTGAGAAACTTCCGATTGATTTGAAGTTGATTCATCATGGCTTTTGACTCCCGGTTCAGTTACCCGGATGGGGAACAAGATTGTATACACTATCATCTCGTGTGTCAGATTGGTCGCAACGAGCCTGTATACGCAAGGGCGTTCGAGATGTATCCGACAAGATTACGCAGCTTGGGGCTGTATAGGGATAGCTGATAAAACTTTGCGTGAGATACTCAATCAAATCTGTGATAGATAACGGATCGTTTGTTGGAATGCTCGGATAGTTATCATTAGGCCATTCCACTTGATTAGTCCCAGGTGTTGCTGAATCCTGTACGTTCCAGAAGGAATTACCATCTACATCGCCATTTGGATAGAAATTCCAGCCTCCCGCTGACCATTCATTCAACTCGCCATCTAAAATCCCAAGATTGCTAGGAATGGGAACCCTAAACATTGTCGGGAAATAAGGCTGGAAACGATGCTGAGCGACAACAGGAGCGGTGTCACGCGCGCAGTCGGGCGGCCAGCACAGGGGGGATTTGTGGCACACCCGTCCAGCCAAGCGGCTGTGCAGGGCCGAAGTCTTCCGGGCGGAGCAGCGGTTCTTCCAGCCCATCCAGCACGAAGCCTGCTGCGAA
>JAEUQX010000322.1 GCA_016788625.1 Anaerolineae bacterium
CGCCGTGTGATCGAGCGCACGCTGCACTACTCGCTGCACATCCCCGGCGACCCCATCGGCGGCAGCGCGCTCACCGAACCGCTGGATGCGCTCGGACGGCTGCGCTGCATCGTGCGTCCCCGCTTTGCCCGCTACAACGCCCAGGCTGAAACGCTGATCGCCGAGTGCTGCGCGGAGATCGCAGCGCGGGTGCAGCAGGTGGGCGCATCGTGGGTCGATTGGGGCGCGCATCGCTATGTCGCCCGCCCTGGCGACCCGGCGGTCGAGGTGTGGCGCAAAAGCAGCCCGTAGTGGTGTATCTCAATCGACTATTTATCCCCTATCGACGTTTTGCTATAATCGGTTTATACGAGCAAATAGTCTGAGGGATTGACTCAATGATCGAAGCGGGCGATTTGAAGACGGGCACGACGCTCAAGATTGACGGCAACATGTATCGCGTCATGAAGACGACCTATAACAAGCCGGGTCGTGGCAAGGCGACGATGGGCGTCCAGATGATGGATCTGCGTTCCGGGAATACCGTACAGCGCATCTTCGGCGCGGAAGAGCGGCTGGATAATGTGTTTGTGGATGCCCAGCAGGTGGACTTCCTCTACCGCGATGGCAACATCCTGCATTTCATGAATCCGGAAAACTACGAGCAGTACGAAACCAACGCCGAATTGTTCGGTGACGACGCGCTTTATCTGAAAGAGAACATGCGCCTGGAACTGCGTCTCTATGAAGGTCTGGCGATTGACTACAAGCTTCCCACCACCGTCACGATGGAAGTGGCTGAAGCCGAAGTTGCCATCGCGGGCGACACGACGGGCAAAGTCACCAAGCGTGTGACGACCGAGACCGGCCTGACCGTGCAGGTTCCGATTTTCGTCAACCAGGGCACGCTGATCGTGGTCGATACGCGCGACGGCTCGTATGTCGGGCGCGGCTAGAGCCTATAACCCGGAATTCCTGTATCTGACAACGACGGGCTGGAAGAGCGGCAGCCCGCACGAGATCGAAATCTGGTTCGTGGCACACGATGGCTGCTACTACCTGTGCGCTGAACACCGCGAGCGGGCGCACTGGGTGCGGAACATTCAGCACCAGCCAAGCGTGACCTTCTGGGTGTACGGACAGACTTACCAGGGCAGCGGACGGACGCTCGACCCGCAGCACGCCCCCGATCTGCTAGCGACGGTGGCCGCTGCGTTCACAGCGAAATACAACTGGAACAACGGCCTGTTCGTTGAATTGTGTCCCAACCGGGAAAACTGAAACACATCGCGCAGACGTACACTTAAGAGCGGGTGCAAAACCCGCTTTTTCATATCAATCCGGGGGTGAGAAGATGACAGGTGAATACGCAGGCAAGGTGATCGTCGTGACGGGCGCGGCAGGCAATGTTGGGCAGGCAGTCGCGCGCGCTTTCGCGGCGGCGGGCGGGTCTGTCGTGCTGGTCGGGCGCAGCGAGACGGAACTCGCGCCCTTGGCGGCAGAACTTGGCGGCCTGAGCATTCCCGCCGATGTGACCGACCCAGTCAGCGTCGATGCGCTGGTCAGCCAGGTCGAGGCGCAGCACGGGAGCATTGATGTGCTGGCGCACACGGTTGGGGGGTATGCCGCCGGACAGCCTGTTCATGAGGCCGGGTTAGATGTGTGGGACAAGATGATGAACCTCAACGCGCGCTCGGTCTGGGTGACATGCGGGCGCGTGGCGAAACACATGGTCGATCATCGGGTACGCGGGCGCATCCTGGCGATCCTCTCGAAGAACGCCTACCAGGGCAGCGCCAAAGCGGCAGCCTACTCTGCCGCAAAAGCGGCGGCGCAGCGCATCCTGGAGAGCATGGCGGCGGAGCTGGGCACGCACGGTATCACCGTCAACGGCATCGTCCCGACGATGATCGATACGCCGCCCAACCGCGCCAGTATGCCCAATGCCGACTACAGCAAGTGGGTCAAGCCGGAAGAGATCGCAGCCGCCATGCTCTACCTGGCATCCGAGCGAGCTGGCGCGCTCAACGGGATTAGCCTGGATATTTTCGGGCGTGTGTAAGAAGCCCTTGGCTGGTGGCATCTAATTTGTGATAATGTGAACAATCAGCAGGAGTTATGATGACCGCCGTCAGCGTCCAAACCGACCAGGGTTTTCGCACCATCGCCAAGACCGATGCCTATACATGGTACGCGGATGAGAGCGTTGAAGCAGGTGGCAGCGCTACCGCGCCCAACCCGGTTGAACAACTCTTAGGCGCGTTGGGAAGCTGCATGGCGATGACCGTACAGATGTACGCCACGCGCAAGAAATGGCCGCTGGAAAAGGTCGAGGTGCATCTGGAGATACACCGCCACGACGCGGCGAATTACCCCGCCTATCAGGGCGATGCCAAGTTCATTCACGAGGTGAGCGAACGCATCGTGCTGCACGGCGACCAGCTTGACGACGAGCAGCGCGCCCGCCTGCTGGAAATTTCGACCAAGTGCCCGGTGCGCCGCGTCCTCTCGACACCGACGATTTTTGTCGAGGCACAGAACACGCCAGAAGGCGAACACTAATCTCGCTATTTTCCTTTCCTCCCTCTCTGACAGCACACCCTTCCTCGTGAGGGGTGTGTTGTTTTTTTATTCGCGGTACACTGGTATGCAGCAGCGGAAAGGATTGATGATGTCCGAACAGGGCTATTCATTTGAACGCGAACTTAAAGAAGCGCAGGCAATGGTTGAAGGCCTGGTGCCATACGTCTACGAGGATGAACTCTACGGCAAATTGGGCATGAACATGCCGCGCCTGACGATTGGCGGCCTCCTGATGCGGCTGCGACGGCTGCGCGCGCTGGCCGGGCAGATGAATGCGGTTGATCAGGTCGCGCAGCTCGACACGCGCCACGCCAGTCTGCGCCAGGAATGGGCGCTGGCCTACAGCAAAAAGCTGCTGCGCGAAGCCGAGTCGCGAATGCGCGATATGCAGACCTACTTTGTCGAATGCCGCGACGATCCCAAGCTGGGCGCGAATGCCTATTTGCCAGAGGCGCAGCGCCGTACCATCCTCCATGAAATCGCTGCAGCGCTCTCACCTTCGGATGTAGAACAGTCCAAACTCGATTCCAAACTGCGACGCGTCGATAGCGATTTGCGCCGCATCGTCCGACCAAGCGAGTTCGTCTGGGCCGATGTCCTCAAGCCCGTCTACCCGGCAGAGACTTTCTGGTGGTTGTATCAGCGGCCGCCGCAGCCGAACGACAACCGCGACGCCCGCTGAGGGGTGCAATGGTGCAGCCCAATAGCCAGAGACCAACCTTCGCAGCAGCACTGACATTCTGGCTCGCAGTCATTACGCTCCTGGCTGTCTTCTGGCTGGCGTTCAGCGGCCTGCGCGCGGAAAGCCTGTGGAACGACGAAGCCTGGAGCGCCTGGGCGGTGCGCTCGCCCTATCTGGCCGATATGCTGGCGCGTGTGCGCAGCGATGTGCATCCGCCGCTGTACTTTGCCCTGCTCGACGCCTGGACGCTCGTGGCGGGCGAGAGTGTGCTGGCGCTGCGTTGGCCCTCACTGGCCTGCGCGCTGCTGGCTACCGCCGCGACATATGCCCTCGGACGCCGCCTGTTTGACCGAGCTACCGGGCTGTTCGCGCTGCTCATCCTGGGCACGAGCGCCTTCTGGCTGTACTACGCCCGCGAAGCGCGCATGTATACCTTGCTCATGCTGCTCGGCGCGCTGGCGACACTGCTCTATCTGCGCTGGCGGGAGCGTCCCGGCCTGTGGCGCGCGCTGGCCTATGCGTTGACCGGAGCAGCCCTGCTCTATACCCATTACGCGGGCGCGCTCATCCTGCTCACGCATATGGGTCATACGCTCTGCATGGCATTATGGCCTCATCCACACAAACCTGTACGCGGCCAATCCAGAAATATTCTCTGTGTTTCTCTGCGCCTATGTGGTGAATTCCTGGTTCCCTATCTGCTCATGCTGGTTCTGTTCGTGCCCTGGCTCGGCGTGCTGCTCGACCAGATGCGCGCCAACCCCAGCGGTCCGCTGGCGCTGCCCGTGCCGACCGATTGGGGCACAGTCGCGGCGCTGCTGTTGATCCTCACGGGCGGCTATCCGCTGCTCACCCTGCTCCCACTTGCTCTGGCAGTGGGGGTGTGGCTGTGGGATCGGCGTGCTATGCGGCGGAGCAATGCCCTTCTGCTCATCACATTGTGGCTGCTGCTCACGCCGCTCATGTTGTTGGCGCTCAATGCCCTGTTCGCGCCTGTTTATCAGGTGCGCTACGTGATCGCCGCGCTGCCCGCCTGGGCGCTGCTGCTGGCTGCCGCGCTGCGTGGGGTCGTTGTCCCCACCTCCAAACGCCAGCCCCATACTGGAGACCATACGCTCTGGCAAGATAGCGGGCACGGCAGTAGCGTGTCCCTACAAATGCGCTCTCCGCTGCCCTCTGTGGTGAACACTTTTCTCCCGCTTGCGCTGCTGGCAGCACTGGTCTACACGCAGTTATCGACCTTCACACAAATCTGGCCGGGCAAACCCGCCTGGCAGCCCGCCGTGCAGCAGGTGATTGACGCGCGTACACCGCTGCAACCGCTGATCACCGACTTCGCGCCGTACAGCCCCGCCGCGTACTACGACCACCAGCTCGGCATCCGGCGCGGCATCACGCTCGATCTGTCGTGGCGGCTGCACAACGCGCAGGAATCTCGCCAGATCATCAGCCACTTCGATGCTGAACCGTCAGTCTGGGTCATGCTGCCTGTCAACACTGCCAAGACCTGGCACATCCTGGCGGAACTCGACCGCACACGCCATGTCGGCTATCGCGCCAGCCTCGTCAACATGTTGTTCTACCGTTTCGACCAGGGTGATACGGATGATTTGGCCTTTCGCTTCGGTGAAACCCTGAGCCTGGAAGCCGCCCCCACGGCAGAGCAGCAGTTCACGATCCGTCCCGGCGACGAGTTATGCGCCGACCTGCGCCTGCGCGCCCTCACTGACCTGGACGGTTCACTCTCCGCCGGGCTGCACCTCGTGGACTGGACAGGCAGCATTGTAGCTGCACAGTGGGATGAAGGGTTGGGCACAGCGCCGCGCGACAGCTACATCGAGCGCACGGCCTGTATGGACATCCCCGCCGAAGCCACGCCGGGATACTATCACCTACAGCTCGTCATCTACGAGTGGGCCACCCTGCGCCGCCTGCCGCTCCTAGAGAATGGCGCGGGCACGCAGCTCGCCTGGGGCGATGCGTTGATGCTGGCCGCTGTGGATATTGCAGGCAGTGAATGAGATTGGCGTGAAGGTTGGGGTTGCTGCTACACTTGCTGGTGCACAGACTTCCCCGTACGGAGCGCTCATGATCAGCATCACCGTTTTTGAACAGGATCGAATGCGCGAAGGTCGGCTCACAGAACTGCGTGATTTGCTGGCCTCCGACAAAACGACTGTCTGGGTTGAGATTGCAAATCCGGATGATGTCGATGTCGGTGTGCTGCAGGATGTCTTTCACTTTCACCCGCTGGCCATCGAAGACACACGCAATCACGAACAGCGTCCCAAGCTGGAGGAATACCCCGGCTACCTGTTCATGCTGGTCAACACCGTCGTGATGACCGAGCAGAGACCCGACCTGCTAAAGACCAAAGGTGGCCTGACACTGCATGACCTGGATGTGCAGGAACTTGACATCTTCGTGGGGCACAACTACCTCGTCACCGTGCATCTGCAAGCCGACCCCATCGTCCAGCAGGTCAAGCGGCGTATCAGCCTGGGCGCGTCGCTGCATGTCTCCGCTGGTTACCTGCTCTACGTACTGCTGGACGAGGTGATCGACAGCTACTTTCCGATCATGGAAATGTTCGAGGAAGAAATCGGCGCGCTGGAAGACCGTATCTTACAGCGTCCGCAGCGTTACATGCTCAACCGCCTGTTCGAACTCAAGCACATGTTGACGCACATGTGGCGCGTTGTGTGGCCGGAGCGCGACATCCTGGCCGTACTCATGCACCCGCACAACCTGGTATTCGGACAAACCGACTCGATGCAGTTCTACCTGCGCGATGTTTCCGATCATCTGCTGTGGCTGGTGGACATGCTGGCAACCTATCGCGACACACTCACAACCATGATCGATCTGTATATGTCGTCCGTTTCCAACCAGTTGAACCTCGTCGTCAACCGTCTCACCGTTATGACGCTGATCATCGGCGTCATGACCGTCGTCAGCGGTTTTTATGGCATGAACTTCGAGCAGACCTGGCCGTCCTTCAAAGAACCCTGGGGCGTGCCGTTTGTACTCGCGTTGATGGGATTCGGCATAGGCGGCATCTTGATGCTGGTCAAGTGGCTGCGGCGGGAACAGGCGTAGTGATGATGAGCAGGAATATGCAAGAGACAGATGTCCTCATCGTCGGCGCGGGTCTGGCTGGCCTGATAGCTACCCGCACATTGGCTGCGGCGGGGCTGCGCGTGACGCTGCTCGACAAGGGTCGCAGCGTGGGCGGACGGCTGGCAACACGGCGCATCGGCGGCGGTGTGGCTGACCATGGCGCGCAGTTCTTCACGGTGCGTTCACCGGAATTTGCGGCAGTTGTAGAGGGCTGGCTGGATGCGGGTGTTGTTTATCGCTGGTCAGACGGCTTCAGCGATGGAACGCGTCCGCTTGACACCTATGACGGCCATCCGCGTTATGCGACGCGCGGCGGCATGAACGCACTCGCCAAACACCTCGCCGCTGAACTCGCTGCCAGCGCATCCATTCGCACCGATAACCGCGTCACATCCGTGCTGCCACAGGCGGAAGGATGGCAGGTCGTGACGGAAAGCAGCGACACCTATAACAGCCGGGCGCTGCTGCTCACGTCGCCCGTGCCGCAGTCGCTGGCGCTGCTGGGCGCTGTACCACTGAGCGAGGAGCAGCGCCGCGCCTTGCAACAAGTGGCTTATGCGCCCTGCCTCGCGGGTCTGTTCGTCGTGGATGGGGCAGTCAGTTTGCCCGAACCCGGCGCATTGCAGCGACCCGACAGCCCGATCAGTTGGATTGCTGATAACCAGCGCAAAGGCATCTCGCCCGGCGCGCGGGTCATCACCGTTCATGCCAGCCCGGATGTCAGCCGCCAGTTTTATGACCAGGCCGATGACGTGGCACTGGCCTACCTGCGCGAGGCGCTGCTGCCATTCCTGGAAACACCCGGCTCGATTCGCGAAGCCGAACTCAAACGCTGGCGTTACGCGCTGCCGACGGCGCTTTATCCAGAGCGCTATCTGCTGGCCGGGCCGCCCTATCTGGCCTTCGCAGGTGATGCTTTTGGTGAAGCGCGCATTGAGGGAGCGGCACTTTCCGGCAAAGCCGCTGGAGCAGCGCTGGCGGACGCTTTGAAATCCTGACATGAAGGACAAGCATACAATGGGAAAACGAGCACTGGTCTGTATTATCCTTCTCGCGCTTCTGCTCGCGGCCTGCACGCCGCCGCCAGCCGCCGCGCCCACGCCACCTGCGCCGCTCGCGCTAACCGAGACTTTTCGCACGGCAGATGGTCTGGTGACGCTGCGCTACCCGGCGGGTTGGTACGCCAGCGAAATCACCGGGCAGATCACCATCGCCACGACACAGACCGCAGCGGAGGCGGCTTCGCCCGCGCGCGGTCAGTTCCAGATGCGCATGATCGTCGGCCCGATCAGCGCCATCAACGGCCTCGCTGCCGACTCGACGCCGCGCCAGGTGCTTGAGTTTTTCGCACAAACCCTCGCCGGGCAGGGTGTCACCTTCAACACGCCCGCCGAATTCACGCTGGGCAGTTACAACGCTGCGCGACTCGAAGGCTCCAGCGCCGATGGGCAGGGCACCGTCATGGCGGTCAACCTGCAGAATGGCATCTATAATATTGCCAGCGCAACCAGTTTTCTGGGCGAGATGACCCAGTTTGAACCGACCCTGCGCGCGATACTGGAGAGCGTGACCTATGGCGCGCCCGATGCTACGCCTGAACCGAGCGCACCTTGATGAGGAGCATGAATGATGAGCGTTGTTAGTTTTGGCGAACTCCTGATCGACTTTGTGGCGATGCAGCACGGCGTCAGCGTCGGTGAGGCCTACGCCTTCCAGAAAGCGCCCGGCGGCGCGCCCGCCAATGTCGCTGTGGCGGTTTCGCGCCTGGGACACGACAGTGCCTTCATCGGGCAGGTAGGCGATGACCCTTTCGGCCACTATCTGGCTGATGTGCTGGATTCGGAAGGGATCGATGTCAGCGGCCTGAGCTTCTCAACTGAAGCGCGCACGATGCTGGCCTTCGTCTCGCTCACGGCAGAAGGCGAGCGCAGCTTCGTCTTCTACCGCCACCCCAGCGCCGATATGCTCTTTCGTGCCGATCAGGTGCGCCTGGAAGTCTTGACCAACCGCAAGATTTTCCACTTCGGCTCCGTGACGATGAACAGTGAGCCGAGCCGCTCCGCCACATTGATGGCCGCACAGGCGGCGCACACGCGCGGGATGCTGATTTCGTATGACCCCAACCTGCGCCTCTCGCTCTGGCCGAGCGCTGACGCCGCGCGTGAGGGCATGTTGACCGGACTGCAATTCGCTCACATCGTCAAGGTAAGCGATGAAGAGGTCGAGTTCCTCACGGGCAGTCACGACATCACCCCGCTCTGGCGTGGCGAGACACAGATCATCGCGGTCACACATGGCTCGAAGGGCGCGACCATCTACACGCGCAAGACCAAGGTGCAGGTGCCCGGCTTCAGCGTCCGCACGATGGACACCACGGGCGCGGGTGATGGCTTCGTCGCGGGGATGCTCGTCGGCATCCTCGAACACTGGGGCGATTATATTTCGCACATCGAGTCGATTGCCCGCTTCGCCAATGCCGTCGGCGCGCTGGCGACCACGCAGCTCGGCGCCATCCCGTCACTGCCCAGCCGTGCCGCCGTCGACAAGTTCATGCGCGGCCCGTAAGCTGGCGCAATCGCGCCCAGGTCGTGTATAGTGAATGCATGACAATTAACGTTGTTCGGAGAGTTCTGATATGCCAGCAAATGTAGATGGAATGGTGCGAGAAGGCATCAATGCCTATCGCGCTGGCCGCAAGGAAGAGGCGCGAACACTGCTGCTGCGCGCCGTCGAAATCGACCAGTACAATGAGCAAGCCTGGCTCTGGCTGAGCGCCGTCGTCGAATCGCCTGAAGAACAGCGCACCTGCCTGGAAAACGTGCTGACGATTAACCCGAACAACGAACGCGCTCAACAGGGCTTAGCCATGATGAGCCAGAAATCTGCCGCGCCGCCCAAACCCACCTCACGTCAGCAAGAGCCGGCGTTCGACGACTCGTTCCCGATGGAGGCACCCAGCGCAGCGGCGAAAACGCCGCCGCCCGCCGACGAGGACGAACTGCCCGCGACGATCTGGGGCGACGCGCCCGTTACGGCCAGCAGCAGCGCCAGTTCCAATTACCGCGTCAATGAACCGTCGTCAAAGGAATATGACGATTGGGTCAGCAATCTGGGTTTGGGTGGGCAGACACCTGCACAAAAGCCGATTGACCCGTCGCAGTTCTCGTTTGGAATGGATGACGAGGACGACGAGGACGACGCCGAGGATCTCAACGACCTGCGCTCGACCCTCGCCCAGATGGACGAGGAAAGCGCCTTCGGCCCATTTGGCATGACCGACACGCCGGCGCAGCCCATGCCCGCCGCCCGCGCCAGCAGCAAGTCGTCTGCAGCGGCCACTACACCCGCGCCGAAACAGCAAAGTCATGACGCGCTGCTGGATTCCATCGACGATGATGAAGCCGACGATCTCGAATTTGACGAGGACGACGACTTTGGCGATGACAGCATCGGCAAACTGGACGCTTCCGAATTCTTCGCGTATATTCCCAAGGAGATCACAGCGACCCGGATGCCGGGCACGCGCGAACGAGCGCCGCTCGTCCCACTGCTGGGCGTGCTGCTGTTCCTGGCGGCCAATATCGGCGCGGTGATCTTTTTCATCAGCCGCATGACCGCCGCTTGATTCTCGCTGGACAGCACGTCAAACGCTGTGATAGAATGCCCACCTAATTCAGACGAGTGTTGAACAAGAGGGGCATTCATGGCGAACCACAAGTCGGCGATTAAACGCTACAAACAAAGCGAGAAGCTGCGTGTGCACAACCGCATCTTCCGCACCCGCGCCCGCACGCTGGTCAAAAAGGCGCGCACGGAAATCAGCAGTGGCGATCTGGAAGCCGCTAAGGAAGCCGCGCGCATCGCCGTCCGCGATCTGGACATGGCCGCCAGCAAGGGCACCATTCACCCGCGCAACGCCGCGCGCCGCAAGAGCCGCCTGATGAAGCAGTTGGCTGCGCTCCAGGCGAACAAGAAGTAAACACAAATCGACCCATCCGGGTCGGTTTTATTTAGAGGGCAGGCATGGCTTCCAGCATCTCTGGCGCTGGCTGCATATCGCCGCTCGTTTCCAGCCGGTAGCCCACGCCGCGCACGGTGCGAATGTAACGCGGCTTGCTGGGGTCAACCTCCAGAATCTGGCGAATCCATCGGATATGCACATCCAGGGTGCGCGTATCCCCCAGGTAGTCCGTCTGCCACACCTTCTCCATCAGCGTCGCGCGGTCGAGCGTTGTGCCTGGATTGCGGAAAAAGGTTTCGACCAGCAGAGTCTGCTTGGGCGTCAGTTGGATATCCTGCCCGTTGACGGTCAGCACACGCCGCCCCAGGTTGACCAGAAACGGCCCACAAGTGATCAGTTCATCATCTTTGGTTTGCAGCAGCCGTTCGAGGGTATTCAGCAGCTTTCGCGTCGAGAACGGGTGGAACAAGAGGGCATCGGCGATGCTTTGCGCAGTCTCTTTTGGCCCTGGATGGATGTGAATCAGCGCCGTGCCCGGAACCTTGCCGCGCAGTTCCCGGCACACACGGTCACCGGGGGTGCGCATCGAGGCGGCATCCAGCACAATAGCCTGAAACGTATGTTGTGCAGCGCGTTCAACACCCAGTTTACCGCTCCCCGCCACGGTTAGCGCGTAACGCTTCTCCAGCGCAGAGATCAGAGTCGGTTGATTGAGCTGGATGCGTCCAATAAACAGGACTCGCGCCACATCCATAAATCAGCCTCCCGCCAAACAAGGAATAAGACCCATGAAATTAGAACAATTCTTCGTGTGGGATGGCAGATTATAGCCCCAAACAGGAGTATGCGAAACCCCTGGATTGCCCATCCGCAGACTTAATCTCTATCGTTATGCTAAGAGAACCTGTGTTACCATTAGCCGAAGAAAAGTAAGGAGCGGGAATATGCGCTTTTCTTTCACAGCATTACAGTTTGGTTTGACATTACTGCTGCTGGTACTTGCGCCAGGTCATGCCCTGTTACAAGGGACGGAATCCTGTCCGGCAGTTATCGAACAGGCTTTCAGCAATCTGGATTCGGTCTGTGCCGACATGGGCCGCAACTCTGCCTGTTACGGCTATGACAGTGTGTCTGCGCTGTTCACAGAAGCCGTCGCCGAGGACTTCTTCACACAACCCTCCGACCGAGCCGACCTGATCACCCTCCAGAACATCGAGACCAGCGCGCTCGATCCAGAACGCCCGGAATGGGGCGTGGCGGTACTCAGCACCCAAGCCAATATTCCGGATACGCTGCCCGGTCAGGCCGTGCGCTTCATCCTGCTCGGTGATGTCGCTATGACCAACGATGTCCCGCCGGATGAAGCCGTCGCGCTGGCCGCCGAACCGGTGAGCGTCACCACGCTGGTACGCTCGAATATCCGCAGCGCCCCCACCACGCGCGCCAACGTCGTGACCAGCGTCAATGCCGGGACAACCCTCAGCGCCGATGCGCTCAGCGAAGACGGCGAGTGGCTGCGAGTCACATCTACGGAGATCAGTTCGGGATGGCTGAACCGCCAGTTGATCGACGCCAGCGCCGACCTCAGCGGTCTGCCCTCGATTGCCGAAGAACCGCGTTCGCCGATGCAGGCATTCCATGTTCGCACCTCGCTGCGCGGCACGACCTGCGAAGAAGCGCCGTCGCTGATCGTGGTGCAGGGGCCGGATAACCTTGCGGTACAGGTCACCGCCAACGGCGCGGACATCGTGATTGGCTCGACTATCATCCTGCAAACCACAGACGAAAACACGCTGCGTCTGGCGACCATCAGTGGCCGTGCGCAGGTCGGTAACTTCAACGTCCCGGCGGGCTTCACGATGGAAGCCGAACTGGACGAGAACAACGATGTCAGCGGGCCATTTGGCGGCTTCCGCCCGCTCACACAGTCCGAGCTGAATGAACTGCAAATCCTGGAACTGCTGCCGGAAGACCTGCTCAACTACCCGATTGATGTGCCCAACCGTCCGGTGCAGGTTCAAACGCAGCCACAGGGCAGCACCGCGACTGCAACCCCTGGCGGCAGCGTGACTCCAGCTCCGTCGGGTGGCGGCGCAACCTGTGCGGGCTTCCGCGCCACCTCGCCGCTGGATGGCCTGGCCTTCGGGTTGAACACCTTCTACTGGGATCCTGCCCCCGGCGCGACCAGCTACCGTCTGGTGATCAACGGCGCGGGTTCGCTGGAGACAGGCGGCACGAACGCACAGTTCGACCTGTATTTCGTCGGCGTGAACATGCAGATGTCCTGGTACGTCGAGGCGCTGGTCAATGGGCAGGTCGCCTGTACGACCGATGTTGTGACGATCCCGCGCGAGGCTGCTCCGCCGCCCTTCAGCGCATCGTGGGTGTGCAGCGGCGATAATACCAGCATCATCGTACAGTATCAGAATGTGCCCGTCGGGACGACCAGCGTAACCGCCTATATCAACTCGCTGGAAAGCGAGCAAACGGTTGGTGTACCGCCCTTCTCTGGCAGCATCGTCTTCAGCGGTAACTACGGCAGCGGCGGCTACGTCGTCGCCAACCCCTCCGGCCAGCGCATTGACCTGCCTGGCATCCTGCAATGCGGCAGCAATGACTAACCTGCGCGAACACAACCCGGCTTCAGCAGAGGTCGGGTTGTGTTCGAACCATACTTGACCACCCCAAACCAATAAACTGTCCCCCCGCGCGGCAAAGTGCTACACTCTGACGAAAATTGAGGAGTAAGGTTTATGGACTTTACGATTTCTGACCGCGTGCAGGACATTGCCCGCCGCGTGCGCCAGTTCATTGACAGCGAAGTTATCCCGTTGGAAGCCTACAGCCCCAATCACGAAGACGGCATCACTCCCGACATGCTAACAAGCCTGAGGGCGAAGGCCAAGAGCGCGGGTCTGTGGGCACCACAGCTCCCGGTGGAGTTGGGCGGCCTGGGGCTAAACCTGATGGAGATCATCCCGGTCTTTGAGGCGGCAGGCCGCAGCCTGCTGGGTCCCGCCGTGCTGAACTGCTCCGCGCCGGACGAAGGCAACATGCACCTGCTGCACCTTTATGCCAACGAGGAACAAGTTGACCGTTATTTGCGGCCGCTGGCCGCCGGGGAGACGCGCTCGGCCTTCGCCATGACCGAACCATCCCCCGGCGCCGGCTCCGACCCGACGATGCTGAAGACCCGCGCAGTACGCGATGGCGACGATTGGGTGATCAACGGTCACAAGTGGTTCGCCAGCGGCGCGGACGGGGCGGCCTTCCTGATCATCATGGCCGTCACCAACCCCGATGTACCCACGCACAAGGGCGCGACGCTATTCCTCTCGCCCGCCGAAGACCCCGGCATCGAAATCGTCCGCCGCGTGCCGATCATGGGCGCGAACGACCTGGGCGGTCACTGCGAGATCATGTTCAACGATCTGCGCGTGCCGCACAGCGCCATCCTGGGCGAAGAGGGGCACGGTTTCGCGCTGACCCAGAAACGCCTCGGCCCGGCACGTATGACGCACTGTATGCGCTGGACGGGCATCGCACAGCGCGCGCTGGAGATCGCCACCCAGTACGCCGCCGAACGCGATGCCTTTGGCAGCAAGCTCACCGGACACCAGGCCATACAGTGGATGCTGGCGGACTCGGCCACCGAACTGCACGCCGGGCGACTGATGATGAACCATACTTCGTGGCTCTTGATGCAGGGCAGCGACGCGCGCCAGGAATCCTCGATGTGCAAGGTGTTCGTCGCGGAGACAGTCAACCGCGTCCTCGACCGCGCCATTCAGATCTGCGGGGCAAAAGGCATCTCGCGCGATTTACCGCTGAGCACCTGGTTCGAGGCGGCGCGCGCTTTC
>JAEUQX010000641.1 GCA_016788625.1 Anaerolineae bacterium
CCACCTTGTTCGGGGGCATCACCTTTTGGCGATATCAGCCATATCGGAAGTCTGATTTTCGGCGGGTGGGCGATGGTCGAATCGTGGCAGGCGCTCAAACAACATTGATTTATACGAAATGAAGCGATCTACAGGAGGAAACATGTTTACACGATGGTCATTGAAGTTTGTGATTGGACTGATGTTTGTACTGGTTGGTCTGCTGCCAGTGATGGCACAGGAAGAAATGCCACCACTGCCGGGTGATCTGGTGTTGGGTGATCTGGGCGCGCCGCGTGGACTTGCCTTCGATGCCAACCGCAATCTGCTGGTTGCCGTCGCCGGCACGGGTGGGGAAACATCATTCACCCTGCCGGGACCGGATGGCGAACAACCCGTTAATGCCGGCTTGAGCGGGCGAGTCGTCTCGATTGCGCCGGATGGTACGGCATCCGACCGCATTGCAGGTCTCCCCAGCTACGCATTTCCAATGGAAACAGGCGGGGTGTACCGCATTATCCCGCATGGTGAGTCGCTCTGGTTGTTGTTCAGCGGCACCGGATCCGGCAATACTGGTGCGTTTTGGGCTGACTCGATTGTTGAATACAACGCGGATACGCTGGTCGTCAAAACCGTCATTAACCTGAACAATTTCGAGGCGATCCACGACCCGGATGGCAATGGTTACGACACCAATGTCGCCGATATCGCCTGGGGTGCAGATGGCACGCTCTATATCGTGGACGCAGGCGGCAATGACCTGCTCTCGTGGACAGCAGAAGGTGGATTACAACTTGTCCATGCGTGGACAGATAACCCCGTCCCGACCTCAATTGAAGTTGCCGAAAATGGCGATCTGTATATCGGCTTCCTCGGGGCGGGTATGGCTCCAGGAGCGGGCAAGATTGAACATTGGTCAGGTGGTGAGATGGTTGAGACTTTCAGCGGCTTAAATACAGTCACGGACATCCTGCTGGATGGGGATACTCTGTATGCCGTCCAATTGACCGTCTTCACGGATCAGGGACCCGGTCCCGGCAGTGTGGTGATGGTCACTGCCGACGGTGTAACACCTGTCGCTGAAGGACTGATCGCACCATTCGGAATCGCACAAGGGACTGACGGTGCGCTGTATGTGACCTTCGGCACGCTTGCTTTCGCGCCTGGAATGACTGGCGGTGTCGTCAAGCTGGACATGTAAATCGCGGATTTTTCAGATATGGATGCACCTGTTCACAGCGGGCGCATTCATTTTCCTTATGAGATTGACGATGTGTTATTGGGTCACGTTTATTGCTTTTGTCTTGCTGCTGTCAGGATGTAGGCGCTATCCAATTTTCAAAAGGCAAAGGTAGTGGAAATGAACAGAGTTTTTCTCTCAACAAACGGCAGCAGGCTGGCATGGGCTGAATGCGGTGAGAACGGTCACTGGTCAGTCGAGTTTCTGCTCGAAGGCGTGAACGTGCGCTGTTTGGCTGTTGACCCCCATAACCAGAATGTCGTGTATGCCGGAACACAGGATAGGGGACTACTCCGATCCGATGATAAGGGCAAAACGTGGCAACCTCTTGGGATGGAGGGTCACGTTGTCAAAGCGATTGCGATAAGTCCGGCTGAACCCGGTCTGATTGTCGTCGGCACCAGACCGGCGCGGGTTTTCATTTCGCGTGATAGCGGACAAAATTGGATGGAAGCCGTGTCTTTTAAGAAAACGAAGCGCTTCTTCTGGTTCTCTCCTGCGGAAAAGCCCTTTACCGCCTATGTGCAGGGCATCGCGCTCTCGCCTGCCAATCCCAATGTGATGGTGGTCGGGGTCGAGTTAGGCGCGGTGGTTCGCAGCACGGATGGTGGCAAAACCTGGCAGAATCATCGCAGCGGCGCACTGCGCGACTGCCACTCGCTCAAATTTCATGCGACCAGTGGCGATTGGGTCTATGAAGGCGGAGGGACGGGCGCGGGTGCTGCTTTCAGCCGCGATGCCGGAAACACCTGGACACAATCCCGAAAGGGACTTGATCGGCATTATGGTTGGGCAGCCGCAGCAGACCCCGCGCGCCCGGAGGTGATGTATGTTTCCCTGTCACCCGGTCCCATGAAGGCGCATAGCACTGACAACGCGCAAGCTTACATTTTCCGCTCGATAGGCGGCAGCGCCTGGGAAAAACTGAGCGGTGGGCTACCGCAGCCGTTGAACCATATGCCCTATGCCCTCCTCACCGATCCCACCGCGCCGGGACACTTATATGCCGGATTGAGCAGCGGCGATGTCTGGCATACCGCCGATTATGGTGATCATTGGCAGCAGCTTCCCATCAACCTAGGAAGCGTGTTTACTGCAATGATTATGCTCTGACTATCTGGAGGGACAATATGGAGCCCAGATTGACATTATCCCGCTATGCCTATGCGGTAACCGCGTGGCTATTTGCAGCGGGTATTCTGATACAGGTGTTTCTGATCGGGTTGACATTCCTGGGCGGACAACCCAGCCTGCAAACCCACATCGGGTTGGGACATGGGCTGGCTGTCGCGCCGCTGGTGATGATTGTGGCAGCCTACACCGGGCGTTTGCCGCGCCCTATGAAGCTTTTTACGTGGATCGCCCTTGTCGTCTACGTTCTGCTAGCGGATGTCGTCATCTTCATGGGCGGATCATCGCCCATCATCGCCGCATTACATCCGGTGTTGGCAGTGCTGCTCTTCACCGCTATCGGACTCCTGGCAATACGTATCTCGCGGTTGGTGCGTGAACCCCAGTGAGTGCGCTGTTGAGGACTTCGTGAGTTCAGGCAAACCATACATCTGGGAACACAGGAGACATCTCATGGCTAAATCAGGTAGTGAAATCTTTAATCCGCGTACCGGACAGCGCACCCTCTTTCTAAAAACTGCTGCCGATACTAGCGGTGTAGTTCTCCGCATGGAATCCTTCCATCCACCGCACCAACCCGCTGAGCCGGAGCATGTCCATCCGTTCCAAGAGAGCCGCTGCGAAGTGATCTCTGGCACGCTGCGCTTTCGTATCGCAGGGAGCGAACGGAGTGTCGGAGCGGGTGAGTCCGTCGACATCCCTCGCAATGTTCCGCACTACTTCTGGAATAACAGCGATAAAGAGGCTCACGCCATCCAAGAATTCCGTCCGGCCCGCAACATCGAAGACTTTTTTGACACCTATTTCGCACTCGCCAGGGCCGGGAAACTCAACGAGAAGGGGCTGCCTAATCTACTCCATATGGCGGTTTTGTTACGGGAGTACGATCAAGTAATCCGGGTGACGCAGCCGCCACGGCTCGTACAAATGCTGCTGATGTGGTCGCTGTCACCGTTCGGACGACTCCTGGGTTATCGCGGGACGTATACGTAG
>JAEUQX010000348.1 GCA_016788625.1 Anaerolineae bacterium
TTCTTCGACATTCTGCAAACCTACTACAGCGCGTATCAGAACGGCAACGCCACGACGGAGGATTTCATCACGGTGGCCGAGGATGTGAGCGGGCAAGACCTGGGCGACTTCTTCGACGGCTGGCTGTATGCCGAGGAAACTCCTTCTGTTAACGCACGGTGATGGGCGACATGGCTAAGACGGCGTTATAGTCGTGGCATCGCTTGCGAAATACAAGGAATCGAAGAATGCGTATTGGATTACAGGTTCCCAGCTTCACGTGGCCGGGGGGCGCGGCGCAGATTGCCCCGAAACTTGCGGAGATCGCGCGCTTGGCCGATGAGGGTGGTTTCTACAGTCTGTGGGTGATGGATCACTTTTTCCAGATCAGCGTGATCGGCCCGGTCGAACATGACATGCTGGAAGGCTATACCACACTCAGCTACCTGGCCGGGCAAACGCGCAACGTCAGACTCGGCACGCTGGTCAGCGGCGTGATCTATCGCTATCCCGGCATCCTGGTCAAGACCGCCACCACGCTGGATGTGCTCTCCGGTGGACGCGCGTACCTGGGCATCGGCGCGGCCTGGTTCGACCGCGAGGCGGTGGGATTGGGCGTACCTTTCCCGCCGCTTAAGGAACGTTTTGAACGGCTCGAAGAGGCGCTGCAAATCGCGCATCAGATGTGGTCGGGGCAAACCGGGCCGTACAACGGCAAGCACTACCAACTGGCCGAAACCCTGTGCGTGCCGCAGCCGTTGAGCCAGCCGCATCCTCCCATCATGATCGGCGGCATGGGTGAGACCAAGACACTCCGCATGGTCGCGCAGTACGCCGACGCCTGCAACCTGTTTGACTGGGGCGGGGCGGACATCGTGGGCGGCAAGCTGGAAGTGCTCAAACGCCACTGTGACACGCTGGGCCGCGATTATGACCAGATTGAGCGCACCGCGTTGGCCACCGTACACATCGCACCTTCTCAGATGTCGTCAGCCGATGTGATCGAGCGCTGCCGCGGGTTAGCCAACGTGGGCATTCAGCACGTCATCTTCAACATGCCTAACGTTCATGAAATCACCCCGCTGGAAATCTTCGCCAAGGAGATCATCCCGGCTGTGGCAGGGTTCTAAACGTTCATCCAGAAATCTCACTCCCCTTTCCCTGTGGAGAGGGGAGCAAAACAAGACCAAAATCCCTCTCCATGAGGGAGAGGGACATAGGGTGAGGGCTAAAACAGCGGCCAAGAACTCAGGCTGCTTACGCCCGGCGTCCCTGGCGGCGCAGCCACCACACGGGCAGGCCGATCACCAGCAGCAGCGGCCCGACGATGATCAACGCCGAGATGATGAAGTCCGCGATACCCTGGAGCAGGTTGACCAGCGTCGCCAGCGCGTTTTCCGCCGTGCGAACGGGACTCCAACCGGCGATCTGTATCGGGTCTTCAATGGCTTTCGGCGTCAGGCTGACGGTGATCGACGAGAACGCGGCGGCCTGATCGTAATACCGGAGCTGTCCGCGTAGAATCTCGATCTCGCCGCGCACAGTGACCAATTGGTTGAAAACCGACATCACATCTTCCGTGCGGCGTGCTTCGTCCAGGATAGTGCGAAGCTGTTCTTCAGCGGCCTCCAGATTGGTCAGGCGACTGCTCAAATCCACGTACTGCGCCGTGACATCTTCGCCCGTCACCGTCTCCGAATCGACCTCGCCACCGCCGGACTTGATCTGTGCCAGGGCTTCGTCCAACCGTTCGGCGGGTACACGCACGGTGATCATGCCGCGCGCCACTTCCTGTCCGGCAGGGGTCGTCATCATGCTGGTATTGGAGCTGACCACCCAACCACCCATCTCTTCAGCCATTGCCGCAACCGCCGCCAGCGAGGCTTCGGCGTCCTCGACC
>JAEUQX010000390.1 GCA_016788625.1 Anaerolineae bacterium
CAGTATTGTGATGGTGCAGCTCGACAACGAGATGGGGATGCTCCAATGGGTGAGAAACATCGTCGATATCAATCCCGATACGCTTGAGCGATTCAGCGCCTACCTGCACAGCAGATGCGGTGACCAGCTATCTCAGCGTTACCCTGCTGCCGATCTGCCCGCATTTCTGCGCGAACAGTTAACTCATCCGCAGCCGCCCTATGCTGCCCTCGTGCTTGAAGACTACCGCCGCTTCTACCGCACCTACCTGCGCGACTATATGGCACTGCTGTGGGAGCGGGCGAAGGCGCACGGCATGGAAGTCCCGCCCGTCGTCAATATTCATGGCTTCGGCAACGGCGGCAAGACCTTCCCCATCGGGCTTTCGCAGCTCGTGGAGGCGATGGCGTTGGAAGGTATGGTCAGCGCTACGGATGTTTATCCGATCTTCATCGGCGAGGGCAACATTCATCAACTGCTGCTGGTGAACGAGATGACCAAAGCGCTGCAAAACCCGCAGCAGGCGCTGTTCTCCATTGAGTTTCAGGCGGGCGGGAATCTGGACTTCGGCGGCGCGCAGTCTTCGCTCTACGATTTGCACAGCCGTCTGTGCATCTCCTGCGGGATGCGTGCGATCAACCACTACCTGTTCTTCGACGGCGAAAACGATCCGCTGCTCAGCCCGACCAAGCGCCACAACTGGGGACATCCGGTGCGTAAGGATGGCACACTGCGGCGGCATTATGCCCGTTACCCCAAACTCTCACGCGTACTGGCAGCTTATGGGGTTGATCTGGTGCAGGCACGCCCCAAGACCGTCACCACAGTTGGCTTCCTGCTCGATCAATTCATGACGGAAGTCAACAACACCTTCACGCGGCCTGCCAGCGACATCCTGACGCACCAGCGCGACGTCATCCTGTTCGACCTGCTGGCGCGCGGCCTAACGCTCACACACCGCCCGTTCGACGCCGTAGAACTGACACAGGCCAGCCTCGACCCGGCAGCTATCCCCCTCCTTTGGGTGATGATGGACAAGCAGTGCGACGAGGCTGTGCAGCACAAACTGGCCGCCTATATCCGTCACGGCGGCAAGCTGATACTCGTCGGGCGCATGTGCCAAGAAACGTTCGACCACAGCCCCTGCACCGCCCTGGCGGACGCGATAGGCATTCAGGGCATCACCAGCGATCCTCCGTTTACACCGACTAACATCCAGGTATTCGATTACCCCGATGTCCCGGTCTCGTTCATGGAAAGTTACACAGGCGACTTCGACACGGTATTTGCTGCCTCTCCAGCCGGGCAGGCGGTCGGTTTCATCAAGGGTATCGGCGCGGGGCAGGTGCTGCTGCTGGGCGCGGCGCTGCCCGCCAACACGCTCGAAGATCTGGACATCGTGCAGCAGATGGCCGAGCGCATGGGCTGTCCGCGCCTGTTCAGCATGAGCGAGTGGGCGGATGTGCGGCTTTCCGAAGGCGAGCAGGGCAGCTTCTTGTTCGTCAGCAATTACCAGGACGACCCCATCGAAACCACAATCTCATCTGCTGGCAAGGCGCTGCTGGGCGGTCACGCGGTCACGCTGGCGGCGCGGCGCGGCGTCATCCTGCCGCTGGAATGGCGCGTAAAGGCGGGCGTCATCATCCATTACCTGACCTCGGAGGTCATCGAGGTGATTGACGAAGGCGCGCGCCTGGTGCTGAAAACCGATCAGGCCGAGTTCTTCGCTGAACTCAGCCTCACGGGTTATCGCTGCGTCGAGCCGTCCAGCGCGCAACCGGCAGCGGGAGAGCGCGTCAAACTGCATGGCACAACCGGTATGATTGAGTTGATCAGCAGCACAACCTGATTTTGGATGCGTGTTGTGAAACCCACCAGCGTCTCATAGTCGATTTTCGGGCGGCGGGACTGCCCTGTTGTGCGGCGGGCAGGGCCATGTATAATTCCAGTTGATCAAGGAGCATTGCGTGCCCATCCTCAAAGAAGGTCAGCTTGACATCATCAGCCACAGCGCGGAGCAAACTCAGCGGCTGGGCGCACGCCTGGGTGCGCTGCTGCAGCCGGGTGACGTGATCTGCCTATCGGGGGATATGGGCGCGGGCAAGACGGTCTTCGCGGCAGGCATCGGCCAGGGCTGGGGCGCACGCACAGCACTGACCAGCCCGACGTTTAACCTGGTACACGACCATACCCGCGCAGCAGACGCGCAGCATCTATATCACCTCGACTGCTACCGCCTGGAACGCCCAACGGATGCCGAGAGCATCGGCCTGGAAGACATCCTCAGCGGACGCGGGCCGGTGATCATCGAGTGGCCGGAACAGATCGAACGTCTGCTGCCGCGCCAGCGCCTGTGGATTGAACTGCGCGTGGTCGAGGCGACACGCCGCAGCTTCTTGCTCGTCGCCGAAGGTGCGCGTTACGATGCTCTGATCGCCAAATTTCGCGAAATCGCATTTGGATTTTAACGACCCATGTCCCGCGTTGGACTGAAGACATACCATGCTGCTCGCAATTGACACGGCCACACAGGTGATGAGCCTGGCGCTCCACGATGGGCGCAGTCTGCTGGCCGAACAAACCTGGCACACCGCCAACAATCACACGCTGGAACTGACTCAGGGCATCCACCAGATGCTGGCGCGCTGCGGCGTGGACATCGCCCAGGTCACCGCCTTAGGCGTCTCGGTCGGGCCGGGGTCGTACTCCGGGCTGCGCGTGGGCGTCGCGACCGCCAAGGGCATCGCTGCCGTGCGCGGGCTGCCTGTCATCGGCGTTTCCGCGCTGGATACCTTGGCCGCCGCGCAGCCGCACGTCACGCAGAGCAGCCTGATCGCCGTCGTGCAGGCCGGGCGCGAGCGCATCGTGGTTGGGCGTTACCAGTGGCGCAAAGGCCGTTGGGGCGCGCGCGGTACGATGCAATTGATGGATTGGGAAACGCTGATCGCCAGCGTGGATGGCGCGGTGCATGTCACGGGTGAAGTTAACGAGGGTGGCTACGAAGCGCTGCGGGCGGCACAGGAACGCGGTGTGCCGATTACTTTGACCCCGGCGGTCTATCGGCTGCGACGGGCAGGCTTTCTGGCAGAAGAAGCCTGGACACGTTATCACGCTGCGCCGTCGGGCTTCCCGGCAGATCGCCTCGTGCCGATTTACATCAAGACGCAAGATGTCCCCTAAACCTGATCTGACACTGCGTTATATGACGCTGGCTGATGTGCCGCAGGTCACGGCGATTGACCGCCTCTCCTTCGACTTGCCCTGGTCGGAGCGCTCTTACGCTTACGAGATTAACGAGTCCGAACACAGCTTCATGGTTGTGCTGGAGGCGTCGCGCGAACTGCCCATCGCGGGCTGGCGGCGGCTGCTCGGTTTGAACGGCGGAACGCGCATCGAACGGCGCATCGTCGGTTACGGCGGTCTGTGGAACATTGGCCCTGAAGCGCATATCAGCACGATCGCGGTGCATCCGCAGGCACGCGGGCGGGGTTGGGGCGAAGTGTTGCTGCTGGCGATGATGCGGCGGGCGCTGGCGCTGCGGGCGGTCGAGGTGGTGTTGGAAGTGCGGGTGAGCAACGAACGGGCGCAGAACCTGTACCGCAAACATCACTTCAGGACGGTTGGCGTCAAGCAGGGCTACTACCGCAACAACGATGAGGACGCCTATGATATGCGTCTGAACATCGAAAACGCGGCGGCGCGCCAGCAGATCGAAGCCAGCTACCAGGCACTGTACGAACAGCACGGTTTCCACGACAGCTATACCCGCCACAAACCGCCAGGATGAGGGGCAGATTACTCCATGCATGTTTTATTGATCACTACTTACTTTGCGCCAGACCAAGGGGCGGCTGCGACACGGCTTACACGCTTGGCAAGTTGGTTCAAGCGGCAGGGGCATCAGGTGACGGTGTTAACGACATTGCCGCATTACCCTTATGGTCACATACTCGATGGCTACCGCAATCGTTTTCAGATGACTGAAGATCGCGACGGAATTCGGGTTATCCAAACTTGGTTATGGGCTACCCCCAGCCCCAAAATCAGTCGTAAGCTGCTCAGTCAGCTTTCGTTCATGTTGACAGCCCTTTTGCGCGGCACCGTGCTCAAACGACCAGATGTCGTTTTAATTGAGGCACAGCCGATCTTGACAAATCTGGCCGGGATTTTGATCAGTAAGTTCAAACGTGTTCCCTATGTGTTGAATGTTTCTGATCTGTGGCCGGATCACCTACTATCTGTTGGAGTCTTGACCGAAAATCATCCAGTCTATCGTATCGCACGTGCATTAGTCGATATGACTTACCATCATGCAGCTTATATTGCAGCGATGAGTCCAGCGTGGGCAGAGTCTATACAACGTATCGTGGGCAAAATAGAAAAAATCCAGGTCATCTATAATGGCGTTGATCTACAGCGTTTTCGTCCTGATGTCACTAGCGATGAATTTCGTTTGAAGTATGGTTTGACGGGTGCAAAACTGGTGACTTTCATTGGCACATTGGCAACACAGTACGACTTTGCGACTATGATCAATGCTGCCGCCCATTTCGCGAATCGTCGGGATGTTCGTTTTGTGTTCATCGGTGGTGGAAGCCAAACGGAGCGCGTTCAACACTTGCTTTCCCAACATCCGCATGTGACGTGGCTAGACTGGATTGACTACGCTGACATCCCGCAAGCATGGGCGGCTTCATATATTACCTACTGGGCAATGCGCGCCCAACCGCTTTACGAGGGCACGATTCCTGCAAAGTGGTATGAGGCATTAGCGAGTGGTGTGCCGATTGCCGCAGCAAGTGAGGGTATCATCACCAGCCTCTTGGCTGCTAACGGTGCAGGTCTGACAGTGAATTGTGGCGATTCAATAGGACTATCTCAGGCCATCGAACGGCTTATCGACCAACCGGAACTACACGAGCGCTGCCGTCGATCTGCGCGCGCTTATGCTGTACAGCATTTTGATCCGCAGCGTGTGGGTGAACAGTATGAACGTCTTCTGATTGCAAGTCAATCAAGGGCATGAGGGAAACAGCAGTGCGGATTTCGGTCATCCTATGTACTTACAACGGAGAACACTATCTTTTCGAGCAGCTTGAGAGTATTGCTGCACAAACCCGCTTGCCCGATGAACTTATAATCTGCGATGATGGCTCGACAGACCGGACACGTAGCATACTAGATGTATTTGCTGCCCAGGCTGCATTTCCAGTGTTAGTCTATTATAACACTCGCAACCTTGGCTCAACACGGAATTTTGAACAAGCGTTGCGTTTGGTCAACGGCGATATCATTGCATTTGCGGATCAGGATGACTATTGGTATCAGCACAAGCTTGCCGTACTAGAATCTGCGATGCGTCAATCACCACGAGCGGGTTTCGTTTTCAGCGATGCGGATGTTGTGGATAGTGAGCGAAGACCCCTCGAGGTGCGTCTCTGGCAAAGTGTCCGTTTCTCAGCCAGCGAACAGGAACAGGCAGCTAGGGGCGAATTCGCGAATGTGCTGCTGCGCCATCCTGTTGTGACTGGAGCGACTATGGCCTTTCGCACGCAGTGGCGTGATCTGTTCCTACCAATTCCTGAAAACTGGATTCATGATGCTTGGATTTCCTTCTGGATCACTTTGATGGCTGATGTGATTGTTATCCCTGAGCCGCTTATGCAGTACCGTCAACATACATTGAATCAGATTGGTATCAGTGGTCGAACCCGTCTGGACAGGATGCGTGTCGCACTGAAAACAGATCCCCAAATTTATCAACTTTTGTATGAACGGTATAGTGTGTTATTGGAACGTCTGGAACAATCACCGCATATCGCACATGACATTCTCCCTGCTGTTCGAACTAAACTTCAACACCTCAATGCGCGTCGCAACATGCCTCGGAACCGTGTAGCACGGTTTCCCGTTATTTTGCGAGAACTGTTCTCTGGTCACTACAAGCACTATTCCGGCAGTGCTCTGAATGCTATTCGTGACCTGTTGTTGACTCACGATGCCAGAACGCCCCCATGAGCGCCGTGCGGTAATGTTCGTGGGCACGCTGTGGTGACCACAACAGGAACCACGCTGCAAAAACCATGTGTGACACCACAATGGTGGTGCGAATGATCAACTGCTGCCAGAGCGAGCGGTGTTTGAGGAAATAGTTGAGGATGCCCTTGCGATCTTCAAGTGTATTGGCAGTCGATAATTTCTGCATAGTGCCATAGTGGGTTATCGTAGCATCTGGCACAATTGCCACCTGCCAGCCATGTTTTCGGAAACGCCAGTGCCAATCCACCTCTTCGCCATAAACTCGTGTTGACTCATCCATCAGGCCAACCTGCTCATAGGCCTGCCTGCGGACGAGCATTGCAGTACCTTTGACCACAGGCACGACGCGGGCAGAGGTGTTCTCTGTCCAGGACTCGAGCTTAACCCATTTGCCGCGATTGCGATGCTGTAACCAGTCTCGCAGCGGGGATCCCGCCTGGGTAAATCGCCCCAACCCGCTGATCTTATAGACCATCCGCAGCAATGTTGGATCGCTGTATACCGAAACCTGTGGCGTCCCATTGGGATTCAGAAGCTGTGGTCCGGCAACTGCAACTTCTGGATGGTCTTCCATGTATTCCAGCAGAACATCCAACGATTGCGGATGAATACGGATGTCGTCATTCAGCAGGGCGACAAAAGATGTCTGTGCTAGGCGCATGACTTGGTTATGGTTGCTGGCGAACCCCTTTGGCTCATGATTGACGATTAGCTGCACCGAGGGATATGCAGCACGCAGCGCTTCGATCTGCACGGATGTACCGCTGTTGATGATGACATAAATATGGTGTGCTGTGTGCGTATTGGCAAAAAGACTCTCCAAAGCTGGGCCAATGTGCGTGAAACTCTGATGCACAATGAAGCTAACGGTAAAACACTTACTGTTTTGCGTGTCGCTCACGTTTTGAATGTTTCCTTTCTGCGCCGCCGTCGCTGCTCGGCTATTGCAGCAAAACGTTGACTGCCGAACAGGGTCAGTCCCATGAGCAGGTAAGGCTGCGGTGAGAATGGTCTTTGCCGAATTGCTTTTAGATACCAGTGGCGTGCCGCAGCGAGATCGCCCTGCATTGCATAACGTGTTCCATGAACGGCATAAATCGCCGCTTTTTCTGCCGGGTCCAGGTGGTGAAAAGCCGGCATGGCAAAAATACGGCGATGGACTTCGTGATCACTCTTGTGCATTGTTGCGTTTTGAGCAATGTTCATCATGTTAGAGTGAACTCGATAGAAAGCGAGCGGTTCATCGATATAAGCGAAAGGATAGCGCGCAGCCAGACGTAGCCACAGGTCATAGTCCTCAACACCCGGCACATCTTCGGCGAAGAATCCTCCAACGCTATCGAGATGAGTCTTCCTAACCATGTATGCAATCGGTGGCATCAGATTATAACGCGCCAATTCCGCGAAGATCATTCCTGAACGTCGTGGGCCAGGACGTACCTCTGTGTAGAGGCGCAGCGGAACGCCCTCCCAATTTGTGACCTGTACATTACAGTAGGCAGCGGCAATTTCCGGTTGGGCATCCAAAACGGCTGCGCGGCGTTCCAGACTTGTAGGAGGCAACCAATCATCCGAATCAAGAAACGCGATGAAATCACCCGTAACGCTTCGCAATCCAGCGTTTCGAGCTTTTGCCAATCCTGCGTTAGCTTGTTGAATGATACAGATTTTTTCGCCGTAGTTCTTGAGTATCTGTGGCGTCTCGTCACTGGAACCATCATCAATCACGATGATCTGCTGTGCTGGGCGTGTCTGGGTCAGCAGCGAATCGATTGCCTCACGCACCAGATCCGCACGGTTATAAGTAGGAATGACCACAGAGATGCTATGCAGCCTTGAAGACATGCAGTTTTCCGTTTTGGTGAATTAGCTGGAAGTAGTGCTTTTCGAGTTCGGAACGAATACGGCTTAGCGCTGCCGCATCCAAGAATTCCGGGTGTATTTCGATAACCAGAGTCGCTACATGTTGGCGGATAGTATCGATTTCTTTGACAATGAGGTCATATTCCATGCCTTCAATATCGCAAATCAATGTGATTTTGGTATCCTTCCAGTCTGCCCGTTCCAATAGTTTTTGCAGAGTCATTGTTGATACTTGTACTGCCTGTCCACTAGCACGTATTAAGCTGCTCAGTACAAATCGCCGTTGGACAAATAATGTCGTCTGATCGCCTGTATACCCGATTGCGGCTTGTACAATCTCAAATTGACAGGCATTGCGCTGGCGACTATCCTCCAAGGAGGGGATTAACAGCGGGTTTGCTTCAACAACTAGATGTTGGCGTGCATTTCGCAGGCGTTTATTGGTGATGCACGAAATGACGCCAATACCACCTCCCATTTCGATGACCGGATTAATGGGGTGAACGAATTGTTGAATCGCGATTCGCTCCGGTTTTTCGTAGATATCCAGCACAAACTCGGCTTTTAAGCGAGCAGGTACGATCTGACGATTCAGCCGGAAGTAACATCCATCTAGTTCGACCAGATCACCGGAGACAAAAGCATGTAGTACTGCTTTGGTAAACCTTGCCCGTGCCTGGACGACTGCAATAACGCCTGTTAACCCTTCTTGGCGGTACACTCTGCGGGCAGTAGCGCCCTTTTTCATTAACATCTTGAGCATAGTATTTCCGTTGTTTTTTACTGCGCCGCTTGATACATATAGTATAGTGAATCGTCCGTAGGATTCGAGCTTGAGATCTCCATAGTCGGAAGCTGGTATTCAATTCTCATGCCCAAGCGTATCATTCTGATTGTAGCGCTCAACCAGATCACCAGTTATGCGGCTCCGCTGATTACATTTCCCCTGCTGATTCGCGCTTTCGACATCGCTTCGTATGGCCTATGGATTGAAGTCAATACAATTATTAATCTTCTTGTCATCGTTGGTTTTTCTGGCGTGGCACAATCTCTAAATATTGCAGTTGGTCGTTTTGGTGATGATAGTGAAAAAGTCTATATTAACTCGCTATACATCATTGGCGTGATAAGTGTGATTGTCTTTGCTATCACCTTTTTTATGGCGCCTCTCATTAATCAGGTTTTTACCCGTCAGCCAATCGGTGACACGATTATTCGTATCGCCAGTATGATGCTTCTTACCAATGGGTTGCTCCAACTTAGCCCTCACGTCTCACGCTTGCGCCAGCGTACAACAGCATCAGTGATTGTTGAGATTATGGTTTCGGTAATGCGAATCGTTGCTGCTGTTTTTGCCTTGCTGACCCATGATCTGGCGCTGTTCGCGACATCTCATGTCATCCTACAAACGGCAGTCGTTATTCCATTGGCGATCGTTGCATTCCAGGGCTTGCACTTCTCACTTCCATCGCTGCCGATTATTCGCAGTCTAGTGTCGGACGGTCTGAATCTCTCTGTGGTCAATCAGGCTAATTGGTTGGTTATGTATGGGGATAGACTGCTGCTCTCGCTGCTGTCTATTAGCTCAGCAGTAGCAATTTACTCCGCATCCTATCAACTTACGCTAATCCTGGCAGCGCTGGCGTTGCCGGTACTTTATGTGCTGCTGCCCGCCGTCACGAATCGCTGGAAAAATGGAGATATTACCGGAACACAGCAGCAGGTACGCGAAAGCTCGCGCGTGATGCAAATCATGGTGATACCAGGTGTCGTGGGACTAACACTTCTAAGCGATTACCTGCTGGAGATACTCGGTAGCAAGGAATTTGCCACCGGATTTCTACTGGTCGGCATGATCGCTTGCGGAATAGCTGTGGATTTTATTGGCAACAATAGTCTGCAATACATATTCTACGCTCAGGGCAGGTCAGGCGTTTTGCGGAAAACTTATATGCAGGCAGCAGCCCTTAATCTCCTGGCAAACCTTGCTGCTATACCGCTGTTGGGTTATCACGGAGCGGGTATCGTTACAGTGATGACATTCTTATTCATTTTTTATAGACTTTGGAGTCAAACACAGATGCCATTCACGGCATTGTTCGACACGAATGTAACCTGGCGCTGCCTTGCGGCCAGCGCCATTATGGCAGCGTGGGTGTTGTTGACGGCTTCGCTCAATGTATTCAATCTTATTCTGGCTATTGTCGGAGGAGCCGTGATTTATTGTGCGAGCGCGGTGTTGTTCAAAGCGATCTCACCTGTGGAAGTGAAGGCTGTTGTACGGTCGATCATGTCCCGCATCCAGGGCTTAAATCTACCTGTTGAGCGCAGCTAACCCTTACCCCGGAATGTTCTGGCTCGTCAGCCAGAGGGCGATGCGCTCGGCGCTGACGCGATGTCCCTCGGCGTTGAAGTGCCCGTCGCCCGCGTAGTACAGCCGCCCGTCCGGGTAACTTTGCGCCCACGACCGCAGCGTCCATGTCAGGTTCAGCGTTGGGATGCCCTGCGCCGTCAGGAAGTCTTCCATGCGCGCTGGGGGGGAAACGGGGTCAGCCTGCTCCAGTTCGGGCAGCGCCGCCGCGTATTGACTCACCGTGCCTGCCCAATCTGCGGTGTGTACGGCGCGGCGATCTGGGACGATGAGCGCTGCGAAGGGTATGTCCTGCGCCGTGACCAGATCACGAAACTGGAGAATCAAGGCTTCGGTCAGTGCCCAGGCATCTGCCCAATGCTCGTCCTCTGGCAGGTACAGACCCAGATCAACGGGGTATTCCAGGGCATAGTTCGGCGCGGGCGCGATCACTGCCGGGCGCGCGGGTAGGCTGGGCGGCGGCGCGGGTGACTGCTCGGACTGCATCCGCATTAACCACTGATACGGCGGCGCGTTGGGAAACTGCGCTGCGTCGAAGGTCGGGCTGTTGTGCAGCCGCAGCGTCTCATCTTCGAGCGTGAAGAAGGGGCGTTCGAGGCGGTAGCCGTAGCGCCGTTCCTCCAGGTTAATGTGATTATCGTAGACATCGTTGCCCATGTAGATCGAGAGCAGCACCGCGTCCGGCTGGAAGCGCCAGCCGAGCAGGGCGTAGAGCAGCAGTTCCCGGTCTGTACCATAGGCGTCGACGCTCAGGTTGATTACCTCGACGCGCTGGCCGCTGCGTGGATGCAGCAAGCTACTGAGCAGATAGGGAAAAGTCTGCTCATATACGACCTGCATCCCTTGTGGGAATGAATCGCCGACGACCAGCAGTCGATAGGTGTCGGCGGGTTTGTCGAGGGCATAGTCCGGCGCGTGCAGACCAAAGTTGTTCAGCCGGACGAGCGCGTGAAATTCATCGGTCGGCTCTGGCATCCAGTAAAACTGGGTGCAGGGATCACGGTAGTCGGTCAGGAGTTCGCGCACCTGACGATGCCATTCGCCGGGCCAGATTTGACACGGCAGCGG
>JAEUQX010000394.1 GCA_016788625.1 Anaerolineae bacterium
CTTGATTGCCGCCGCGCTCTCCTTCGTGGCGATCACCGTCGGGCTGACGCTAGCGATTCAATTGATTGGCCTGGAACGCATTCAGGCAGCCGTCGAGCAGGCCGGGCCGCTCGCGCCGCTGCTGTACATCGCGGTGCGCGCAGCCACATTCATCGCCGCGCCACTGAGCAGCGGGCCGATTCAGTTCGCGGCGGGCATCCTCTTCGGCCTCGTGCCGGGCACGCTCTACTCGCTGATCGGTGAGGTGCTGGGCGGCAGCGCCAACTTCTGGATCGCGCGGCTGCTGGGGCGTCCGGTGGTGCGGCGGCTGGTTGGTGAGGGCGGCATGGCACGCATCGAACGCTTCTACCATCAGGTAGGCGAAGTCTGGACGCTGGTTTATGCGCGGCTGTTCCTCTTCGCCTTCTACGACTTCATCAGCTACGCGGCAGGGCTGACGCCCGTAAAATATCGCCAGTATCTCGTGGTGACGGCGCTGGTGGGGATTGTGCCGACCTTCGCGGCGGTGGCGATTGGCACAACGCTGACGGGCGAAAGCAGCCAGTTGATCGTGCTGTACGGCGCGTTGGGGCTGCTGTGCATCATCCCGCTGATCTTCTACCAGCGCATTCGCCGCTGGTTACGCTGGGAAAACAGCGCTGCGAACTGATGCACAACCGTAGTGGGGCACACAAGCCGCGTGCCCCACGTTATGGCACTTTTGCGCTTTACGCCTTGCTCTTCTTGGCCTTCGCCTTGCTCTTGCGGCGCTTCTTGCTGAAGTGCGGGATGATGTGCTCGCCGTATTCCGCGACGATGCGTTCTTCTTCGCCGCACATCAGGTAAATGTTGAACTGCGTCACGCCCGCCGCTTCCAGTTCCTCCAGCTTGGCGATGTGATCCTTCGGGCTGCCGAGGACGGCGAACGAGTCGATGATGTCGTTGGAGATGAAGTCGAGGTGATCGGCGTCCTTATCGGCGTGGTGGCGATAGTCGTAGCCCTTGCGCCCCTCGATGTAATCGGTCAGCCGCGTGGGGATGTCGCCCGCGCCGCCCTTGCCGTACTTCTCGACAATATCCGCGACGTGGTTGCCGACCATCGCCGGGAACCAGCGAGTCTGCGCGCGGCCTTTCTTCATGTCGCCCACCCACACTGGCGCGGCGGACATGACCTTGTAACCGCTCATATCCTTCTTGGCATCCTTGCCCGCGGTAATGGCCTGATCGCTGAACCACTTCACCAGCCAGGGATCGGCCAATTGGATGATCAGACCGTCGCCCGCCTCGCCAGCGCCCTTGAGCGCCTTCGGGCCATAGGCAGCGACCCAAACGGGCATCTCGTAACCGTTCGCCCAGGGGAGCTGCACCGGAGCGGCTTCGTCGTCATACTTCACGGCGTCGCCGCGAATCATGCCCTTGAGCGCTTCGGAGAACTCGACCATCGTCTCAATCGTGAGCGGTTTCTTGCCCAGCACGCGGCGCGAACTGTCGCCGCGCCCCACGCCCATATCAAAGCGCCCGCCGCTCTGCATCGCCAGCGTAGCGAACAGGCTGGCCGCGACCGACCATTCGCGCACGCCGGGGTTGGTCACGCAGGGGCCGAAGCGCATCGTCTCGGTATGCTCCATGCACATCGCCATCGTGACATAGCACTCGCGCCAGAGCACGTGCGAATCAAAAAACCAGCCGTAGCTGAAGCCAGCCAGTTCCGCCTGACGGCAGAGTGCGACGGTGCGCTTGGGGCTGATGTCGCCTTTGAACGTAATTGCAAATTCCATAATGAACGGACTCCTTGAGTGAGTGCTTGTTAGTCGATAGCTGCTGGTCTTTGGTTATTTGTTGTTGGTCTTTAGTTTCTGGATGAAGGCATTGAGCATCCGTTGGATGGTATCGAGTTCCTTCCTGAGATTCTGATACTCAAGTGCATCAATCCATTTCAAATCGTGTGCCAATAACAGATAGTAATCGACCTCGCTTCCTGACCCCATCGCGATATATAGAAAACGCTTTAGCTCGGCGGAGGTTTCGCGACCACAGCCCTCGGCAATGTTGGCCGGGATGGAAACCGCCGCGCGGCGAATCTGGCTGGTTAAGCCATAACGTTCATCGGAGGGAAACCGGGCGCTGAGCGCGTAGATGGCTAACACCTACTGGTGTGCGCGTTCCCACACCGCCAGCTTCCGATAATCCTGCATCCCGTTCTGTGACAAACAGTACATGCAACCAGAGTAATCGGTGATTACGCACGTACACTAACGCTTTATGCCAGTGACCCATGCTGCGACGCGATTGTAACAGTAAATGACCAATCACCAACAACCAGTCACCAATTACTATCCCCCCACCAGCGCTTCGCCCGGCGCGAACACGTCCAACAGGCCGTTGGCGAAAGTATAGGCGTTGTTCGTGCCCAGTCCCAGGCTGGCCTGACGCAGATCGAGGACGACCACGCCGTTCGTGCCCAGGGCGCGGGCCGCCCCGCCGGAGAACTCCACCGCCGCCCCAGCGCTCAGGCCGAGCGCCAGCCGTGCATCCTGCTCGTAGGCCAGCGCGACCAACCGTCCCCAACGGTAGTCATCCAGCAGACGCGGTTCGACGGCGAAGGGCAGCAGGCCGAGACCTTCGGCAAAAGGCGTCGTGCCCTGGAGGAAGGCGTTCTGAATGGCGAGTACATCGGCGTCCGGTTCATCGTCGGTGGCTTCCGGCGTTGGCCCCTGCGCGGCATAAACGGCTCCCGCCAGCCCCGCAGCCGCATTATCGAGCAGCAGCGCCTTGCCGGAACGCCAGGCCGCCGCGACCTGCCGCAGCACATCGGTCGTGAGCGCGCTCTGGTCGGGCGCGGTCACCAGGATACCGGAATAGCCACCCGTGCCCGGCGGCAGTTCGATGGTCGCGTCGGGGCTGGCAATCAGCGTCATGGTCGGCGTGCCCAGCGCGGCGGCATAGGCATCCGCAGCAGCGCGTGCCTCGTCCTCGCTGGCGTATCCGGCGGCCAGCACCACGATCAGACCATCAGCTCCGCCTGCCAGCTCACTGAGCCGCACCAGGGCGGGATGCCCCGGCAGCGCGTCGGCCAGATTGCCCGCCACGATCAGCGGCGCAGTGTCGGCAGGCAGGGCGAAATCCGCAAAACGTTCGGCGTTCGGCTCGATCACACTGCCGCTCATGGAGGGGATGCGCGTCGTCAGGTCATAGCTGAACTCGCCCGGCGCGAGCAGATGGAACAATACATCCTTGATGCTGAGGATGTCGTTCTCGAAGCGCGCGTTCCCCCCCGAACCGAGCGTCTCCGCGTCCAGCACGATGGCGTTATACAGCCCGGCAACGCCCGTCAGTAAGGTTTCATCCCGAATCTGCGCGGCGGTATAGGTATCGACGCCCACGCCGACGCGCGGCGCATCCGGCTGTGCCAGCGCGTTGAGCAGGCGCGGCAGCCGTCCGCGTTCCCAGAAGTGCTGTTCCAGGATGACGTTGGTCAGGCCAAAAGCCAGCCCGCGCTGTTCATCGCTGTTCCACAGGTCAACCGCGCCCGCGTTCAGGCCGCTCTCCGGGCCAAAGTCGCCCAGGTAACCGCCGATCATCGCCCGCGACTGCACGCTCAGCCCGGCGCTTGTGCCGCCGATCAACGCGCCACGCTCATAGGCCGCTTGCAGCGCGCTCTCGATGGGCGTGCCCGCGACGACTTTCATAGCGATGGTCTGGTCGCCGCCCAGGATGTAGACCGCCGCCAGGTCATCGGGGAAGAATGCCAGATTCTCCTCGTTGAGTGCGTCTGTCCGCACGAAGACTGGCGCGAGCTGCACATCACAGGTCACGCCTTCTGGGGCGGCCTCGGCGCAGGCTTCCGCGACCTGTTCGCGGCGGCCTTCAGCGGCATCCAGGTTCTCGGTCAGTTCCTCGGCACTGATCGTCTCGGCGTCGGTTGCATAGGTGATCGGCAGCACGGTGATTTTGACTACATCGCCGCTCGCGCGTTCGACCGCCGCCGCGCCAAACGCGGGCAGCGTATCGGCATAACCACCGCCAATCGGCATGAACAGACGCCCGTTATCCTGCGCCATGCTTGCGCTCGCCATCAACAAGAGACCCCCTGAAACGACGATCAATCTTCTGAAAAACATTGTTTTACCTCGCACTGATGTTTACGTTCTCGTCACTCGGCTGCTTCGGCACCAACCACACGCCCGCCGCGTCGCCGCGCGCCCGGCACTCGACCTCGACGACATCGAAGAACTTACCCCAGGCCTGTCGCGCCGCCTCCTCGATGACCGCTTCCCACAGCCAGCCGATGCAGCTTTCCGACTGCTTGCCCGCGCAGAACGGACAGGTTGAGAAAATCACCGCGTAATGCTCGTCGCGCTCCTCAATACGCCCATCAAACATCTGCCCGGCTTTTTCTTCGTAGAGCGTCTTAAAGCCCGCCAGCATGGCCGAGAGTCCCATCTTGACCTGCACCGACGAGGGCAGCGTCTTGGCCGCGATCACCGTCGCCATGTTGAACAGCGTCCGCTGAAACGCTACCGCCATCTGCGCGCTCTCGCGTCCGACCCGTTTGACCATGTTCTTGCCGGGGTGCTGGAAGTGATTGACCAGCGCGGCGCTGAAACTGGCATACTCGCCAAAGGTCACGTTGGTAACAATCATCTCGCCCGACGGTGGATTCTCGATGAAGCGTTCCAGCCCGGCCTTTTGCAGGATGAACGTCAGCCCGTCCGGGCCGATCACCTTCTTGACGGCCTCCATCGCCCAGCGCATGTAAGCATCGGCGATGCGATAATCCGCAATCGGGTCGTGTTCCGGCTTGTCGGTGATGGTGACCATGCCTTACCTCGCGCTGCGGTTGACGCCATCTTCGCTGGGGTGCTTGGGCACTTCCCACACGCCTGCTGGCGCGCCCTTCGCCTTGCATTCGACCTCGACGACATCGAAGAACTTGCCGAAGACCTGCTGACAGGCTTCCTCGATGTTGGCTTCCATCAGCCAACCGATAGCACTTTCCGACTGCTTGCCCGCGCACAACGGGCAGGTCTCCACGACGAAGTGATACTTGTCACCCTTGTCATCAATCGTGCCCTTGAACTCCTGCCCGGCCTTCTCGTTGATGACCTTGAAGCCGCTCATCATGGCCGAAAGCCCCATCTTGACCTGCACTGACGCGGGCAGCAGCTTGGCCGCCAGCACCGTCGCCAGATTGAACACGCCGCTCTGGTGCTCGATGCCCTTGCGCGCGGAGATGCGCCCGATGCGCATGACCATGCTCTTGCCCGGCCTGCCGAAGAAATCCAGGATGCCCACACACAAGGCGGTGTAATCACCATAGGTGATGCTGCCGGAAGTCTCCAGCACATTGGGCGGGTAGTTGTCGATGAAGCGTTCCAACCCGGCGTTGCGCAGAACGACCGCCAATCCGTCCTTGCCGATGACCTCCTCGGCGGCTTCCAGCGCCCAGCGCATGTAGGCGTCCACCAGCTTCATATCGGCCACCGGATCGTGAGCTGCTTTACTGCTGACCTGCACCATGAAACACCCCCTGTTCTTTTGCTAGGCCGTGTAAATCTATGCAGCGGACACAGCGGTACTGTGTCCCTAATGTAATTTGATGATCGAGATCGGCGTTGGTAAGGGCGCACAACCGCGCGCCCCTACGGAAAACACATTACCGAAGATAAACATCAACATTCATCAGATACCCACCTATTGTGGCAGATGTTTGCCAGATGGGACGCAATGCCCCACTTCGCCCGAGTTTTTGTCTTAAATCCCCTCTCTAACGGGAGAGGGGATATAGGGGTGAGGCCGCTGCTACCCCTGCGCCAGCCACTGCATAGTCTTCGACGCCAGACGGTCGAAAGCCTGCACACTGTAGGCGATGTGTTCTTCTTTGGTGTCCTCGATTTTGTTATGCGAGATGCCGTACAGGCTCTGCACGAACATCATGATCGTCGGCACACCCGCGCGCGCCACCTCCGCCGCGTCGTGCAGCGGGCCGCTCGGCAGACGGTGCGAAACGCCGCAGGTCTCCATGATCGACTGCTCGCACAGGTCAATCAGGTGCGGATGGAACAGAATCGGCTCAATCTGCCAGATGCGATTCCACTCAACATCAATCTTCTCGTCCGCCGCGATGCGCTGGCTGGCGTCCTTGGCCTCTTGCAGCATGGCCGCCAGATGCTCGGCGTCCAGGTGGCGCTGGTCGAGCGTCATATCGGCCTGCCCAACGACTGCCGTGACGATGCCCGGCTGCGTCACCACGCGCCCGACCGTGCACACGCCGCTCGGATGGCGCTTGGCGACCTCGCGGATTTCCAGGTGCAGGCGCGAGACACCGCCCAGCGCGTCGCGGCGCTTGTCCATCGGCGTAGAGCCAGAGTGCGCGGCCTGCCCCGTGAAGCGAATCGCATGACGTTCCACGCCGAATGTGCCCAGCACCACGCCGAGCGGCAAATCCAGGCTTTCCAGCACTGGCCCCTGCTCGATGTGCAGTTCCAGATAGGCGGCGGCATTCTTCAACTGCGCGTGCGCCTGCTTGCAGGTGTCCAGGCTGACGCCGAAGCGCGCCAGGGCATCCACCAGCGTGACGCCATTCTTGTCTTTCAGGTCGCGCAGTTCGTCCGGGTTCATCGTGTTGGAAGCGGCGCTCGACCCGAACAGGCTGCGGCCAAAACGCGCGCCTTCCTCGTCCGCCCAATCGACCAAGCGCACCGTGACCGGGGGCGTGCCCTCACTGGCGATGCGCCGCAGCACTTCCAGCCCGGCCATCACGTTCAGGCAGCCATCCAGCCAGCCGCCATTGGGCACGGAATCGAGATGCCCGCCGATCAACATGGTCTTATCAGATTTGCCGCGCAGCGTAACCCAGACGTTGCCCGCCTGATCCGTTTCGTATTCGACGGGCAGCCCGGCCAGCTTCTCCTTCATCCAACTGCGCGCCGTCGCCCAGGTATCCGTCCAGGCGACTCGCTGCGCGCCGTCATCGTCGCCCGTCAGCGCGCGCAGTTCCTTCAGTTCATCAATCGTTCGTTGGGGTTGCAGGCTCATAAGCGTTCTATCCTGACCAAAATAAACAAAACAGCGTTCAGCAGAGGAATAGCGCTGCATTATATCGCGCAATGCTGCCTTTTGCCGTTCCTGACCCACCCCTTGCACTGTCTTGCCTCTGTGTTCTCTGTGCCTCGTCTGAAAGCCCACTCCTAAACCAATGCGGGAGAACGGACACGACATGTCGTGCCCCTACAAACACGCCTCTTCTCTTCCTCTGTGCCTCTGCGGTGAATCTCTCTCTTCCTGCTTCTCTCATCACTCATCACGCCAATGCAAAACGCCCGGCACAGAGCCAGGCGCTTCGCATTCAGACTACAGAAGACTACTGGGTGATGTTGATCGCCGGGACGACCGGAGCGCCGCCAACCATCGTCGGGACATCCGCGCCTTCGACCGAGCCGAATTCATACACGCCCATCTCGTTGGTGTCGTAGTGCAGCATCGGCCACACGCGCGCGCCCGCCTGTGCCGGGTCAATCGGGATCATCACATCCCAGTTCGCGCCGGTGTGCAGCAGAGCGGTAGCGATCACCGTGCCAGCGGGCTTGCCGTTGTCGTCCGCATGAACGGCAATCCAACCAGCGGCATCCATCACTGCCAGCTTGACGGTGATGTACGACATGCCGTCCATCTCCGTAATGGCCTGGTCAGCGACGGTCAGCGAGGGGGCGGCGTTGATCGTGAACGTCACTGGCTGGTCGCCCGCGAAGGCCACGCCATCCACATCCAGACCATCATAGACGCCAACCGTGCCCGCATCGACGTGCAGCATCGGCCACACTACCGGGGTCAGCCCCGCTGCCGGGTCGAGTTCAACGACCACGTTTTCGCTCAGTCCATCCGGGACGAAAGCCGCGCCCAGGATCGCGCCGGCGTTGCCGTTGTCATTGGCATGGATCACCAGGATGCCAGGGCCATCCGAGAGCACGGACTTGGCAGTGATGGTCGGAGCGCTCATCATCATTTCGTTCTTGCCCGGCAGGTTGTCACCATTCACGGCGATCTGGTCGGCCACGCGAATGTGATTGACGGTCCAGATCGGGAAGGTCGCCACCGCGCCGTTGACCACGACGGGGCCATCAGCGCCTTCGACCGAGCCGAATTCATACGTACCCGCCGCGCCCGTATCAACATGCAGCATCGGCCACAGGCTGCTGGTCACGTCGCCGCTGAGGGCCACCTTGACATCGGTTGATGTGCCCGCCGGGACGAAGGTCTGCCCCAGCACCGCGCCGAACGTGCCGCCGTTATCGGCATGGATCACGACAAAGCTATCGACCGGGACGGCCACCGCACGCACGGTGACTTCGTTGTTGACCAGCTTCTGATCGGTCACATCCAGCACCTGCGCGTTGAAGATCGGGTTGACCAGGGCGTCACCGACCTTGACCGGAGCATCCGCGCCTTCGACCGTGCCGAATTCATACGTGCCAATGGCGTTGTCGTCGGTATGCAGCATCGCGCTCATCTGCGCCTCTGCGACCGTCGTATTGATGTTAATGCGCAGGTTGTTCGTCCAGCCTGCTGCCAGCGGACGGGAAACACCTGCCACGCCGCCGTCGGACGTGCGGTGAATGACGACAAAGCCAGTCGACTCGCTGTAGATCGAGTCAATCGTCACGAAACCACCAGTTACCAGTTGGTCAGCCTTCAGGTTGACCTGCGGGGCTGGCATGTCCTGCGCGCCCGCGCTGAAAGCCAACGAACCCAGGAGAACCGCCATACAGAGGACGAGTAGTACTTTGAAACGAGACATAGTGTTTACCTTACTCCTTGTCAGAACGAATGGGACTTCAAAATCGATAGCACCCTTACATCAATATGGCGGTTTCACGGCCAGTAGATTTATCTGTCTGGGCTTCTCATCAAATACTTATGTCCATTTGTGCGCTACAGCCGGTAAACAAACTGTTGGGAAATGTACGAAGTTCGTGAAGTCTCGCAGCTTTTTGGGCATTTGTTAGGGTTCCGTATGTTAGAATGACAATATCACGCGCCAGGGAAAGATAAACGCTGTGGCAGAATCCAACTACGACATATGGCGCTTACAGGCACAATCTGACGTACATGGCCTGATCAAAGCGCTGAAACATGCCGAACCCGATATCCGCCGCCGGGCCGCGACGGCTTTGCGCGCTCTGGGTGCCAGCAGCGCCATTCCCGCGCTGCAAGCCACACTGGCATTCGAATCCGATCCGGAAGTGCGCGCCGTGTTCATCAGCACACTCGATGTACTCTTCCAGCAGGAATTGGATGATGAAGCTGAGGATGGGGCTAACGGCCCGAACCAGGTTGTGCGGCTCATCGCCCAACTGAGCGGCAGCAACCCCGAACACATCATCCGCGCCGCCCAAACGCTGGCCGAGATGAAAGAGAAGCTTGCCGCCGAAACGCTGGTGATGGTCTTCCACAACCGTCAGCATTCCGCCCGCGTGCGCCTGGCCGCTGCCGAGGCACTGCTCGCCCTGGAAAGTGCGCCGATTGAAGTCTCCCTGCTCGCCACGCTGCGCCACAAGGATGCCCGCATCCGCCGCAACGCCGCCGCCGTGATGGGGCAGTTGGGCGCGGATTGGGCTGTTGAGCCGCTGGCCGCCGCGCTGTATGACACGAACGAAATGGTACGCCGCACCGCCTACGCGGCCTTGCAGCGCATCGCCACGCCGGAAGCGCTGCGCGCGATTGAACCGCCCACGCCAACCAACCAGGCGCCTGTAGACCCGCGTGCCCCAACGCGCCAGATTTCCCCCAAAACCGAGGGCGAGCTGGCACAGTCGCCGGACGCGCTAAAAAAAACGATAGCCCTGCCAGCAGTTGATGACGAAGATACGCAGCCGACACCGCTGTCAACAGTCGGTGACGACGTTTCCTGATCACTCCGGCGGCGCGCTGCAGCTCCCATCTGCGGCGCGCAGCAGATTCTCGGCAGGGATGCGATACAGCTCATAAGGCCCTTCGTTGAAGAGCGCGGGCGTCTCAGCAGCCACCAGCGCAGACCCCATCAGCAGCCTAACAACATCACACGACCCCACCAGCACGTAATCCGGGCAGTCCTCCAACGGCGCGAATGGCGACGGGCCGATGTCGCGCCCCAGGAAGACAGCGGCGGTGATCTGGTTGGTCGCGTGCGTACTTGGCATCAGATAGTTCTGATCGGTGAAGTAGCTGATCGGCCATTCCCAGGTGACGATGCGCGCATCCGCCGGGACTTCGCGCTGAATGTACTGCACCAGCCGCGCGAACTGATCGCCCATCGGATTGGCGAAGCGCGGCGTGTAGATCACCAGTCCGACGATCACGCCCGCCGCCGCCAGCCCAGCGTATAGCCAGCGTGTACTCGGCAGCTTCAGCCAGCTTTCCCAGACCAGAGCGACACCATAGGCAACCAGGATGGTGGTGAAGGTTTGCCCAATGAAGGCATAACGCCGCCAGCCGATAGAGACCAGCGCGAACCACAGCACCCAGACCAGCGCGACCAGGATAATGAGTTTCTCGATCTCCGCTTGGCGTACACCCTTCGGGTGAGTCTGTGGCATCCGCCAGCGCACCCAGAACAGACCGCCGCAGATCGTAAAGACCAGCAGCAGGCGCGCCAGGACTCCCATCTCGCGCAGGTTGTCCAGCGCGCGAAACG
>JAEUQX010000407.1 GCA_016788625.1 Anaerolineae bacterium
CTGGCCGTGTTCGATCACGAAAATGGACAAAACGGACGAGATGGTACAGGTCTATGAGGCGCTGGTGCACTGGTGCGACGCCGTGATCATCTCGTCGCCCATCCGCTGGGGCAGCGCCAGTTCGCTCTACTTCAAGATGATCGAGCGTATGAACTGTATCCAGAACCAGGTGACGATTCAGAATAATGTGCTGATTCGCAACAAAACTGCCGCGTTCATTATCACCGGTGGACAGGACAATATTCAGGCAGTGGCTGGGCAGATGCTGATGTTCTTCTCGGAACTCGGTTTCGATTTCCCACAGTTCCCATTCATCGCCCACAGCCGCGGCTGGTCTGCCGAGGACATGGAACGCAACGTGGCTTACGTCAAGCGCAACGCCGAACTGCACGAAGGGGCACGCGAACTGGCCGCGCGTACCATCGAGAAGGCACGCACGCTCATCCCGACGCCCGCGCCGACGAAAACGCAGCGCGCGGGCCGCAAGGCGCACCGCATGGAAAGGGAAGAACGAGAGTAAAACACTATTGAGCGAGTTCACGCGGACTGGCGCGGCATAGTAGGTTAATCGCGCCGCGCCAGTGGTGTTCATGCCCGGTAGGTTTTATTCCTCGGAGTAGACCCCCCAGACGAGGTTGTCATACTCGGTCAGGCTGGTGATGTAGTCCGCCGACAGATAGCGGGCATAGTCTTCTTTTCCCTGAAGGTAGTAACCAAAGTAGGCTACCGCGAAATGTGCCAGCACTGGCTGCATGACCGGGTCAATCGGGAAGTAATGATCTTCATTGACCAGCGTCAACAGGTAATGATCCACTGCGCCGACACCTTCAAACGCGGGCACAATATTCACCGGATAGGGATTATATTGATCCGCCGTCGCGGCAATCATGAACACGGGTTTGGAAATAGCCGCCGTTCCCGCCTCGCCGAACAACGGTGCGTCGCCTCCGGCGATTGGCAGCACCGCCTGAATACGCTCATCCGTCATGGCCGGCCACAGATTGTCACCATCGAGGGTGAGGAAACGAGAGCCGTACTCCGCGAAGGTATCCCAGTTCCAGTCGGGATAGAAATAGCGGGGATCGGTCATGTCTTCAGGATCGAACGGCGAGTCAAGCAGATCTTTGATGAGGAGTGGATTCAGGCGCGCGCCAGCCGCCGCCATAGAGGTGTAACCGCCGGATGACCAACCTGTGACGCCCACCTTGTCGGTGTTAATCATCCCAACCAGTTCACCTTCGTCCAGAGCGGCCAGACTATTCAGGACGAACAACAGATCCAGGGGACGGTCAACCCATGAATTCGTCGACGAATCACTGCCGTGACGCATCGCCGCTACCACAAAGCCCTGCGAAACCAGCGCTTGTGCAAGTCCCGTATCGACTGCTTCTGCGGGAGAGCTGCCCCCACCATGTGAGTAGAGCACGAGCGGATAAGGCGCGCCGCTCTGATCGGGTTCAACGGCCTTGCCATCCGCGCCAACCAGTGCGGGATACCAGATGCTGGTATTGATGACAACTTTGTCCCGGCTGACATCTTGAAAACGCATCGTCTTCAGCCCGACGGCATAAGGGCCTGGGGCTGCCAGTTGAAGATCCGATTGGGCGTAGGTAGTGATGGAGAAGAGGAAAATCGAGAGAAGAAAGACTACGACTCGTTTGCCAGGCATCATTTTATCCTTCACTTATTTTATTTGTGTTTGTGGGCATCTCCTGTTGGGTTCAGTCTGGGTTCAGTGCACAGTGCCGAATGCCCAAAGACAAAACACGATCCGAGTGGCGCGAATATAGTTGGGATCGATCATCTTGAGTATAAGCCGTAACTCAACTATTCATATAGTGACATTTATCACTATCCGAAAGTTTGGCGATTTGGGGAACGGCGTTGTCGCGTGGTAGCAGCCTGTTTTGTGTGAATTGAAGGAAACACGTCGCAAAGCGCACCACATGGAATGACTAGGAATGGGATACGAGATACGACGACTTAGCGCGCCAGCTCGCGAGAAAACTGGCTGAGGTTCAGACCGAGGTGCAGCAGACCGCTGATGCCCGCCAGTAGATAAACACCAACATCGACGGCGTGCAGCAGGACGCCGAAGACGAAGGCGACGTTCTCGTCGTAGCCAGCGGCACGCAGGACAACTAACACTGCCAGTTCATAGGTGCCGATATTGCCCGGCGCGGCAGGCAGCGCGGCCGCGAAGGCCAACGCTCCCGTGACCAGACAGGTGGTGAGCCAGTCGACACGCTCGAAGAAGACCAGCATCAGCACAACCGTCGCCGCGATAGTGCACAACCATCCTATGGCCGTCCACAGCAGCACACGGGCGAACTGTGCCGGACGCCGCAGCAGTGCAAGCGCCGACATGATGTGATGCAGCTCACGGGCGAGAAATGGGATGCGCGACTCGAAGAGGCGAGTGACGACTTCTGCCCAGGCTGGCCGGTAAGCAAGTAGTGTCAGCAGCAGCAGGGCGAGCAGCGCGACGGGCGCGGAGACGAAAGCAGCAGCGCGGACTTCGGTAGGCAGCACACCACCCATGCCGAGACCCAGCGCTAATAGGATGACGACAAACAGCAGGTCCAGCAGCCGTTCGACGACGATCAGACTGGTCGATTGTACAACGGGTATGGGCGGTTCGGTGCGGGCGCTGAGCAGGACACGGGCAACCTCACCCGCGCGCAGCGGCAGCAAGCTGTTAAGCAGGTAGGCGATGCTGTTGATGCTGAAGCTGCTGCGCAGCGTAATGGGCTGATCAAGCAGATACTGCCAACGGTACGCACGTGCCAATAAACCGAGCAGGAAGACCGCGAATGACGGCAGAATGTAGATGTAGCGGGCGCGGCTGAGGCTGTCTCCCAACTGCGACACGTCCACCTGCGTAAGTGCCAGTCCGACAGCCCCCAGGCTGACCAACACGCCCAGCAGCAGTGCCCATGAACGTCGTGTCATGAAGTGGGCTGCTCGCACGCTGACGAGCGGTTCATGTACAGATTGCCGTTGGGAGTAGCGACCAGGAATTCCAGGTCAGGTCGTTCCGCGCGCTGTTCCAGCCGCCCATAAAAATCATCGTTCAGCAGTACATAGCGCGAATGATATGGCAGCTTGGGGTCAACCGGATCGGCGTAGAACGACAGGCCAAAGCCCGCCGGGACTGCTGTGAAGAGGTTATTGTAGTCGCGCACATAGAACAGCACGGAATTGCACCAGGGACTTGGCGCGGCGGGGTCGAAAACAAGATGCGGCTCGACCAGCGCGCGAAAGTCGTTGATTGGTTGTGTGGATACCTGAAACTTGCGGTCGATGATAGCAGCGTTGTACAGCCGCACAAACTCCGGCACGAACAACAGGTTGGAGATGATCAGCAACGCCACCAACCGTTCACGCTTCATGGAGACCATGACGAGCGCCGTCACGAGCAGGTGCGCACCGATGATGCGGTAGTCTCCCATTGTGGCGATGATATACAGCAACCAGCAGGCCAGCACGATACCGATGATGTTGAAGCTGTGAAAAGCCGTCTCGACCAGCGCCGCGCGGTCACGCCAGGCCTGAACCGCCGCGATGCCCAGCAGCGCGACGACCAGCACAATGATCTGAACCGTCAGCCAGGCGTCGAGCGGGTACTTGTCCGCAGCGAAGTAGCGCGTGATATTCTCTGAAAGGTAGCGCCACAACCCTTCGAAGCCTGCGCTGATCGAGATCGAGAAGCCGTCCAGCACCGCGAAGATCGAGTTATTGCCCGGCGCGCCGACTGCGTTGGCGATCAGCATGGCAGTAACTGTCGCGACCCCGGCGGCAGGCAGCGCCAGCAGGTAACCCAGCCAGGACTTGCGACCCACCAACAGGAAAAACGGCAGGAAGAAGATGCCCCACGAAAGCCGCGTGACCGCCGCGAAAAAGATCAGCACGAAGATGGCGACTTTGTAGCCGAGCTTCAAATGTTCGCGCTGCGTCAGCGCGGCGTAGAACGAGAGCGCTAGCAGGATTCCGAGCGACTGCTGCAAGGCCTCCTGCATGTTGGTGAACAGGTAAAACATCAACGGCCAGAAGCTGGCGACCAGCAACCCGGTGACGATCAACTGGCGAATCGTGAAGCGCGCCGCGATGCACAACGCCGCCAGCGCCAGCGCGACCAGCAGCACGTTGGTGAACAGCGCGCTGCCCAGTCCCCACCCTGTCACGCGAGCAAGCGTGCCATAGAGCATGGGATACCAGGGGCCGTGCGTGTAAAAATGTGTGAACTCAGCGGGGGGCGTACCTTCGTGAAACGACGTGTAGTAACCGCCCTCGAATCCCGCGTGGATGAAGGTCAGTGTTTGATGCCAGTAGCTCACCTCGTCGTTCCACACGGGCACGAAGTTAGCCGGGTTGGCGCGGGCGCTGACCATCACATAGGAAACGATGCCCGGCGCGAACGCGACCAGAGCGATCAACAACCAGCGTACAGCACGCAGCGCGGTGGGTGATGCTTGCAGGTGGGATTGGAGAGAGGTGAACAGACGCATGAATGACCTCATGTTGAGCGTGCCCATGATACTGTACAGGCGGGATGATGTGAAGGTGGTTGACGCG
>JAEUQX010000423.1 GCA_016788625.1 Anaerolineae bacterium
GTACTGCCGTCAATACGCTTGGCAGCGTGGAACGCGTCGGCCTCGTCATCGCCAGGGTAGACGCCGCGGTGACGCGCGCGATTTGGTTCATGGATGGCTGTGACATACGATTTCCGTTTTGGGATGGCATGAAAGTGCACTCCTGGCCCATCACGCCATCCCGCTGTCTTGGCGCTTAACGTGACTCAAATGCCTTGCCGAAGATTGCGCCGAAAACGACTCCGAGCGCCAATCCTAGACCCACGTTGTCCAACGCCACACCCAGGCCGACACCAATTGCGATGCCGATGCCAAAACCAGCGCCGATCTTGTTGGTTTTCGTGGGTTGGTTCTCTGTGTTATTCATGTTCCACCTTTACAGGGAATTGCCTATCTGTTGCATTGTAGACCTGTTCAGTCAGGCCGTGTTACAGTAAGAGCAGCACAACCCGCAGAATTGGGGGGAATGTAGGCACATGAAGCATCGTCAATCAACACGAGGAGTAAAACTCTGCTTTGCTGCGATACTGTTTCTGCTATATACATTCAGCCTCGCAGCAGACATACCCAACCAAGATCATGTTTTATTAGCCTCACCAACGGCCGCGAGTTATCTGGCAACTGTGGTTGATGTGCTTGCACGGAAAAGCAGAGACGACTATGGATTGCCATCGATCATTGATGCAGAGTTTTCCCTGCGCTATTCTGACCCGCTCTTGCCAACGTATCGAGACCTCCGCGCAGCCTATTTGGCAATCAACAAAGCTTCTATCCCCTATTTTGAGCATCAGGCGCGTTGGGAGCAATGGTTGCTTCTGAACTGGATTGAGGAGAACACTATTAATCTCGACGCTTTCAGCCAGTTCGCAACTGACGATGAAGTTATTCGGGTCACAACGCGTGACTTCGATACTGACGGCCAAAACGAATGGATACTTGAAATACCTGATTCACAGGTTGTGGTGCTGCGCCGCGAGGGCACCGCGTACCGCTTGGTTGAAACGCCGCTGCCGTTCTTCAGACCAGATGCACACTATGTCTCTATCGCGAGCGGTTTCATGGAAGAAATTCTGTTTGAGGATTTGACTGGAGATGGTTTGCCGGAGTGGGTATTGGCTGTAGGCGGTTACGGAGCAAATGGACTAAATGGTGGGCATCTGCTCGTGCTGCACTGGAAGAATGGTCGCCTAGTAGACATCGCACCGCAGGGTGATGGGCGTGAGCAGATGAGATATGATGCACCTGGCGGCGCCGCCGGGCCTTTGTTCCCCAATGGCGTGACCATCTCATTTACAAATGAAGACGGGAATGGGACTCAGGAAGTCATTATTCAGCAGCGCCAGGGCGACAACTGGGGCTGCACATGGCTACTCCGGCGTGTTTTCGCCTGGGACGGGCACGCTTATTCGTTGCAGTCTCGCGAGCGCTTCGACAATGAAGTTGCAGGATGTGAGATCCGAGCGGCGGAAACAGCGTTATGGTCTGGTGACTATGACGCAGCAATCGTGCATTATGAGCGTGCGTTTACAATGCCATTTGCTGGGGAAGAGGTATCCATTGTGCCAACCGAGAGCGTGTTGCTGCCCTATGCAAAGACACGGTTGGCATTGGCTTATACGCTCACCGGACAGGGAGAAAGTGCTGCCAGCGTTATCGCAGAAGTCGCCGGAGTTACGGACTATCCACCTGTATTGACTCAATTCATATGGGCGATTGCTGACAATCTCGGCAGTGCGCTTGCTACGTGTCGCGCAGCCTACAACAGTTTCGCATTCGAATGCTCACCCGGTACTGACACCTGCGTGGGATCGCCATTAGACGTTATTGTGGGAACAACGCTCGAAAGCTTTGGTGAAGCGCCAAACAGCCGACACCTTTCGTTTCCCTCTCCATTACAGGCTGGTTGCGACATGGGTTTGATGCTGAGGGATCAGTTGGCAGCAGATCCACTTCGACTTGATACCTCAGCACCCGAACAGCTTGCAGTTATAGGGTTCTCAATTCAGGAATCCTGGAACTTCGATTTGAATGGCGATCAGCATGACGAATGGTTGATCAAGTTTGAACTCCCTATTCCAGCGCTGTTTTTGCACACAGTGTCGGGTGGGGCCACTTATCACGATGTATTCTTGTCAACATCTGTCGATCAGATTTATGTTCGCAATTCACCCATTGGAGACGAGCAAGTATTCGTCACAACAGCAAGAAACCCTGGGTTGAATTGCCCCAGCGCAAGGCCAGGTGAGGATGGCAGTCACTGGGGGCCACCCCATGTTGCTACCGTCTGGCGACTAGATAGCGACTCCCTGCGAGCAGCACAGCATATCCCATTCTGCGCTCCAAACGAACTCGCGGCGTGGCTCGGAACGTTTGAGCAGCATTTGCCTGATGCCTTCGTATCCTGGTATGAGGTGCCGGGACTTGAGTATCTGGCACAGGCTGTTTACCAGTGGGATGATCAGCAGCAACGTTACGTGGTGACGAACATTCAACCTATACGTGGAAAAGCTACAAATTATGCGCTTGAACCAGGCGAGACCTTGTGGGATGCCCTAGAACAAATGCGAGAAGGAAATGATCAACATGCCTTGAGCATAGTCGAGCAAGGCTTGCGCGGACAGAAAGTAGATAAGAATACGCGAACAGCTATGCTTTACCTGCGTGGCCTGAGTCTAGAATTACTCAACCGTGATGCGGAAGCTTTCGCTCAGTATGACGAAATCTATGCCGCAGCGCCGGAATCTGCATGGGGAGTATTGGCGGCGCTGCATCTGTCTTAACCCGTGCCCGCCTCGCGCAGCACATCGCGCACCACCTGCACGGCCTGGGCGGGAACATCGCGCAGGTGTGTCTCGATGAACGTGAGCAGCGCACCCGCGGAGGCCAGCGGTTCCAGCAGCAGCACCGCCTGGAGTTCCTTCGCGAGAGCAGGGTAGGAGGCTTCGACACGGCGGAACGGGTCGAGATTATCCGGCCTCGAACCCACCGCTGCCGGAATCTCATGGGCGATCAGCCGCAGCAGCCCGCTGAAGGCGAAGTCCTTGATGAAGCGCTGCCCGCTCAGCACTTCGCCGCGCGCCACTCGCCCCGCGCCGACCAACAGCAGCGAGAGCACCAGCGCCATCTCGCGCTCGCGGTCGAAGGCATGGCTCTCGGACGGTCTGGCAATCTCGGCCAGTGCCGCGTTGATTGCTCCGTCGGCCTTGTCGAGCAGCACGCGGTAATCATTCGCGCGCGCCATCCGCAGTTCGTCCAGGTCGAACACGGCGAACTCAATCAGATGCCCATCGGCAAACAGCACCTTCAGGCCGTGCGCGGTCTCGCGTGGACGCAGCACGATCTGTTCAGCGTCCGGCAGCCAACCCAGGTCGGTGCGGAAGCGCTCCTGGTCGCCGCTCGTGGTGATGACGAAGAAGTCGTGATCCGACCATTGGTCAGGCGTCCGCCCGGCCTCCGCGCTGGAGCCGAGCATCACCAGCCCGATCACGCGCGGGTCAGTGGCGAGATTCGCGTGCAGCCGCTCCGTCCAGCGGCGAAAAGCATCGAGTTGCATGGGGGTTGCTCCGCAAGATAGGGTGATCTGTCAATAATACACCACGCACCCGCGCCCCTCTAGCGCTGCTGCCCAGCCGGGTACGTCCGTCAGGCCGTGCAGCCAACGCAGATCGAGCTTCTCCAGTGTGGGCAGTTCTGCAATCGTCTCCGGCAGCTCGGTCAAGTGATTCCCACGTAAATCCAGGTGACGTAACCGGGTTAGGCCACCGAGAGTGCGTGGCAGCGTCCGCAGCGCGCAGCCCCGCAGCGACAGCACACGCAGTTCAGCCAGGCCGCCGATTGTGTCCGGCAGTGCCGTGAGCGGCGTGTTATCCAGGTGCAGTTCGCGCAGGTTGACTAACGCGCCAATCGAGTCGGGCAGACGCTGTAACGGATTATTGTAGGCGCGCAGTTCCAGCAGCCCGACCATCGCGCCCAGGTCATCGGGCAGGGCAGTGAGCGCATTGTCGGTCACGTTGAGGTAGCGCAGCCGCGTCAGGCGCGTGATGCTGGCAGGTAGGCGTGCGTAACCGTTGTCGCTCAGGTAGAGGAAGTCCGTCAATTCGGGCAGATGGCCGAGCGCATCCGGCAGCGTCGTGACGGCGTTGTGCCCCATGTCGAGCATCCGCAGATGCGTCAGCCTGCCGATGTCTTCCGAAACTGCCGTCAGCCGATTGGCCGAGATGTTCAGGCGGCGCAGTTCCGTCAGCGACCACAACCAATCGGGCAGGGCGGTCAGCGCGTTGTCGTAGACACTGAGGTCGGTCAGATCGCGCTGCTCGGCAATGGAGGCAGGCAGTTCTGTGAGGTTTTGTGAGTCGAGGCGAATGGTTGCCATAGGACACTTACCGCCGATACTCGTCGCCGCAGTCGCCGATGACGCGGAACAGATCACGCGAGCGGGCGCTGACCGCCTCGATTTGCGCGCGGTCGTCGGCATCGAGCGCGAAGCTGAAGACCCGCGCGTTCTCAGCCCGGTGTTCGCGCACGCCCAGTCGCGCCCCGACGATCACCCCGGCAACGGCGGGTTGGTCGAGGATGAAACGCACAGCCACGTTGGCGATGCTCACGCCGTGCTTATCCGCGATCTGCCTGAGCGCGCGCAGCAGTTCCTGGAATAAGCCCCAACCGCCCCAGGCGTCGATCATGTTCTTGTATTTGCGCAGGCTGGCGGTATTCAGCGCTGCGGGACGCGGCTCCGGCTGGCCGAGATAGGCCTCGCTCAGCAGCCCACCGCAGAAGGTGCCGTAAGTCAGCAGGCTAACTCCACGCGCGGCACAGGCAGCGCTCAGCTGCCGTTCCGGGCGGCGGTCAATCAGCGAATACTGTACCTGGTTCGAAACGACGCCGATCCCCGCGTCCATGATCTGCTCGACGCGGCGCGTGTCGAAGTTGGTCAGCGCCAGGTGGCGAATTCTGCCCTCATCGCGCAGTGCCGCCAGGTGGCGCAGTGCATCTATATACCCGCTGCTGTAGTCCCACCAATGAAACTGGAGCATATCCAGATGCTCGACGCCCATGCGCCGCAGCGAAACGCCTACCGCCGCCTCGACCACCGCCCGCGTCATGCGTCCAGGGCGCGGCACCCACTTGGTGAAGGCCAGCGAGTCGTTTGACGTGTCGGGATTGCGTTCGCGCAGCACCCGCCGGAACTGGCCGATGAAATCTTCCGCCGGGCCGTAGTGGTCGGCTAGATCCCAGGTGGTGAAGCCGTCGTCGTGGTAGGCGAGCATGTCGGGCAGGGCACGCGCCGGGTCGATCTGGCCGTGCGCGCCGGAGACCTGCCACAGCCCGTTGAGCAGGCGGCAGATATGTGTATCGGGTGTGAGCGTCGTGTATGCGCTGGCGGGCAGGGGCATGATGTTGACTCCATCTTTGTTGAAGGATGTGGTTGGATTCAAGCGCATTCCTGCGCGTTATGCCAGCACGCTGGAACAAACGGCTATGAATGGATTACAATAGCCCTTACCAAGTATATAAAGATCGTAATAGAGCACAACAGATCAGATTGAGGGATCTTCGTATGACTGTGAGACTTGAACGCATCACCAGGCACAACTGGCGAGAAGCAATTAACCTGCGCGTGGCCGATGACCAGCGCTACTTCGTCGCGTCAAACCTCTACTCGATTGCGGAAGCAGGAGTTTACGCCGATGAGCTGACAGCCTGCGCAGTGTATGACGACGACACGATGGTCGGCTTTACGATGTACGGATGGGATGATGAGGACTATGGCGGTTACGCAATCATCCGCCTGATGGTTGACCAGCGCTATCAGGGCAAAGGCTATGGCAGGGCAGCGATGGTCGAGGTGCTGCGAGCGCTGCGCGAGAAACCGGACTGCGACAAAGTGTATATCAGCTTTGAGCCGGAAAACTACATCGCACGCAAGCTCTACGCCAGTCTCGGTTTCGTGGATGATGGGCGCATCGTAGACGGTGAAGTGGTATATCGACTGGATGTGGCGAAGGGGTAGGGCTACAGCGCCCGCTGCAGCCAATCGTCAGGCGCTACTATTCCAGAAATGGTCGGTCGATTTTCTGGCGGCGGTTGCCATGCTACAATGACGACCATGTATTGAGGATTCTTCCAATGGCCCTAGACGAACAATTCCTGGCAGACCGTATTGTTGTCTCACGCGATGTCCTGCATGGGCAGGCGCGAATTGCAGGGACACGTATCCCGGTTTATGTTGTGCTTGATCTCCTGGGAAACGGGAAGTCAGTCCAAGAGATCATCTCTGAGGACTACTATCCAGAGCTTACGACGGCTGACGTTTTGGCGTGCATTGCCTATGCCAGCCGTGTAGTCCAGCAAGAAGTCATTGTACCTACACGATGAGTATTCTTGTCGATCAATGTGTCCCAAGGAAATTCGTTCGGATTCTCAAGGCATGGGACTATTCGGTTGTTACGGTGACAGAGCATATTCCAGCAAACTCAGCTGACACTGATGTTATCCGGCTTGCACAACAACTGGATGCAGTGTTACTCAGCATTGATCTGGATTTCGCCAATGTGATCGATTATCCACCTGACGAGTATGCCGGGATCGTCGTTTTGCGATACGCAATTCCCGATGAAGAATACTTGATCAATTCCCTGCAAAAGATGTTAGATGAACTTTATAGGGAACATCTCCGACATACTCTTGTGATTGTCGAGCCAAAACGCTATCGAATTCGGCGCACGACATGATCTGAGATGCATTGTCTGCAATCGTTGATGGTATTGATGATGCTTGAGGCCGTAACCGACTACAGCGCCCGCAGCAGCTTTTCCCCGAACGCAGGCGGGTCACTCCGGCCAATCGTCAGGCTGGTCGCGCCATGCCAGGCCAGGAAGTCGCGCATCGCGCCAGCGACTCCGGTGACCAGTGCATCATCCGGTTCGACGCCTGGCTCCAGGTAGAGCGCGTGCAGGTGCAGCACGCCCGTCTTGCGATCCAGCTTGGGGTCGAAGCGCCCAACCAGTCTGTCCTGATGCAGAATCGGGAAACAAAAGTAACCGTAAACGCGTTCCGCAGCGGGCTTGTAGCACTCCAGAAGCTGTTTGAAGCCCCACAGCGTTTCGTCACGATTACCCGCCCACAACACAGAATCGAATGGGGCGAGGAAGGTGGTGTGCCGCGCGGTGATCTCCCCGTCAGCGACGCGCTCCAGCAGCGACAGGTTGTCGCGGTGCAGCGTCCAGGTTCGGACTCCATTCATCGCCTCGCCCTGAATGGTGACCAGCACACCCTCTGCGATCATAGCCTTGATCAGTGGTTTGGCGGGGATGGAGCGCATGTAGGCGTAGAAGGTCAGGTTGTGTAGGTCGAACACACCCATCGCCCTGGCCGCTTGTTCGAGGCAGAAGCGGCGCGCCTCGTCAGAAGTGAGGGGAGTCGTGTCAACCCATTCCGGCAGGACGCGCTCGCGCACATCATACACCCGTTGGAAGTTCACCCGGTCGGCTACCATCAGATCACCCCAGGCGAACAACACCTCCAACGCCATTTTGGAGGGTTTCCAGTCATACCATGTGCCGCGCGGCTGGTCGTCACTCTCAAAATCGCCCACGCGCAGCCCGCCTTCGGTGCGGATGCGGTCCAACGTCTGCGCAACCAACTCGCGGTTGCCGTCCTTGCTCAGCCAGGTGCTGAAGGCGGGATTGTGGCTGTAATGTTTGTCGCCGCGCCAGCGATGGTAGCGGTAGTGTTCCAGCGGGATGATGCTGGCCGCGTGCCCCCAACCTTCGTAGAGCCTGCGCTCGCCGTTCTGATAGATCAGCTTGTGAAAGTCTCCCACGTTATAGGAGCCGAAACGTGCCCACAGAGTGACATCGTGAGCGCGATTGACGACATGCAGCGTATCAATCTGCACGTAGCCGAGCACCATGACCAGATCAACGATGGCTTCCGTGCTGAGGGTGGTCGGCGCTGTCAGACGTTGGGTATACAGCGAAAGGGTTCGCAAAGCAGTGAGGGGGTAGATCGGGCCTGTGGTCTGTTTCGCCATACGGTTCACCGTTCCTGACATGCTGAATGTGCGGGCAGGCATCAGTTTACCCAGGATTTGCCCGTAGCACAAATGTGCGCTTTGACCGCTAATTCCTTATGTCATTCGATAAATTCTGACACCCAAAATAAGCAGAACGGCAGTCCGTTTATCAATGAGCGAATGGCGTCTTGATCGGAAAAACGCTGCTTGTGGGAACTCGTTCGCGACTCGCATTGGAAAGTCGCATTTTCGCAGCGGCTGCGAATTGCTTCTGCTGGACAGTACGAAAATTCCGTGTTACAGTCTTAGCTGAATAATATGTTGTTATTCAGCTAACGCAAGGGAGTGTCTTTCTTGTCCCCAATCACCATTCCCGACTACACGGAACTGACCGCAGAACACGCCTCAGACTGGCACAAAGCCGCCTTCGACTGGCTGCTCAACTTCAACTCGCAGAACACGCGCAAGAATTACCTGCGCGCGCTCAACCGTTTCTTCGCCTTCTGTCCCACAGGGCCGGAAGCTGTCACGCAGTCGGATGTGCTGCGCTACCGTCACCATCTCGAACAGTCCGGCTACGACCTGACGACGATCAACCTGCGCCTGGCCGGGCTGTCGTCGTTCTACAAGTTCGCGGTCGAACGCGGGCTGCGCGGCGATAACCCGTGCGACGGCGTGAAACGCAAGGCCATCAACCCCTACGGCAAAGCCACCTTCCTCGATGGGCAGCGCGGCCAGGACATCGACCTACTCAACAGCGTTGACCGCAAGACCGAGAAAGGCAAGCGCGACTATGCCATCCTGCTGCTGCTGTTGACCACTGCCGTGCGCGTGGATGCGGTCGCCAGCCTGAAGTTGAGCGACTTCCGCGTGCAGGGGCACGATGTATATATGCAGTACACCAACAAGGGCGGCGAGATCGTGGAGAAACGCTTGCAGCCCGTCGTCGTGCGCGCGCTCAACGACTACTTCGACACGCGCCAGGAGGTCAGCGACGACTCGCCCCTCTTCGCCCTGACCACGCGTGGCAAACGCGGCACGCTCAACCTGTTCGCGCAGTCAGACATCGCACCGAGCACGGAACGTCCACTCTCCGCGACAGGCATCGAGCGCGTCGTGCGGCACTACGCCGACAAAGCCTTCGGCCCCGGCCACGGCATCACGCCGCACAGCCTGCGCCACACTGCCGCGATGAATGCCGTGATGGGCGGCGCGAGCGTGATCGAGGTTGCGCGCCTGCTGCGGCACAAGAGCCTGCGCGTCACGACGGTGTACATCCAGCACATCAGCGACAAAGCCGACGACAGCATCTCGGAAAAGCTCGGCAAACGTTATGAGTAGTGACGAGTAATGAGTGAAAGGCAGAAGATTTCACCACAGAGGCGCAGAG
>JAEUQX010000427.1 GCA_016788625.1 Anaerolineae bacterium
CCGCCTGGTCGAGCAGGATTTGGGTCCTGCCCCCTTGCACGGTGGTCGCGCATATTTATGGAAATGTCCCTTCCATCATGAACACAAGGGCTTTAGCCTGGCAGTCTGGGCCAATGGCTATCGGTGCTTTGGAGCCTGTGACACCAGCGGCGACGCGCTGGACTGGCTCACGAACTACCGTCGCCTGAGCTTTGTCGAGGCGTTGCGGGTGCTGGGCGAACGGATCGAGGATTTACCCACTGTCGAGCGCAAATGTCTGAAATCCCCTTCTGAACCACCGGAATGGGACTGGCAGCATCGCGCGGAATGCATTGTCAGCCAGGCGGAAGAAACGCTCTGGTCGGAAGTCGGTGAACCCGCCTTAAATTATCTCACTGGACGAGGCTTGACCACCTGCACCATTCGCGCTGCCCGGTTGGGGTATGTGCCGGGCGACTTCCGCAGTTGGCAGGTTATCGAGGGCATGGATGTGCCGTGTGGCATTACCATCCCCTGGTTTGCAGCCGGCGCGCTCTGGGCAGTGAAAGTCCGTCGCGCCTATGGCACGCCAAAATACCAGCAGATCAAAGGCGGCAATGTCAACGGCTTGTACGGCGCTGACGGGTTAGCAAGCCGAGACATGGCTTTATTTTGCGAAGGCGAATTCGACGCGCTGCTGGCGCGGCAGGAAGCGGGTGATCTGGCAACCGCCGTGACCCTGAGTAGCGCCACTGCTATTCTTACTTCACGCTGGTATGCCGAACTCACCCACTGTCACACTATTCTGGTCGCCTATGACCGGGATGCAGCGGGCGAAAAAGGCGCGAACCGTCTGCTTTCCCTTTCGCCGCGTTTTCGCACTATCGAACTTCCCGCTGGCAAAGACATCACTGAGTTCTATCTGAAGGGTGGTGATGTTTACCACTGGATCGAGCAGGCACTTCCATGAAAACGCAAGCTGAAACCAACCCTGCTTTTCATCAGGAATCACATGAGATGTTGATGCGACTGTTAAAGGTGGCAGAACTCCTTAACAAAGGAAACCGTGATCAACAGGCTACGAATAGATTTGTTGATCAAACATCATCACAGAATACCTTTGTCGAAAAAGAGCGCCAAAAACCATAGCAGGCAGACTTCGTGTAACCTGTAGATCAGTGAATATCCTTAACTTTAGAGCTTATGACACTTCGACGGAAATCTAAATACCCAACACCGACACCGGGATGGGCAGTATATCTTCGTACCAGTGATGAAGAGGCACAAAATCCTGAAGCATCCCAGGCACGGCAGCGCTATATTATCAATAAGTCCGTTCTCGAGCGGTCTGACCTCCCTGTAATTGACGAGTACAAAGATGTTCTCACGGGGAGAAATCCACAGCGCATTGACTATCAGCGCATGTTGCAGGATGCACGATTTGGTAAGTTTTCGCATGTGGTGGTTGAACGGGCTGATCGCTTTGGACGCAACGATACTGAAGCGCTGCGTGCTATTGATGAACTGGATGAGTTTGGGGTTGCGGTGCGTTTTGCCAACCAGCCTGACCTCAATCCAATGGATGCCGATGACCGTATCATTGTTGCCTTATCGTTTACGCTGGCGCGGCGCGAATCGATCCTGTCAGGATTGCGTATTAAGGGCGCAGCGGAGACAAAACGAGCCAATGGTGGGTATCTGGGACGTGTTCCTGATGGGTTCATCAGTGTCGAAGATGAAGCGCCTGGTCGAAAGTCATATGCCAAGAAAAGTCATCACATCGAGCAAGATCCTGAACGTGGCAAAATCTGGCGGTTGGCGTGGGACTTGCTGTTGGGAGATAAATTCACTCTCGAAGAAATTGCTGAGGAACTTCACACTCGCGGTCATCACTATCGGAGTGGCCGTCCGTTCGTCGAAGTGAAAGCCAATGGCAAGCGCAAAGTTCACTACAACACCATGTCCGACATCTTTCATAACTGGACATACGCTGGCTGGATCGTCAACATTGAAGAAGGTATCCCGCCAAAAACACTGCGTGGTAACTGGAACCCCATTGTCGCCACGGAAGAGTTCGAGAAAGGACTCGCAATTCTTGCCAGACGACATGCTCATCGAGTAGTGCGACGCAGACATGATTACTTGTTGAAGGGTCTGATTTATATTGCGTTACCGGGTGATGAACGTCTGCGTAAGCTGACCGGATCGACATCGAACGCCAGCCGTTCGGGTGGTGGAACGTCCTATTATTGTGTGCCACGCAGCGACATCAATCTACTGTGTAGTGATATTGATGCTCAGATCTCATTGGAGATGATGCGGATTCAGGTTAATCCCGAAATTCTGCCTGCAATCCGGGATTGCTACACTCAGGATATTGCCCAAAAACTGGGACATTTGCGCCCCGATGAACGAACGGAACTTGAATCGGCATTAAAGGCTGTTGATGAAGAAGAAGCACGAACAGCACGCCTCTTTGCAGCGGGCAAGATCACCGAAGCAATTTGGGACAACCTGTGGGCAGAATGGCAGGATCGTCGGCGCACACTGCGTTCTAATATCGAGTCGATGGATGTTCAGCAGGATTACCATGTCAATAATCTGGATGCGGCGTTAAAAATCATTGCAAAAGTCGGTTTACTGTATAATAGCTTGGAGCGGAGTGATCAGAAGGAACTGCTTCGCTTAATGGTCGAGAAAGTGGTTGTTGACCCCGAGGGAAAAGTGCGACTGGAATTACGTCCTCCCTTTGCCTACCTGCAAGAAATCTCTGAGCGGGTACGCTGTCAGGGTGAGGCTGGTGCAGACAAAACAAAAGCCAGCGAATGTGCTGGCTCATGTTCGGATTGGATCCTAGATTGTGGGCCGTACAGGACTCGAACCTGTAACCCCACGGATGTAAACCGTGTGCTCTGCCAATTGAGCTAACAGCCCTGAGCTAATTTCAAGAAACGAAACCCTCAACGTGATGAGGCAATAAGCAATGGTTGGTTTTCCACTATTGCGCTCATATCGTCACATTGGGAACTTTACATTAACCATTCAGGTTTTTCAATCCCAGCATATTCCTGAATCGCACC
>JAEUQX010000447.1 GCA_016788625.1 Anaerolineae bacterium
TTGGGCAGCGCGCTGGCCGCCGAAGCGCTGAATAAGCCGCGCGAAATGCTGATCTGGCGCGCGCCGGAATGGAGCCGCTGGACGTTGGCGATCATCATGGTGGGGCTGCTCAGCATGTTCGCGGTTCACGCCCAATCGTTGGGGCGGTCGCTGCTGTTCGTCTCTGATAGCCCGTTTAACTTCGCTTCGGTCAATTCGATCAGCGTTATCTGGGTGGTCATCATCATCCTGTTCATCGCCATTGGTTACTTCCTGGCGGCGGGTATCTGGGGCGCAGGCATGACGACGCGCGGCGCGTTGATCGGCCTGATGGCTTTCGCGTTGGTGACTAGCCTGGGTGGTGGTTGGCGTGCTGCCGTAGAGGATGCTGACAACCCGGTTGAACTGTGGAATCGGCAGGCGACCAGCGCTGACACACGCCAACTTCGTGCGACGCTGCTCGAACTGGCTGACCGTGAAACCAGCGGCTTCCCCAAGATTACGGTGACAGCCCTTGCGCCGGACGATGGGGTGGTGGCCTGGCTACTGCGTGATTTCCCGAATGCTCGTTTTGTTCCAGATGTCGCCTCTGCACGGACTCAGGAGATTGTCCTGCTGCCTGCTGCCCTGGAAAACCCTGATCTGGGCGGGAGTTACGTGGGTCAGCGTTTTGTCATTACGAGTACCTGGAACACCCGCGATGTGCGCTTCCTTGATTTCCTGGGATGGTGGTTGCAGCGTCGGACGCGTACAGGCGGCGTTCCCTCGGAAACGATGGTATTATGGCTGCGCCAGGATGTATATAATGGCGTATCTTTCGAGCCAGGACAGTGAGGAATCATCGCGGCGCTTGTGTATAGTAAATATGCATAAGTGCCAGGATGGATAAGGCATGGATCCGCAATCCGAAACGCTTGAAGCGATCATCAACCGGTGTTTGCAGTCCGACCAGACGGCGTATGCTGCGTTGTATGAGTCATGCGCGCCCAGCATCTACCGTCTGTGCTATGGCCTGCTCATGAATCGACAGGATGCCGAAGATGTGATGCAGGAAGCGTTCGTCTATGCCTTCAAGAATCTGCACCGCTACGACTCGACGCGTTCCGCCTTCAAGACCTGGTTGTACACCATCGCGCTCAGTCGCTGCCGGAATCTGTACCGCCGTAAGCGCTTACCCTGGATGGATTTCGCGAGTCTGCTCTCGCCAGATCTGCCCGCCCCGCGCTCCGAAACACCGGAGTCGCGCCTGATGGAAACGAGCGCGAAGGCCGCCGTCGAGGCTGCGCTGGCCGAGCTGACGCCGCGCCTGCGCGAAGCAATTGTGCTGCGTTATGGGCATGGCCTGACTTATCGTGAAATCGCCGAAGTGATGGGCTGTCCGCAGAAGACCGCAGAAAGCCGCGTGCGGTTGGCGCATGAACGGCTGCGCGGCGTGTTGCAGCCTGTCGGCCCTGGACTGTTAGAAGAACTCATTGGAATTGAAGCATGATGCACTGTTGGAAGGTTCGTTCGCGCCTGGTCGCGTATATTCACGGGGAACTTCAGCCGCACGAACGACATCTGGTCGCGCGGCATCTCGAAGACTGCGAAACCTGCTATGCCGCATACTTGCAGCAGCTTGAACTGACGCGCGAACTGGAACAGGTCGTGCCGTTTGTTGGAGCGGATTACCGCCCCGATTTCAAGCGCGTCTGGGCAGCGATGCAGTCTGAAACGGTTCACTCGCGCTCGGCGCCCCGGCTGCAATCGCTGCATTACGGGCTGGCTGCGCTGATCGTAGCCGCGCTGTTTTTCATCCCGCTGACGTTTGGTGGAAACGAAATCACCTTCGCGTCGCCGCCCACGCAGCCCGCGCCGCTGACGGTGCGCGCGACACCCGGCGGCACGCAGCCCATCGAAGGCACAGCCGTCGCCATGCATATAGTGGCTGACGTGACGCCCGAACCCCGGCGCAATCTGTATGTGCCGCTGACTGAAGCGAATACGACCCCTTGAGGGCAAAACGATACCCTGCGACTCCCTGCGTTCGGCTCGAAGGCGGGGGTGACTGTTTTATGGTTGAGGCTTTATGACAACGATCAGTTCGAATGTTGAAAACGACGCACCCAACCCATTGGAGCGCTGGCTGACCAGCCGTTTTCGCCTGAACTGGGAAACCTGGGTTTACCTGGTTATCCTGGTGCTGGCGATCTTCACGCGCTTCTACATCCTCGGCGACCGCACGATGAGCCACGACGAGAGCTTACACACCAAGTTCTCGTGGGATCTGTATGCCAACGGCATCTTCGCGCATACGCCGCTGATGCATGGCCCGATCCTGTTTCACGTCACCGCGCTGAGCTATTTCCTGTTCGGTGATAATGATTTCACTGCCCGCATATACCCGGCGGTGCTGGGTGTGTTGATGGTCATGTTCCCACTGCTGTTCCGCCGCTGGTTGGGGCAGTGGGGTGCGATCCTCGCTTCGGTGATGTTCCTGATTTCACCGCTGATCCTCTACTACAACCGTTACATCCGCGAGGACACGCCGTCGATCTTCTATACGCTCGTGATGGTCTACTGTACTTTCATGTACCTGAACGGGCCGCGCTGGGCGCTGCGAAAGGCGCGCTGGTTGTATATCTTCTCGGCGGCGCTGCTGGCGAGTCTGGCGACCAAAGAAGTCGCCTTTATGTATATCGCCATCTTCGGCAGCTTCCTCACGCTGTACTGGCTGGCGCGTATGGCGCAGCAGTTCCTGCGGATGCCCGGACGGACGTTGATGTATTTCATCTCGATGGCTGGGTTGATCGCGGGCGTCGCCGCGTTGGGCATGTATATCGTGCTGTCCATCGCACCGTTAGATACAGCTTTGCAGCTCGGCCAGGGGTCCCCGGAATTCGGCGCGTTGGTGCGCTGGACAGTGATGGTCGTCATCGCCGTCGTGCTGGTGGTCGTTGGCACGCTGCTGTGGGCGTTTCGGGGGAGTGCTGCGCGTGTGCCCTGGCTGGACGTGCTGCTGCTGCTGGCGCTCGTACTGGTTTTTGCGACCGTTTTTGTTATTGTCGAAGAGCGTTCGCACGTCCTCAACACCAATGCGGGCGAAACCTCTGCGCCCGCCGTACCGGGGCAGGAGGGCGCGACCGACGCGGGTACCTTCTATATCACCTGGCCGTTTTACGCCTTCTGGGCTGGCTGTATCGCGCTGATCGCTTTGATCGCTTTCCTCAAGCGTTCCGGTTGGTGGCAGCAGCTCTACCGCTTCCCGGAATTCGACATTCTGCTGCTGATGGGCACGCTGACTCTGCCCTGGCTAACGCCGTTTATCATGAAGTCGATGAACGCCAGCCCGATGTCCATGCCGCAAATCGCGCAGGCGGTGCAGGCGGCGCTTCCATTCCTGCAATTCGACACCAGTGTGTTCGGTATACAGGTGTTCCTCTCGTTCCTGCCCGTACTCCCGGCATTTCTCGTCGGTATCGCCGCGGGACTCGCCTGGAATTGGAAGCGATGGGCAATCGCAACAGCGGTGTTCTACGTCTTGTTTGTCTTTTTCTTCACCACTGTCTTTACCAACATCAACGGTCTTGGTACGGGTCTGATCGGCAGTCTGGGTTATTGGCTGGAACAGCAGGCGGTGCGGCGTGGTAACCAGCCGCAGTATTACTATCTGGTGCTGATCCTGCCGTTTTACGAATTCCTGCCTGTGATCGGCAGCTTCTTTGCGATGCTCACGGGCATGGGAATCTTCTGGCGTTTCCGCCGTTCGCGCCTGGAAACGCGCCTGCTGAGCCGCATTGAGGCAGAAGCCGAAGCAGGTGTCCTGGCCGAAGGCGAAGTGCTGGTGCAGGATGATGGCTTTGACGAGAAGCCTAAAGGTCTGCCCCCGGCCTTTTCTGCCGTTGAGCGCTTAAAACAGTTACCGATCATCCTGTTCATCTCGTGGTGGGCGGTCTTCAATATGATCGCCTACACTCTGGCGGGCGAGAAGATGCCCTGGCTCGGCACGCACATGACCACGCCGATGATTTTCCTGGCGGCCTGGTACTTTGCGCGTTTCTTCACCCGGCTGGACGTGCGCGCCTTCTGGAAAGAGAACTGGCTGTATCTCCTGCTTCTGCCGCTGCTGATCGTGGCTGGGGCACAGTTGGTCGCGCCGTTCCTCTTCGGCGGCACGGGCGGCCTGGAACAGCAGCAGCTTTCGCGCACCTTCCAGTGGCTCGCGGGGATGGTGATTGCGGGCGGCGTGCTGTACTTCATCTGGCGGCGTGTTGAACGCGGTGGGTGGCTGCAACTGCGCTTGCTGATCGGCATCACGACGTTCATCCTGCTCTCTTTCCTGACGTTCCGTTCAGCCTGGATGGCTTCGTTCATTAACTACGATTTGGCGACCGAGTTCCTGGTTTACGCGCATGGTGGCCCGGCCAACAAGCAGGTCACGGAGCAGCTTGAGGAACTCAGCGAACGCATCACAGGTGGGATGGAGTTGCAGTTCGCCTACGACTTCAAGATCTCCTGGCCGGGTGCATGGTACTTCCGCGATTTCAGCGGCGCAGCCTACTTAGGCGAGAATCCCAGTCCGCGCCAGCTTGATGATGCGCTCGTGGTGATCGTTGGTGATGAGAACCGTGCGTCCGTCGAGGCCATGCTGGAAGATCGCTACTTCAAGTTCGACTACCCGCGAATGTGGTGGCCGATGCAGGATTACTTCAACCTTACGCCGCAGCGCATCGACAGCACCTTTGATTTTTCGCCGGAGAACGTCCAGGCTGCGCAGATTCGCCAGGGTATGTGGGACATCTGGTGGTCGCGTGATTACACCACCTATGGCGAGGCGCTCGGACGCGACTTTTCGCTGGTGCGCTGGCCCGTCTCCGACCGGATGCACGTCTTCATTCGCAAGGACATCGCTGCACAGGTCTGGGACTTGGGCATCGGTGATGGTTCAGCGATCAGCCCCTTGACTGTCAATGAGGTGAATCTTTGCAACGAGAACTGGCAGCAGCTTCAGGCGCAGCAGTTGCTCACCATCAATGACGGTCTGCTGCCGCCGCTGAACCGCCCGCGCGATATGGCGTTCAGCCCGATCACGGGTCAGCTGTATGTGGCGGAGGAGTTCAACCACCGCATCTCAGTCTTCAACGCTGATGGCAGTTTCGCCTTCGCCTTTGGTGAGCAGGGTACTTCCTCCGGCCAGTTTGAACGCCCGAACAGTGTTGCAGTTGGGCCAAGTGGCGATGTGTATGTCGCGGATACCTGGAACTACCGCGTGCAGGTCTTCACGCCGCAGGGCGAGTTCCTGCGCCAGTGGGGACAACCGGGTGAGTTCGGTCTGGGCGCGCAGCAGCAGCCTGTCGATGCCTTCTGGGGGCCGCGTGCGATTGCGGTCGATTCTGCCGAGCAGGTCTATGTGGCGGACACCGGCAACAAGCGCGTTCGTGTCTACAACGCCGCTGGTGAGTTCTTGCGCGACATCGGTATGGGCGGCAGCGGCATGGGGCAGTTGGATGAACCTGCTGGTCTGGCGATTGGGGCTGATGGACGCCTGTACGTGGCAGATACCTGGAACCGGCGCGTGTCGGTCTTCACGCTGGATGGCAACCCGGCGATGAACTTCGTCGCTGCCGATGGGCAGACTGTCAACAGCTTCCGGGTGCGCGGTTGGTTCGATGACCTGGGTAACCGCCCATATCTGGCAGTGGACTCGGTACGCAGCCTGGTATATGTCACCGACCCGGATGCAGGGCGTGTCCTGGTCTACGATACAACGGGCAACTGTGTCGGTTCGTTCGGCCAGCTATCTCGCGAGTTCCCCGATCTCACGCAGTTCTCCAGCGTGGGCGGCATCCGCGTTGATGCGGCGGGCAACGTCTATGTCTCCGATGCTGGCTCTGGTCGAATCCTACGTTTCGCGCCTTTTGTCCCCCTGACTGTGCAGCAGCCTGTGCTGCCGGTCATCGAGGCGACAGTGGAGGTGACACAGGAACTGCTGCTGCCAGAAGCTACGCCGGAGGCCACTGCTGCCGGATAACGCGACATGCCCGGTCTTGTCAGTGAAGATCGGGCATGTTAAAATCTCTCGTATTGATTTTGTGCAGAGAAAAGTGGGTCAACCCCACTTTTTTCGTATGTTCTGTGCTTGCCGTATATCTACACGACCGACAATTTGCGGTATGATTAAGCAAGCACTGTGAGAATCCCTGCGAGGGGGAGCAGAAGCTACAGCATATGAAAAGTGAGTTTGAGGTCGCCTTTAACGAAATCACCGAACTGCGGTCGCTGCCGCGCGATGTGGTGCTGGAAGCACTGCAGACGGCGCTGATTTCCGCTTATCGGCGTGACGCGGGCGTGGGCACGGCGCAGCGGGTTGAGGTCAAGATAGATCCCAATACCGGGCGGGCGCGCATCTTTGTCGAAAAAGAAGTCGTTGACAGTGTGATGAACCAGAATACGGAAGTCACGCTGGAGAAAGCGCGTTATTACGAGCCGGAGGCCAACTTTGGCGATATGGTGATGGTGCAGCTTGAGGGCACCACCAAGAAGTTTGGGCGCATCGCCGCTCAGACCGCCAAACAGGTCATCCTCCAGAAAATCCGCGAGGCCGAACGCAACTCTCTTTACGATGAGTATGCCGAGCGTGAAGGCGATCTGGTCACCGGGACTGTGCAGAGCGTCAACTCCACCATGATCACCGTCAGCCTGGGGCGCGCCGAGGCGGTCATGCCGCGCAACCAGCAGATCCCCGGCGAGCGCTATAAGCCGCACGATAAGGTTCGAGCTTTTCTCGTCGAGGTCAAGCGCAGCAATCGCGGTCCACAGATCGTGGTCAGCCGCGCGCATCGCAACATGCTGCGCCGCCTGCTGGAATACGAAGTTCCTGAAATCTTCAACGGCCAGGTCGAGATCAAGAACATTGCCCGCGAGGCTGGCTACCGTTCGAAGGTTGCTGTCGCCGCGCTGCAAGAGGGCATTGATCCGGTCGGCGCGTGTGTTGGTATGCGCGGTATCCGTATCCAGAACATCGTCAAGGAACTCCACGACGAGAAGATTGATGTTATCGAGTGGAATCCCAACCAGGAGCAGTTCATCGCTAAAGCGCTTAGTCCAGCGCGTGTGAGTGGTGTCTACCTGGAAGACGATCCCGACTCGGGTCGTACTGCTGTCGTGATTGTGCCGGATGACCAGTTGTCTCTGGCGATTGGTCGCGAGGGGCAGAACGCTCGTCTCGCCGCCAAACTGACTGGCTGGCGCATTGATATCAAGAGCGTCACCGAGGCCGTGCAGGATGCGCTCAACAATCTGACACAACCTTCACTTTCTGATCTGCCCATCAAGCAACCCGATTTGATCTCCGAAGTCGTTCGTATTGTGGAGAAGAAGGCGGGCGGCAAGACCGTGCAGCCGGAAGAATTCACAACGCTGGCACGCTTCGCTGATATTGTCGAACGCCGTATGCTGGCGACACGCGACAGCGCTCGTCAGGAGCGTGTGGCCGAGATTCAGGCCGTCAAATCCACGCTGCCGCAGCAGGCCTTCAAGATGTCGGTCACGACTCTCGACCTGCCCGACGAGATCATCGAAGCGCTGCAACCGCTGGAAAATGTCGGCGAGATTATGTGGCGCTTCCTGCTCGATGAGGATCGTCTTCGTTCGATGCTCAAGGGTCTTCCCGAAGATTCGCTCGAACGGCTGCAAACGGCGCTGGACAAGGTGGTTATCCCCACTGAAGCTGAAATGGCTGCTGCAGAGGAATTGCAGGCCGTCGAGCCAGAAGTAGTCGCGGAAGCGCCTGCTGCTGTCGTTCCCGCCGTTGAGATTGAGGAAGAAGAGGCCATCCCCGCCGCATTCGGTGATGAAGCCGAAGTCGAGGTTGCCCCAATCGAGCGCAAAGTGGTGCGTCAGCCTGCTTTTGTGCAGCAACCTGTCGAGGTGGTTGAATCCGAAGACGATGATGAGGAGGATGAGGACGACGACGCTGAACTGGTTGCGGGCGGCAAACCAGCCAAGAAAGAAAAGAAGAAGAAAAAGAAGGAGCGTCAGCAGCGCCGCCAACTGATTTTCGACGAGGAAATCGGCCAGGTTATTGCCAAGCGCCGCCGTAAGGGTGGACGTGGTAGTGAGTGGGATGACGAATAGCACGGCTATGACGGCCAATCAGCAGCCTCGCGCCAGGCATGTGCCGATGCGAACGTGTGTGGTCTGTCGGGATAAAACCGGCAAACGCATACTCACTCGCATGGTGCGGACGGAGAACGGACTGATGATCGACCCGACGGGCAAGATGAATGGACGTGGCGCGTATTTGTGTGAGCGCCTGGCTTGCTGGGAGCGCGCCATTAGCAGTGATGTGCTGGGCAAAGCGCTGCGCATGTCTCTGAACGCGGAAGACCGTGAACGCCTGCAACAGGCAAAGCCCAAAGCATGATGGGCAGCAATTATGAACACGACGCTGTGTTCGATACGCATTCGATAAACCATGCGGTAGGTCAAACGGGGAAACCGTAACGCTTGTTTCCTGGCCTGCCGCTCCATACAGCATGGAGGCAAAGGGTATGGCACAGGAAAAACAGATTATTCTGTTACCGGACTATCTCACAGTCCGTGAGTTGGCGGAATTGGTATCCGCCAGCCCGATTGAAGTGATGAAACGTCTGATCGCCAACGGCATCATGGCGTCCATCAATCAGCAGATCGACTTCGATACAGCCGCCATCGTCCTCGAAGAGATGGGGTTCGAGCCGCAGTCCGCCACCGTTGTTCACGAACAAGAAGAGAAGAAGAAGGCTGCCGACGCGCAGACCTGGCGCCGGAAATACGCCGAAGAACGCCCGGAAAGTTTGCAGCGCCGCCCACCAATTGTCACCATCCTCGGTCACGTTGATCATGGCAAGACCACGCTGCTCGACACCATTCGTAAGGCGTCGGTGGCGGCTGGCGAAGCCGGTGGTATCACCCAGCACATTGGCGCTTACCGCGTCAACCGCGAAGGTCGCTGGCTGACCTTTCTGGATACCCCCGGTCACGAAGCCTTTACTGCCATGCGCGCGCGTGGGGCACAGGGCGCGGACATTGCTGTGCTGGTGGTCGCGGCGGACGACAGCGTGATGCCGACCACAAAAGAAGCGCTCAGCCATGCCCGCGCAGCCAATGTACCTGTTGTCGTGGCGATCACCAAGATCGACAAGCGCAACGCCAATGTCGACACTGTCAAGAAGGATCTTTCCGATATTGGCCTGACCCCCGATGAGTGGGGCGGCGACACGTTGGTCGTGCCTGTCTCGGCACAGCAGGGGCAGGGTATCGATGACCTGTTAGAGGCCATCCTGCTCATGGCAGATGATAGCGACATCGTTGCCAATCCCAGCAGTGATGCTTCCGGAATCGTGCTCGAATCTGAGGTCAGTCCTTCGCGAGGCACACTGACGACGCTGGTTGTGCTGAATGGCACGCTCAAGCGCGGCGATGTCATCATCGCGGGTGAAGCGCATGGCCGTATCAAGGCGATGTTCGACGAGGCAGGTAAGCCGATCGATCAAGCGGGGCCATCTGTTCCGGTGCGCGTCCTGGGTTTGAGTGAACCGCCGCAGCCTGGCGACAGCTTTGAGCGCGTCAAGAACGACAAGATTGCCCGGCAGCTCAGCGACGAGCGCCGACAGGAGTCTGTGGCGCGCCGCGCTCAGCCCGAACGTGCAGCCTTCACGCTGGAAGACGTGTTTGCGCAGTTTAACGCGGGTAAGACCAAAGAGCTGGCGCTCATCATCAAGGCGGACGTACAGGGGTCGCTGCAACCCGTCGTCGACTCTGTCAAGCAGTTAGGTGACAAAGCTAAGGCGGAACACGGGATCGGGATGCGCATTCTGCTCGCAGATATCGGCAACATCACCGAGAATGACGTGATGCTCGCCAGTGCATCTGGTGCCATCGTCATCGGCTTCACGGTGGATGTTGATCCCTCCGCGCGTCGCACGGCTGACTCTAAGGGCGTGGACATCCGCCAGTACACCATCATATATAAACTCCTGGAAGACATCGAACTGGCGTTGAATGGTCTGCTCGAACCCGTCTACCGCGACAAGACCATCGCGACCGTTGAGGTGCGCGCACTCTTCAAGCTCAAGTCCGGCATGGTCGCTGGTTCCTACGTCAAAGAGGGCGAAGTGCGCCGTAACGCTCGTGTCCGCGTCAAACGTGGTGGCAAGGTGTTGGCGGAAAACCTCAGCGTAGCGGCACTCAAGCGCGAGAAAGATGATGTGCGCGAGGTGCGTTCCGGATTTGAATGCGGCATTTCGCTGAACGGTTTCGATGAATTCGTTGTCGGCGACCTGTTGGAATTCTACATCTCTGAGCGCGTCAACTGACCGAAAATCCTGGGCCGCTGACTCATGCGCACGGACGCAATATGGCTGTAGAGCCGTTCACGCAAAGTCAGCGGCATAAGTCCGCATTTCGGTCAGCCTATTGTAAAGGAGTCTTCGATGTCGAAGATCAAACAGGATCGGATGAATGACCGCATCCGCGAACTGCTGAGCGAATTGATGCTGCGTGAAGTTTCCGATCCGCGCTTGCAGCATATCACCATCACTGAGGTCAAGCTCGATCCGGAACTGATGTATGCCAATATCTACATCAACGCTCTCGGTGACGAAAATCGTCAGCAGCAGGTTATGGCAGGTCTCGAACGTGCTAAAGGATTCCTGCGCCGTGAACTGGCGAAGCGTGTGCGGCTTCGGAATGCGCCCGACTTGCATTTTCATTGGGACGAAACGCTGGAACGGGGCGAACGTATGAACGCCTTGCTCAACCAGTTGGACATTCCTGGCAAGCCCGCGAAGCCTGCCAAACCCGTTCTGGACGGTACGAATGACGAGTAAGCTTGCGTGGCAGCAGGCGACGCAGACCGTGATGGCAGCAGGCCGCGTCCTGATTGTGACGCATGTCAAACCAGATGGTGATGCGATTGGTTCGATGCTGGGACTGGCTGCCGCGCTGCGTGAGCGCGGTATAGAGGTGGACACCGCTGTGGATGGCGGTGTTCCCCGCTATCTGACGTACCTGCCCGGCGCGGGTGAGGTACGCTCAGCGTTGGACACAGGTAACTGGGATGTGATGATCTCCGTCGATGCCAGCGACGAACCCCGCAGCGGTCTGGTCGGCGTGTATGGCCGCGAACACAGTGCCGTAGTGATCAATCTCGATCATCATCCGACCAATACGATGTTCGGAGATGTTCAGCTCGTTGCGGGCGAGGCTGTTTCGTCAACCGAGGTCATCTACGATTGGCTCGTGCATATGCAGTGTGCCATCTCAGCACCTGTCGCTACAGCGCTGCTCACCGGACTGCTGACCGATACCATCGGTTTTCGCACGTCCAATGTTGTGCCGCGCACCCTGGAGATCGCCAGCGTGCTGATGCAGTGCGGCGCGCCGATGTATGATCTTATCCAGCGTACTTTAGTCAGCCGGCCCTACAGTGATCTCGACCTCTGGCGCTACGCCTTGCCCACCATGCGCTTGAATTCAGGGATTGTGTCGGTCGTGGTTTCACAGGCTAATCTGCGCGAAGTTGGGCTGGATGAATCGACCGATGGTGGACTGGTCAGCGCACTCATCGAAGTGGATGAAGCGCAGATTGCCATCGTCTTCAAAGAAGAACCTGACAATACAGTACGTCTGAGCATCCGCAGTAAGCCTGGCGTTGATGTGGGTACCGTAGCGTTTTCTCTTGGTGGCGGCGGCCACGCCCAGGCGGCAGGCGCGACGGTTCCAGGGACGCTCGAAGAGGTACAGGCGCGTGTGCTGCCGCTGCTGCGCGCTGCTTTGACGCAGGGGTAGTACGTTGGCTGACCCCTGCGGTTTTCTGAATATCAACAAGCCGGCTGGGCTGACCAGTCACGACGTTGTGGCGCGTCTGCGGCGCAGTCTGAGGCTGAAGAAAGTCGGGCACGCGGGCACGCTCGATCCGTTGGCGACAGGCGTGCTGGTCATTTGTGTTGGCGCGGCCACGCGTCTGAGCGAATATGTTATGGCCTCGCGCAAGCGTTACCAGGCTGTGGCACGGTTAGGCGTCACGACGGATACCTATGATGCCGACGGTCAGGTCGTGCAGGTGCGCGATGCTTCTGGCGTTACCCGCCCTGATGTTGAGGCAGCGTTGAACGCTTTTCGCGGTGATATACTCCAGCATCCACCGGCTTACAGCGCGATCAAGCAGGGCGGGCGTAAGCTCTACGAACTGGCGCGTGCCGGAGAGGTGGTCGAAGCTGCTGCGCGCCCGGTTACGATTCACGCGCTCGACCTGGTCGACTGGTCAGCGCCGCAGTTCACGCTTGATGTGGCGTGCAGCGCCGGGACTTACATTCGCAGCCTTGCCTATGATCTGGGTGAAGCGTTGGGCGTTGGCGCGCATCTGACGGCTTTGACGCGCACGGCCAGCGGTATTTTCGATGGTAGCGCCAGTGTCGATCTGGGTGCGCTGCTCCAGGATGCGCAGTGGCAGCGCCACCTCATCAGCCCTCAACGCGCCCTGGCCGATTATCCAGCGATCACTCTGACAGCGCACGCCATCACTGAGCTGCATTACGGTCGCCCTGTGCCTGACCTGACAGCAGACGAGGGCGCTGCCGCCTTCGCTTACGCGCCGGATGGTACTCTGGTGGCGGTGGTTCATGGGGTGGGTGGTCTGTGGCGGCCACATAAGGTATTCTTGAGTACAGAGTGACGGCCAGCGGGATTGCTGCGCCGTTTTCTGTGAGCCGAAGTCACCGACGAGAAGTCAATTCATGCGACACGTCTACAGCCTTTCCGAAGTCAACCTGAACCAACCGTCTATCGTGACCATCGGCGTGTTTGATGGCGTCCATCGTGGACATCAACACCTCGTCCAGCGTCTTGTGGCCGAGGCGCGTGCCACCGGGCGTCTCGCTGTTGTGCTGACCTTTTTTCCGCATCCAGATATTGTGCTGCGAAATCTGCAGGGTCGCTACTACCTGACGTCACCGGAACAGCGCGCCGACCTGCTGATTGAGGCGGGTGTCGATTACGTCGTGACGCATCCTTTTGATGAGCAGGTGCGGCAGATGCGTGCGGCGGCCTTTGTAGACGAGATGCGTGCGCATTTGCAGCTCTCGTCGCTATGGGTTGGCGCTGATTTCGCGTTGGGCTATAAGCGCGAGGGCGATGTGCCGTTCCTTCGCGCGCAGGGGGCGGAGAAGCAGTTCAGCGTACACGAGGTTGATCTGCTCACGGCGGAAGGCACGACCATCAGCAGTACAGCGATTCGCCAGGCGCTCGAAGTGGGGCAGGTTGAGCAGGCGCGCGAATGGCTGGGGCGTGGTTATGCCTTGTCCGGCGAGGTTGTACGTGGCGAGGCGCGCGGGCGCAAGATCGGCTACCCAACCGCCAACATCGCCGTCTGGGAACATCAGGTGATTCCCGCCAACGGCATCTACGCGGGCTGGGCGCGCCTGGGCAGCGAACGTTTCATGGCTGCTACCAACGTCGGCGTGCGTCCCACATTTGATGGCAGCAATATCACCGTCGAACCCTATCTGCTGGACTTCGACCGCGATATTTACGGCCAGACCCTGGAAATTACTTTTGAGAAACATCTGCGACCGGAGGCGAAGTTCTCCAGTCTGCCGGAGTTGATCGAGCAGATCGGGCGCGATGTGGACGATGCGCGCGCGTTTTTAGCAAGTCTGCGACAGCCCTGATCACTCACGGTCGGGCTTTGGCATCCGGTAGCCCAGGCGGCGCATCAGATCCTCGTCTGCCCGCCAGTTTTTAAGCACCTTGACGTGCAAATCCAGATAGACCTGTGTGCCCAGCATCGGTGCCAGTTCGGCGCGCGCTTCCGAACCGAGGCGCTTGATCATCTCGCCGCTCTTGCCGATGATGATACCCTTCTGCGAGTCGCGTTCGACATAGATCACGGCGTTGATATAGGTCATGTTTTCCGAGCGTTCTTTGTACTCGGTGATCTCGACAGCGACAGAGTAGGGGATTTCCTGGTCAGTATTGAGGATGATCTTCTCGCGGATGGTTTCGGCGGCGATGAAGCGCATGTTCACCTCGCTGACCTGATCAGCGGGGTAGTAGCGCGGCCCCAGCGGCAGACGCGCCACGAGGTCGTTGAGCAGTTCATCAAGGCCATCGCCGTTGACCGCGCTGAGCAGCAGCGCGCTTTCATGCGGGATGAGTGTGGCATAGGCGGCCTGATGCGCCGCGCGTTGGGCGTCTGTGCCCAGATCTGCTTTGTTCAGAGCCAGCACCAGCGGCGTTTGCCCACCCACCTGTTTGAGTGTCTCCGCGATGTAACGGTCAGCGTCGGTTGGTTCAACCGATACGTCCAGCACCCACAGGATGACATCGGCATCCCGCAGCGCTTCTTCCGCCACGGCCACCATGTATTCACCCAGCTTGTGCTGCGGTTTATGCAGCCCTGGTGTATCGGTGAACAGGATTTGGGCGTTTTCGGTCGTGTAGATGCCAAGCTGCTGGCGGCGGGTGGTTTGTGGCTTTGGGCTGACAATGGCGATTTTCTGGCCGAGGATGCGGTTGATCAGCGTGGATTTGCCAACATTAGGTCTTCCAGCCACCGCGATCACGCCGGAGCGATGATCATCGGGTAGCTTTTCGTCGAGGAATTGATCGAGATCAGTCATTCATGGTTTCCATCTGCCACTCGGCAGCACTACTGAAGCGCGGCAGATACTCACGCACGCGCGGTGGGAAGGTTTCGAGTTCATCTTCAGCGGCGATCAGGGCGCTGACCTGGGCGAACGGTGAAGGAGTGCTGGCATCATTGTACAACAGCACAGCCGGCGCGACGGCAAAATCCAGGGTGCGTAGGAACACCATATCCTCGCTGCCGTCATCGCGGTAGCCGATAATTTCTGCACGAGGGTGCAGGTTGCTGCGCTTGATCAGGAAGTCCCAGGCAGCTTCGCCCGTCAGCATATCTCCGTAGTCCAGTACAACCAGACCCGGTACTATTGACTGGTGCAGTTTACCCAGGAAACGCACGCCGTAGCGCACGATCATGCTGCCACTGTAATGGACTTCGGCCTGCTGCTGGGGCCTGAGCGCCAGCCCGGTTTTGTCGCCCGTCCGCAGTACAACCCCGTCAAACGGGTCGCCGACTGGTTCACGAGCTGGAATGCTGCCGCGTGCCACAGCGATCAGTGATGCCCCGTGCTGGCGTGTTCTTCGGCATGTTCGTCTTCATGGTGGGCGTCATGACCATGATGCCCGTCGTCCAGCGGTTTATTGATGTCATCGAAATGTTTGTGCGGTTGCGCCATCCCGACCCACGCGCCCGCGCCGAGCACAAACAGCACCACGCCACCTGCGAACACCAGGCCGATCAGGTTGTTATCTGCCGCGCTGCCCTGCACAACGCCGACCGCCAGCGCCAGGATAGCGATGATCACGCCTGTGCCCGCGATTAGCGAGACGGTCAAAATGGCGGGGTTCGAAGCGCCATTGATCTTGTCGAGTACTTTCACTGAAATGTTCTCCTTCAAACGTTGAGGAGGATACTACTATGTTCTGGCATTCATTTTGCCGCTAGAATGATGTAGCGTCAACCCTGGTACAACTCCCGCAAAATCTGGTTGTCATCAAGGAGCGTGTAATTGACCTTCTCGACCAATGGTAAGGCCTTGCAGCGCGTGCTGCTCATCCGTCACGGACAGACTGATTGGAATATGGACGGTCGCTGGCAGGGCAATGAACCGGTTGCCCTCAATGCGGAAGGCCACGAACAAGCGCGCCGCTTGGCCGCGCACCTCAGCAGTCGCCCCATTGCCGCGATTTACAGCAGCGACCTCCCGCGTGCATTTGAGACTGCCACTGCAATAGGCAACACCAGGGATATGCAGCCGCGTCTCGATGCGCGCTGGCAGGAGATCAACCTGGGTATCTTCCAGGGACATACCCGGCAGGAGATGGAAACACGCTTCCCTCTTGAATGGCAGGCTTTTCATGACCAGTACTGGGATTATGTTGTGCCGCGTGGCGAATCGCGTCGTAATTTCCAGGATCGTCTGTATGCGGCCTGGCAGCAGGTGATTGCGGACGATTATGGCCCGGAAGTCGCGGTCGTTACACATGGCGGCGCCATTCGGATGCTGCTGCTCAAACTCTTTCCCGATGAACCGCGTTTGACCAACCTGCACATCGAGAATACCTCGGTGACGATTGTTGAGCGGATGGAGCAGAGTTGGGCATTGACGACGCTGACTGACGCGGCGCATCTGGCACGCCATGCAGACGACGAACGAGGCGAATCTGGGACTATGTGACAAAAATCACAATTAAAACGGGGGAATATTCACTCTCTATTCCCGCGAGCTTACTCTAGAATGTGATCTTGTGCTTAGACTGATCTGGGAGGAACAAAACCGAATGGTTCAGCAGATGCCAACGCAAATGCCGCCGATTGATCTCTCATTCCCCGACTACCTGCGCCATCAGAAACTCCGCAATTGGATTGCCGAGATGGTGCTGTTGTGCAAGCCAGACCATGTGCATTGGTGCGATGGATCGCAGCAGGAATACGATGACCTGTGCGAATTGCTCGTACGGAATGGCACATTTATTCGCCTCAATAACGAGTTGCGCCCAAACAGCTTTCTATCGCGTTCCGACCCTAGCGACGTGGCACGCATGGAGGACCGTACCTTCATTTGCAGCCTGAGCAAGAACGAAGTCGGCCCTACCAACAACTGGATGGACCCGCGCGAAATGCATAAGACCCTCGATCAGCTTTTCGACGGTTGTATGCGTGGTCGCACCATGTATGTGATCCCTTTCAGCATGGGGCCATTGGGATCACCCATCGCTTATGCAGGTGTTGAACTCTCAGATTCAGCCTATGTCGCTGTCAATATGCGGATTATGACCCGTATGGGTAAAGCCGTCTATGATGTCTTGGGTGAAGATGGTCAGTTCGTACCGTGTATTCACTCTGTTGGCGCGCCGCTCGAACCCGGCCAGCAGGATGTGACATGGCCGTGCCAGACCGACCCACAGAACAAGTACATCGTGCATTTCCCGGAAGAACGCTCGATCTGGTCCTATGGCAGCGGTTACGGTGGCAACGCGCTTTTGGGCAAGAAGTGCTTTGCCCTGCGTATTGCTTCGAACATCGCCCGTGACGAAGGCTGGTTGGCTGAACACATGGCCTTGATCGGCGTCGAAAATCCTGATGGGGAGAAGACTTACCTGGGCGCGGCGTTTCCCAGCGCGTGCGGCAAGACCAATTTCGCCATGCTGATCCCGCCCGAAGGCTTCGATGGTTGGAAGGTGACAACGGTCGGCGATGACATCGCCTGGATTAAGCTCGGTGATGATGGTCAGCTTCGTGCCATTAACCCGGAAGCCGGTTTCTTCGGTGTTGCGCCTGGTACGAATGCCAAGACGAACCCGAATGCGATGGCGACCATTGAACGCAACACCATCTTCACCAACGTCGGCTTGACGCCCGAAGGTGATGTGTGGTGGGAAGGCATGACCGATACACCTCCTGCCGAACTGATCGACTGGCAAGGGAAGCCCTGGACGCCGGAGAGCGGGCGCAAAGCCGCACACCCCAACGCGCGATTTACCGCCCCCGCCAGCCAGTGTCCCTCGATTGACCCGGAATGGGAAAATCCTGCGGGCGTGCCCATCAAGGCGTTTATCTTCGGCGGTCGCCGAAGCACAGTTGCGCCGCTGGTCTTCCAGGCCTTCAACTGGATCTATGGCGTCTACTACGCCGCCACGATGGGTTCGGAGATGACCGCCGCTGCTGCTGGTAAGGTCGGCGAGGTGCGCCGAGATCCGTTCGCCATGCTGCCCTTCTGCGGTTATCACATGGCGAGCTACTTCAATCACTGGCTGCGTTTTGGACGTCATATCCCTAACCCGCCGCGAATCTTCCTGGTCAACTGGTTCCGTAAGGACGAGAACGGCAAGTTCCTGTGGCCGGGCTTTGGCGAGAACATGCGCGTGCTGGAGTGGATCGTCTCGCGTGCTCGCACCCGCGCCAGCGGCGTGGAAACCGCTCTGGGGCGTGTGCCTCGTTATGAGGATCTACACTGGGAAGGGCTTGAGAACTTCAGCAGCGCGGACTTTGACCGCGTGATGTCGGTGGACAAAGAGGCATGGAAGACCGAAATCCTCTCGCATGAAGAGCTGTTCATCAAGCTGTATGATCGCCTGCCGAAGGAATTCCTGGCGGTGCGCGAACTGCTGCTCTCCAGCCTGTGGAGCGAACCGGAATGGCTTGATCGTCACGAGTAGGTTGACTACTCTCTGAATTTTGGGTTAGACGGCGGGGCCGCGCTGAGAGCGTGCGCCCCGTCTGTGTTATAATCACAACGTTTACATCAGCTATCGATGGAGTATGAAACATGGCTCGCAGCAAAGTTACTGTGGTCGGCGCAGGCAATGTCGGCGCGACTTGTGCTCATTGGATTGTCAGCCGGGAGCTGGCTGATGTCGTCCTGATCGACATTGTCGAGGGACTGCCGCAGGGTAAAGCGCTCGATCTGGCGCAGTCTGCCCCGGTAATGGGCTTTGATCTCAATATCGTCGGTGCCAATAACTATGAAGCCACCGCCGGTTCGGATGTGGTCGTCATCACCGCTGGGGTTCCGCGCAAGAAAGACCCTGTGACGGGCAAATTCCCCAGCCGCGACGAGTTGGTCAAGACCAACCAGAAGATCGTCGGCGAGGTGACGCGCCAGGTCGCCAAGTATTCACCCAATGCGATTCTGGTTGTCGTCTCCAATCCGCTCGACGCCATGTGCCATGTCGTCCTGCAGGAGAGCGGCTTCCCCTCGGAGCGCGTGATTGGGCAGGCGGGCGCGTTGGACACTGCCCGTTACAAGACTTTCCTCGCGCAGGAGCTGGGCGTGAGCGTGCGCGACATTCACGGTATTGTGCTGGGTGGGCATGGCGACACGATGGTACCGCTGCCCCGGCACACATCGGTCGCGGGTATCCCGGTGCGTGAACTGCTGGCGGAAGACAAGCTCCAGGCCATCATCCAGCGTACCCGTAACGGCGGTGGTGAGATCGTCGGTTTGATTGGTGTGAGCGCGTGGTATGCCCCAGCGGCTGGCACGGTTGAGATGGTCGAGGCGATTCTGAAAGATCAGAAGCGCGTCATCCCCTCGGCGGTTTATCTGCGCGGGGAATACGGTTACAATGGCCTTTATATTGGCATCCCGGCGTTGCTGGGCGCGAAGGGCGTGGAGCGCGTCATCGTCATGGATCTGAATGACGATGAGAAGGCCATGCTCGACATCAGCGCCAAGGCCGTGCAGGATGTTGTGAATATTTTAGGCTACTAGTTTACGGTTCAATCATGAGCGTATGGGGGCGCACCCGACGGGACGCCCCCGCGCTTGATTCTAGCAACGGGTGAGGTAACGAATGTCCCAACGCATCATTGATCTCAGCGGCGGCATGGCGATGGTCGTGACAGACTTGCATGGCGCATGGGATGTTTATCGCCGGCTCCGTGACCAATTCTTGGCGTTGCAGGCAAAAGGTGCGGTTGACCACCTGGTCATCTGTGGCGATCTGATTCATAACGAAGGCCTGGAAGAGGTCGATGCCAGCCTGGATATGGTGCTGGATGTGATGGCGCTGCAAGCCGAGATGGGCACCGAACGTGTGATCATGCTGCTGGGCAACCACGAATTGCCCCATATCTATGGCTTGACGCTCGCGAAAGGTTCAGTCGAATATACCCCGCGTTTTGAAGCCGCGCTGACCCGCTTCGATCAACGCTATAAATCGACGTTGAAACGTAAGGATGTGATCGCTTTCTTGGCCGGGCTGCCTTTCTTCGCCCGTACCAAGGCTGGCGTCCTGCTTACCCACGCAGGTGCGGCGGCGGACGTGGCCTCCGTGCGTCACGTCGAACGACTGAAGAATATCAGCCATCAGGATCTGATCAATTCTGCCGACGGTGAACTGAAGAAGTTCGATATCGGCAGCTTACAGCGCGGCTATTCACACTTCACAGGTGTATCCTATGAAGAACAGGCCCGGCGCTACCTGGCTGTGACTGGCCCTGATGACCCGCGCTATAACGAACTGCTGCGCGTGCTCTTCCTCAGCGGCCAGAACACCGATTTCGATCTGATGTGGAATACGTTGTTTTCCCAGAATGAGCTTGATGTGGGCGAGGGTACTTACACCAAGATCGTCAGGAATTTCCTGCAATATGTGTCTGAAGCCAGTCCAAATGAGCAGCGCGTCCTCGTCGCAGGGCACATTGGCGTCAAGGATGGTTATGCCGAGGTGGGCAAACAGCAGCTCCGCCTCGCCAGTTACACACATGCATTCCCCAAGCGTGCCGCGCGCTACATGATGCTGGACTGCAACAAGCCTGTGCAGACGGCTGCTGACCTCGTCCCCTATCTCAAACCCGTTTTTGAGGATGCTCAGGTGCCCAGCCTGGCGCCTGTGAAGGCGAGTTGACCGCGCACGAATTCTTCAATTGACAATGCCTTGCGCCCGGCAAGCTGCAAGCGCGCGACGCACAGCAAGTCTTTACCTGTGCCAATGCCGATCCCCTCGCGTTCCTGCACAACTTGTCCGGGTGCGGCGCTCCCGGCGATGACCGTCCCAGCGAGTATCTTCAACTGTTCGCCATTCCATGTTGTGTAGGTTCCCGGCCAGGGCGTGAACGCACGTATCAACCGCTCGATGGTGGCTGCGTCCTGCGTCCAATCGATCAGCCCGGCTTCCTTCTCAATCTGCGGCGCGAATGTCACGCCATCTTCGGGCTGCGGCTGCGGCTGAATGCTGCCTGCCAGATAACCCGGCAGCGTCTCGATCAAGAGTTCCGCACCCAGCAGCGCCAGCTTGTCGTGCAGCGATGCGCCTGTTTCGTCCGGCGCGAGTGGGATGGCGCGCTGGCTGAGCATTGGCCCGGTGTCCAGCCCGGCGTCCATCTGCATAATGGTGATTCCTGTTTGGGCGTCACCCGCGCGAATGGCCGCCTGGATTGGGGCGGCTCCCCGCCAACGCGGCAGCAGTGAGGCGTGCACGTTGATCGACCCATGCGGCGGAATATCCAGCACGACCTGCGGCAGAATCTGCCCGAATGCGGCCACGACATACACATCCGGTTGCCACTGGCGCAGTTCCGCAATGGCCTCTGCGCGGCGGATTTTCTCCGGTTGCAGGACAGGGATATTGTGTTGTAGGGCAACCTGCTTGATGGGCGACATCTGTACCTGGCGGTTGCGTCCGGCGGGGCGGTCAGGCTGTGTCACCACGCCGATCACCTCGTGGTGCGCGATTAATCCGGTTAGCGTTTGCACGGCGAAATCCGGCGTGCCCATGAAAACAACTTTAGCCATCATGGCTCCAATTTGTAACGCGGCGGGCAACATGATAAGATCGACATCTCATCCTCTCATCCTATTGTAAACGTCGGATTCGCGCGTGTCTACTTTGCCTAAACACTGGGTGGTGGCCGCTCCCGCCTCGCCCGATTTCCTGCGCCGCTACCAGATGCATCCCGCCCTGGCGCAAACCTTGTTCAACCGGGGTTTCATCGAGCCAGACACGGCGCGACGCTTTTTGCGTGCTGAAGTTGGCAACGATAACCCCTTCACCATGAAGGGCATCCCGGAAGCAGTGCGTCGCATTCGCACCGCCATCAAGAACCGCGAACTCATCATTGTCTACGGCGACTTCGATGCCGATGGCGTTACCTCAACGGTGCTGCTCACCTGGATACTGAAGGCGTTGGGGGCGAATGTACGCGCCTATATTCCGCACCGCGTGGATGAGGGCTATGGCCTGAACACACAGGCGCTGCTCAAGCTGGCGCACGAGGGCGCGCGGGTGGTCATCACGGTAGACTGCGGTATTCGGTCGGTCGATGAGGTCGAAGCAGGCAAGGCCGCCGGGCTGGATATGATCGTCACCGACCATCATTCGATTGGGCCGGAAATCCCGCGCGGCCTGGCGGTGATCAACCCCAAGCAGGAAGACTGCAACTACCCGGAAGACATGCTCGCTGGGGTAGGGGTGGCCTACAAACTGGCACAGGCACTCCTCCGCAGCACGCAGCAGAACGATAAAACCCATCGCGACATTGATGAAGAGACACTGCTTGATCTGGTCGCTATCGGCACCGTAGCCGACCTCGCGCCGCTCAACCGTACCGAGAACCGCGCACTCGTTCGGCGTGGTCTGGAAGTTCTCAACCGCGCTGAACGCCCGGGCATTCGCGCCCTGCTGGATGTGGCGGGCGTCAAGTTGGGCGCGGTGACATCTACCAGCATCGGCTTTGCTCTGGGGCCGCGCATCAACGCCGCCGGGAGGCTGGAAGACGCGATGATGGCCTATGACCTGCTGGTTTCTGCGGACGAGAAGCAGGCGCGCTCACTGGCCGAGCACCTCCAGGATTTGAACGTTCGTCGCCAGGAGCTGACCCGTGAGGCGCAGGAACTGGTGCGCGGCCAGATTGACACACGCTTCGAGCAGTCGCCGCTGATCTTCGCGGGCGACCGCAGCTTTCGACCGGGCATTGTTGGTCTGGTCGCAGGACGACTGACCGAGGAGTTCTTCCGTCCCGCTGTGATCATGGAGGAGGGCGAGCAGGAGAGCCGCGCCTCTTGCCGCAGTATCCCGCAGTTCGACATCACCCGCGCGCTGGACGAGTGTGCCGATTTGTTGGTGCGGCACGGCGGCCACGCTCAGGCGGCTGGCTTCACGGTTCTCAACGAGAATATCCCCGCGCTCAAGAACCGCCTGACTCAGATCGCCTATGACCGCCTCTATGGGCTGGAACTGCGCCCGCTGCTGGAAATCGACGCAGAACTCGATATTCATCACCTCAACGAGTCACTCGTGCGCGAACTGGCGCAGCTTGAACCGACCGGGCATTCCAATCCCGTCCCAGTCTTCAAGTCCGATAACCTACGGGTCATCGAGACGCGCACGGTTGGCCGTGATGCCAGCCACCTCAAGCTCAAATTGGCGCGCGCAGGGTCGCCGCCGCTGGACGCTATTGGTTTCGGGTTGGGAAGCTGGGCGGCGAACATGCCCGACCGCATCGATGTCGCTTACCAGTTGGAGATGAATGAGTGGAACGGCAACCGCTCATTGCAACTCAATTTGCAGGATATTCGCCCGGCAGGTGCGTCATGAGTCGACCGGTTCGGATGCTTATGTTCGCGCTGCTGCTGTGGGGCGGTGCATCGGTTCATGCCCAGGATGCCGCCGAGCCGAACCGCTTCGGCGTGGTCGAGGGCTTCTGGTTGCCGGAGGTGGTGTGCGAACTTGGCGCGGGCTGGGAACGGATCATCTTTGATTGGACGCAGCATCAGCCGACCGGGCCGGACGATTGGCATACTCTTAACGTGGATGACCGCTGGTTGGCTGCTGCGCGTGACTGTGGCCGCGAGGTGGTGGCGATCTTCAAGCACACGCCGGATTGGGCAACAGACGGCACCCCAGGCGCGGGCGTGCCGCTTGGCCTGTATCTGCCTGTCGATGACCCACAGAACTACTGGGCGAATTTCGTCCGCAAGAGCGCTGAATACTACGCGCCACGCGGGGTGAGCCGTTTTATCATCTGGAACGAACCAGACATCGAACGCGACACATATGGCTTTGAGTACGAAGGCTCGCTAGACGATTATTACCGGATGCTCCAGGTCGCTTATCTCGCGCTCAAGCAGGGCAACCCGGATGCCGAGGTACTGCTGGCAGGCACAACGTACTGGCATGACATCAATGCCGGGCGGCACTTGTATCTCGACCGCTTGCTCGAACGCATCACCAGCGACCCGGATGCTGCGTCGAACGAGTACTACTTTGACATCGTGAGCCTGCATATTTATTTCCGTACTGAAACGGTCTATGATATTGTCCACCAGACGCGTGAACTGCTTGATAGTTACGGCCTGACGGACAAGCGCATCTGGGTCAACGAGTTCAATGCTGGCCCGACGGATGACCCGCTGTGGCCGGTGGTGCGCCCGCAGTATCAGATCGACCTCGAACAGCAGGCCGCTTACATTGTGCAGGCGGCGGCGCTCGGTCTGGCGGCGGGCGTTGAGCGTATGGCGGTCTACAAGTTCTTCGATTGGAGCTTGCCGCCGGGCGGCGAGGCCTTTGGGCTGCTGCGCCCGGATGGCTCGCGGCGGCCCGCTTTCGATAGCTGGGCGCTGGTTATCCGCGAGTGGAACGACGTTACAGCGGCTCAGTTGGTGCGCGGCCAGCGCGTCGATGTGGTGCGGCTGCTGCACGCTGATGGCCGTGTCACGATTGCGGCATGGGCGACGACTGCTGACGCAGCCCAGGTGCGGGTGAGCGCGGCGCAGGCAGCAATGACCGACCAGTACGGCAATGTTCTGTCCGCGCAGCCACAGGGTGATGTTTACACGCTTGACTTGCCGGGCGCGCGCTGCAACGAGGTGGATAAGTGCGCGGTGGGCGGGGCGGTGCTGCTGCTCAACGCGCAAACGGTGAGCGCTGTACAGGAAATGACGGCTTCCGGAGCAGTAAATTTGGTATTTGAATGAGCGGATAGCTGACGGTCTTTAATCGTTTGCAGGACGCCGGGATGTTCGGTGTTCAGCACAATGACCAAAGACTAGCGGCTAACGACTAAAGGCTATTGGCTTAGCAGATGGGCGGGATAATGTCACAGAACGGTCACAATGCCAACGCGCGGGTGGATGAAAAGGGCGAAATGAAGTTCTCGTATGGCGGTCAGGCCGTCATCGAGGGCGTGTTGATGCGCGGCGCGCACACGGCGGCGGTGGCTGTCCGTGACCCCAAGGGGCAGATCGTCGTGCATGAGCAGCCGCTCAACGCCACGCTGTATCGCGGGCGCATCGCCAAGACCCCGTTTATACGCGGCGTGGTCGGCCTGTGGGACGCGCTTGGTCTGGGCACGCGCGCGCTGATGTGGGCGGCGGATGTGGCTATCGGTGAAGATGAGCAGGTCAACTTCAACGGCCCACTTGGCTGGGCGACGGTCGCTTTCTCGCTGCTGATCGGCATTGGCGTGTTCTTCCTACTGCCAACCACAGCGGCGACGGGGATTGGTAACCTGTTGGGCATTAGCACCTCTTATGTGGTCGAGTCACCGACCAACCCAGCGGATGCAAATTCACCCTTAGCGGCTACGCCAGCACCAGGCGAGGTTGCGCCAGAGGGAACTGCTGCGCCCGCGGCACCGGTTTCGAGCAGGGTTAGTTTTGATATAGGGCCGATCATTACCAACCTGATCGAAGGGTTAATCCAGTTGGGCCTGCTGATTATCTATATCTCGTTGATCGGGCGCATCCCGGATGTCAAACGCTTGTTTGGCTATCACGGCGCTGAACACAAGACCATCAATGCCTATGAAGCCGGCGCGGAACTGACGCCTGAAGTTGTCGCGCGGTATCCCATCGAGCATCCGCGCTGCGGCACAGCCTTCCTGCTGACGGTGGTATTTGTCAGCATGGTTGTGTTCTCGGTGGTCTATGTCGACCGCAATCAGTTCCTGCTGCTGATCCTCTCGCGCATCATCCTCATCCCGGTGATCGCCGGCATCGCCTACGAACTGCTGCGCTGGACGGCACGCAACATTGACCGCCCCTGGGTGCGGCTGATCGTTAAGCCCAATCTGGCCTTGCAGCATCTGACCACGCGCCAGCCCGACCTGCACATGATCGAGGTCGCTATCGTCGCCTTCAATCACGTCCTGGCTTCGGAAGGGCTGATCAAGCGCGACGAACTGGTGATCCCCGAACCGCGCCCGGAGGCCGTCTCGCCCACCCTGGCCGGAGCGAAGTAGGGCGGTATCGGCACGGTGATGTTGAATTAGCGAGTCATGCTGATGGGCGACATCCCCTCTGCGAATCTGCGTCGGGGGATGTTGCTATCCTTGTAGAACTGCTTGAGCATCCTGCTGCTTGTGAACTACTTCTTGTTCCTTCAGCCCGCTCTCGTGAGTTTGCCGGACTTAGCGTAACATTATTTGCGGGAGGATATACGCGCTTTGCGCTAATCCTCCCCTACGGTATCTCTCCATGTGCGCTCTGTGTTCTCAGCGCCTCTGTGGTGAGTTCTTCTCTGGTTCATCGTTGGTGGTAGCTCACTGTCTGCTTCCTCATCCGCCTCGTGAAAATATACCCACAGCGCCTCGGCTTTCTCCGGGTAGGCGGCGATCCACTGTGCTGGTTTCATCAGCCGTGCTCGGTAGACCGCCGCTGCGTAGTGCCGCAGTTCGTCGGTCATGCCTGCTTTCGCGGCGATATGGCGGTCGATCATGCCCACCAGGCGCAGTCCCATCGGCGTCAGGCGTTCTCCGTCTAATAGTGGCATCATTGCGTTAGCCCTCCGCTCGCCGCGCATGAACCACGTACAGTGGGTCGGCGTGGCGCGGATAGCCGTCCGCCGGATTGGTCTGCTGCGCCGTCAACTCTGCCCAGTTGCCTGCTTCCTGGAAGTAACGCCCGACCAGCGCGATGTGCCCAGCGTCGTCGGTCGCTACCCACACAGCCACCGCTTTGCTGGGAAAGCAGCGGTTCGAGAACGAGACCACGAAAATCCCATCCGGCTTCAACACACGGTTGACCTCGCGGAAGACGGCCACCGGGTCGGTCAGGTACTGCACCGAGACCGCGCACGTCACTGCATCAAAGAGGCGATCTTCGTAGGGCAGGGCGGGGTCGGCATTCAGGTTATGGACGATGAACTTGTCCAACTGCGGATTGTCGGCCATCTCATCAGCATTCATGCCCAGCCCGATCACGCGCGCGGGTTTCAATGCTGCCGGATAGTGCGAACGCCAACTGCTCATCAAATCCAGGTACACCCCGCCCGGCGGCAGCAGTTCGGCGTAAGTGCTGCTCAGTGCTGCGATGGCATCATCGTCAATATGTACCACCTTGCGCGGGAAGCTGTAGAAATAGGCGTCGTCGCTCGTGTCCTGGCGCTCGAAGAGTTCGCTTGGAAGCGGCATGAAATAGTCTATCCTATCCTGATCACGGTCATGCCTGTGACTGTAGCGCATCGTCGTGAATGTGGCGTGAGAATTCAACGGCGGATGCACACTGCGCCAATCTGATCTACACTATTCGAAAGTGCGTTTATTGCAGGAGGATAATTATGTTGCAGGTGCTGCGACTGCTGTCCCTGGTTGTGCTGTGGGCGCTGCTGGTTGGCGCTGCTCAGGCGCAGGATGTCCCCTTCGACGCGCTCATCATGCAGATTGGAGACGAACTTGTGCGCTGGGCGCCCGACGGCGGCGAAACGTTCATTGCCACACTGCCGCCGGGTTATTACTCGCTCAACGTTTCATCCTCGCGTAAGTACGCCATCTACGAGACGCTAAGCCAGCGAGTCCAAGCGGAGTGTGGTAATGGCGGCTGTGCGGGTCCGTCCAAGTTTCCCACTGAGTTCTACCTGATTGACCTGGACGCGCCCAGCATTGCGCCATTGGCTGGCGCGGTGGCCGGTGGTGCGGAAAATGGGCGCTCGTCGCCCGTCTGGTCGCCGGATGGGGCACGCATCGCCTGGACGGAAGGCTATGATGCTGCTGACTTGATGATCTATGATGTGACCAGTGGCACTACAACCACGCTCGCCAGCGGCGTCTCGACCTATATGGGTACGGGTGTTTCGGCAGTGGTGGCAATCGAAGCATGGGTGGATGCAGGCATCGTCTTCCGTCTATCACGGGAGACCGCCAGCGGTATTGTCGGTGATGGTTACGCGGTGTACGATCCCACGTCGGGTGCGCTGCTGCGGACGATACCCGCTCTGTTGAAGATCGCACTTGCGGAAGGTATTGTTCGCTTTCAGGGCGGTGATTACGTCGTCACGGATATGCAGTTGATCAACCTTGCTACGGGCGAAGCAGTCACAACGCCGGGCGGGACGCTGTATGCCGTATCGCGCACTGCGCCGGAAATGTCGCTACGGGTTGCGCCGGGTAAGCTGAGTGACCAGGGACTATGGTCTTACGACGTATTCACCGCTGATGGCGTGCTGACGTATACCATCATTGATCAGTTTTATTACGTCTCGCCATCTGGAACTGCGTTCCTTGAAGTCGCGAATGACCTGTCGCGCTATACCCTGCGCGTGCCGGGACGTGACCCGCAGGTGCTCGATCTGCCGCGGCTGCCAGAGCGCCTGTTCTGGGAAAACCTGACCTATCTGTTCGAATTAGATGACATCGCGTTCATCGCCGGGGGACGCTGTGAGGGAAGCGTACTGCCGTTCCGACTGATGGTTGCCTTATCCGGTCTTGTGCTGGGCGATACACCCAACAACATCCGCAGCCAGCCAAACACCGCCGCCGAGCGTATCGGCCAGATTCCGGCGGGTGAGCGCTTCACCGTTCTGGATGGACCTGTCTGTGCCGAAACCGTTGCCTGGTGGTACGTCAGCCATAACGGCATAGAGGGCTGGACGGCAGAAGGCGCGGGCGGTGAGTACTGGCTGTCGCCGGAGTCTGGCGCAGGATGAGTCTCCGTGAATCGTTTGACAGGTCGAGTGTTTCGGCTTAAAGTAGGCGCTCAAAATAAGCCAAAGGGGGCTTCTTACATGAAACGACATTTTGCCATTCTCCTTGCCGTTCTCATCGCCCTGCTGTCGGTCGGCGGTGCGCTGGCACAGGACGGCGCGTTGATCATCGCCACTGAGCTGGACGACGTGATCACGCTCGATCCGGGCCGTGCCTTCGAAACCACCAACCTGACCATCAACCATGCGACTTATGACACCCTCGTCGAGATCCGCGCGGATGACCTCAACACGCTGGTGCCCAGCCTGGCTGAAAGCTGGACGGTCTCCGATGATGGTCTGGTGTACACCTTCACATTGCGTTCGGGCGTCACCTTCGCTTCCGGTAATCCGCTCACGGCGGAAGATGTGCGCTTCTCGTGGACGCGCCTCAAGAACCTCAAGGGTAACCCGTCATTCTACGCCGATACGGTTGCGAGCGTCGAAGCTGTTGACGATCTGACTGTTCGTGTCACGCTCAGCGCGCCAACCCCTGCATTCCTGACGATTGTCACCGCCCCGGCGATGAGCGTACTCGACAGCGTGCTGGCGAAGGCCAATGGCGCGACGGATGCTGCTGATGCCGACACGACTGATACCGCTAACGACTGGCTCAGCCAGAACTCGGCGGGTTCGGGACCCTTCGTTCTGACGGGTTGGACACCGCTGGGCGAAATCACACTGGTGCGCAATGACAATTACTGGCGCGGTGCGGCGGCGCTGCCTGCTGTGACTCTGCGCCACAGTGATGACGCCACCACCAAACTGCAACTGCTCGAACGTGGCGACATTGATGTGTATGAGAACGTCGATAAAGACCTGGCCGCGCAAATTCAGGGTAATGCTGATCTGCAACTGTCCATCGGTCAGACGCTCAACATTACCTATCTGGCGATTTCTGGCGATGCCAAATTCAACCTGCCGTTGAGCGATGCTCGTGTGCGCCAGGCCATTGCGCAGGCCGTCGATTATGATGGCATCATCAACGGGCTGCTGTCCGGCTATGCCGACCGTCCGGCTGCGATGCTGCCGTTGGGCGTGGCGGGTTCCGACCCGGCGAAACGCTATGAACGCAATGTTGATGCGGCTAAGGCGCTGCTGGCCGAAGCGGGTTATGCCGATGGCTTCGAGATGCCTATCTACATCGGGCAGGGCGCGCCAGGTGGTATCCCCAGCGAGACGCTGGCCGCCAAGCTCCAGGCTGACCTGGCCGAGATCGGTGTCACGGTCACGATTGACCAGCGCCCGACCTCGGACTTCCTGACCGCGTATCGTGCGCAGGAACTGTCATTCCTCTTCGCCACCTGGACGCCTGACTACCTTGACCCGACGATGTGGTCGGATTACTTCTCGTATCCGGATTCCGGCCCAGCCGCGCGTATCCTGCTGAACTCGCAGGCCATTGCGGATGCCGCCGCCCAGGCCGCCGCTGAAGCAGACCCGGCCAAGCGCCTGGAAATCTACACCGCGTATCAGGACGCGCACGTGGCCGAGGCGGTATTCGTGCCGCTGTTCCAGCCGCAGCAGCTTTATGCACTGCGCAACAATGTGCAGGGGTTCGCGTTCCATCCGGTCTACTTCATGGATTTCTACATGATGAGCAAGTCCTAGAGGAATAGCTTCAGGGGCGGGCGTACAGCGCTCGTCCCTGCTGCATAAACAGCCATGCTGCGTTACATCGCCCGCCGCCTGATTCTGACCATCCCGATGCTGCTCGGCATCTCGCTGGTGTTGTTTTTGATTTACAACCTGGTGCAGATCGATCCGCTGGTGATGATTGTTGGCGAGCGGGCGATGGATAACCCGGAAGTCGTGGCTGCCGCCGTCAAGAAGTGGGGCTTAGACCGCCCGATCTGGGAACAATATCTGACCTACGTGGTCAACATGGCGCGCGGCGACTTTGGCGCTTCATTCCTGACGCGCCGTCCGGTCATGGATGACCTGCGTTTGTTCCTGCCTGCAACGGTTGAACTTGCGCTCAGTTCCCTGGCTTTCGCGACTGTTCTGGGAATCCCATTGGGCATCCTCGCTGGCGTTAAGTACCGTAGCCTGTTCGACAGGGGAGTCTGGTTCATCTCGCTGCTGAATGCCTCGCTGCCGCCGTTCTGGACAGGTCTGATCTTTCTGACGATCTTCTATTTCTACCTGGGCATCATGCCCGGCCCCGGACGACTTGACCCGCGCATGTCCGACCCTGAACGCGTGACTGGTCTGTATACCGTCGATTCGCTGTTGGCGGGCGATGTGCAGGCGTTCGGCAGCACGCTGCATCATCTCGTCCTGCCGACGCTCATTCTGGGCGGCTTCACGCTGGCGCTGGTCGTGCGGGTGACGCGCGCCGCGATCATCGAGGAGATGCGTCGTGATTACATCCGTACCGCACGGGGCAAGGGGCTGAGCGAACGGCGCGTGATTGTGCGTCACGCGCTGCGCAATGTGATGATGCCGCTGGTCACCATCCTGGGGCTGGCATTTGCCGGGCTGCTGAGCGGCGCGGTGATGACCGAAACGGTCTTCGACTGGCCGGGATTGGGGCAGTATCTGGTCAAAGCGGCTGTCAACTTTGATTATCCGGCTATTCAGGGTGGCACGCTGCTGATCGCCATTGTTTACGTGCTGGTCAACCTCGTCGTCGATGTGATGTATGGGCTGCTCGATCCCAGGGTGCGTTATGACTGATGCGGTGCGCCTGAAACCGGAACACGCCGTTCAGCCGCTCAAAGCCCGCCGTGAGCAGGGCGGCCTGCGCGAACATGTGCGAAAGTATCCGGCGTTTTGGGTTGGTCTGGCGATACTGCTGTTCTTTGGATTGCTGATCATCTTCGCCGAGCAGATTGCCGCTGCCGACCCGCTGGCACAGGATTTGTCAGTGCGTCTCAAGCCGCCGTCTGCCGAACATCCCTTCGGCACCGATGAACTGGGACGTGACATCTACAGCCGGACGGTGCACGGCGCGCGCGTGTCGCTGCCCGCGTCGTTTTTTGTCGTCGTCGTGTCGGTGGTGGTCGGGTCGCTGTTGGGCGCCTTGGCGGGCTTTCTGGGCGGCGTGGTAGAGGAAGTCGTCATGCGCGTCGCCGATGTGACACTGGCGTTTCCTTCCATCGTCCTCGCGCTGGCGATTTCGGCATTTCTCGGCCCCAGCCTGACCAATGCCATCCTGGCGGCCTGCGTCGTTTTGTGGCCGGAGTATGCTCGCCTGATGCGCTCCCAGGTGCTGGTCATTCGCTCGCTGGACTACATTCTGGCGGCGCGTTCGCTTGGTCTGCCGGAGTGGTACATCCTCGTGCGCCATGTCCTGCCGAACGCCTGGACGCCGCTGATCATTAAGGCATCGCTCGATGTGGGCGGGATCATCCTGTTGGTTTCGGCGCTGAGCTTTCTGGGATTGGGCGTGACCCCGCCGACCGCTGAATGGGGCGCGATGATCGCCCTGGGACGTACCAAGTTCTACCAGTGGTGGCTGGCAACCTTCCCCGGCTTAGCCATCCTGATCGTAATCTTCGCCTGTAACCTGCTCAGCGAAGGGCTGCGCGACTGGCTCGACCCCAACTACCGCTGAGTTCACTGTCCGGCCATCCGTTTTAGCTCATACAACTTCGTCAGCGCCTCCAATGGGCTGAGGTTGTCTACTTCCAGCTTGCGCAGTGCGTCTACTGCCGGGTTCTCCGCTGAGGTGAACAGGCTCATTTGCCCGGCGTCCTGCTGCTTTCTCTGGCGCGGCGTACTGGGTGTCTCCGGTGCTGCAACTGGCAGCTTGAAGTCGCTGCTTTGGGCTTCAAGCTGTTTCAACAGTTCGTGCGCGCGTTCCACCACCGGGCGCGGCATCCCGGCCAACTGCGCCACATGCACGCCGTAGCTGCGGTCGGCGCCGCCGGGGGCGACCTTGTGCAGGAAGACGATCTCATCGCCGTCTTCGCTCACCGCCACGTTGAAGTTGCGCGTGCGTGGCAGGATGTTCGGCAGTTCGGTCAGTTCGTGGTAATGCGTGGCAAAGAGCGTGCGGCAGTTCAGTCGTGGGTTGTTGTGGATGTATTCGACCACCGCCCGGGCAATCGCCAGCCCATCATATGTTGAAGTTCCGCGCCCGACCTCATCGAGGATCAGCAGGCTGCGCCGCGTGCTGCCAGAGAGCAGTCGTGCCGTCTCGACCATCTCGACCATGAAGGTGCTTTGCCCGGCGTGAATCTCGTCCTGTGCCCCGATGCGCGCGAAGATGCGGTCAACCAGCCCAATCGTCGCCTCGTCGGCTGGCACGAAACTGCCAATCTGCGCCATCAGCGTGATGATCGCCACCTGGCGGATGTACGTCGATTTGCCGGACATGTTTGGGCCGGTGATGATGTGAATGCGTGACTGGCCATCGAAGTGCGTTTCGTTGGGCACATAGCGAATGCCGCTGTCTAGCAGTTTTTCCACCACAGGATGCCGGCCATCGCGGATGATCAGCAGATCGTCGTCGCTCAGCTTGGGGCGGACGTATGCCTCGCGCACTGCTACTTCCGCCAGCGAGAGGAACGCATCGAGATGCGCGATGGCGCGGGCGGTTTGCAGCAGGCGCGGCCCGGCTTCGGCCAACTGCACGCACAGCTCATCGAACAGCTGCCGCTCTACGCGCAGAATCTCTTCTTCCGCGTTCAGTACCAGCGTCTCGTAGTCTTTCAACTCTGGCGTGATGAAGCGCTCCGCATTCACCAGCGTCTGTTTGCGAATGTAGTCCTGCGGCACTTTGTTCAGGTTGGCGTTGCTGACTTCGATGTAGTAGCCGAAGACCTTGTTGAAGCCGACTTTGATGCTGGCGATGCCCGTGCGCCGCCGTTCCTGTGGTTCAAGGTTGGCAATCCAATCGCGCGCGGCCTGTGTCGCGTTCAGAATGTCATCCAGCTCCTGTGCGTAGCCGGGGCGAATCACGCCGATGCTGTTCATCACGGCGGGCGGGTCGTCGGTGATGGCCTTCAAGACTTGCTCGGCCACATCCTCGCACAGGTGAATGGTCTTGAGCAGGGCTGCCAATGCGGGAATGGGTTCGATCAGCCGCTGAATCACCGGGATGGTCTCCAGGCTGGCGCGCAGTCCGATCAGGTCGCGCGGTCCAGCCTTGCCGATCAGCAGGCGGTTGGTCAGCCGTTCGATGTCCGCGATGCTTTTCAGCGCGTCGCGCAGCTCTACCCGCAGCGCCTCGTTGCTCGTCAGCGCCTCCACCGCGTCCAACCGGGCATTCAGGCGGTTGATCTCCAGCAGTGGTTGGTTCAGCCATGTTCGCAGCAGGCGCGCGCCCATCGCCGTCACGGTGCGGTCGAGGATGCCCAGCAGGCTGCCTTCGACCTTGCGGCTGCGGATGGTCTCGGTCAGCTCCAGGTTGCGCCGTGTGAAAGGGTCCAGCACCATGAAGCTGGCGGTGGAGTAGGCGCGGATGCTGGTGAGCTGCCCCAGGCTGCCGCGCTGTGTGCTGCTGATGTATTGCAGGATCGCGCCCGCCGCTCGGATGGCTGCTGGCATCTCGCCCAATCCAAAGCCGTCCAGTGTGCGCGTGCGGAAATGCTGCTGCAGGGACTGCTGCGCGCCGCTCATCTCGAAGTGCCAATCGGCGTAAGCAGACAGGTGAATGCCTTGTGGCAGCGAGACGCCGCGTTCAACCCAGCTTTGTGGAAGCAGCACCTCGCGCGGGGTGAGCCGGGCGATTTCTTCCAGCACCAACACACCTGCGTTTTCGCTCTCAAGCTGTGTGGCCGCGAATTCGCCCGTCGAAATATCGACATAGGCAATGCCGGCGCGCGACCACTGGCGGCTCTCTGCATCGCCAATCGGCAGGATGCACATCAGGTAATTGGCGCGGTCTTCGGCCAGCAGTTCCGGCTCGATGATCGTGCCCGGCGTCAGCACGCGTGTCACCTCGCGGTCAACGATGCCGCGCCCGTCCGGTTCGCTGGTCTGCTCGCACACGGCGACGTGATAGCCTTTTTCGATCAGGCGCGCAATGTAACTTTCCAGCGCATGATGCGGCACGCCCGCCATCGGCACGCGCTCATCGCGGCTGACGGGGCGCCCCGTCAGTACCAGGTCAAGCTCGCGAGCGGCTACCTCGGCGTCTTCGTCAAAGGTCTCATAGAAATCACCTAGACGAAAAAATAAGATACAATCTGGATACTGTTGTTTGATG
>JAEUQX010000650.1 GCA_016788625.1 Anaerolineae bacterium
CGCGCTGCGCCTTCCAGTGTTAGCGGGATGACGCGCACCGGGTCACGAAACGAGGCCGTCACGATGCGCGTCTCGCCTTCTGCCAGTGGTTCATCAGTCGCCAGGGTGCTTTTGAAAGCGTAGTCGTCGGTCGCGCGTACCACGACGCGGTAGGTTTCAGCGCCCAGGTAGAACAGGCGCAGCGTCTGCACGCCGTCGCCGTCGCCGTTGATGCTCGCGCCATCAACCGAGGTCGGCAGTCCCAACCCGGTCGAGCGGTTGAAGTTGACCAGGCGCGTGGGCAGGTGCGCCGCCCAAAGGAAGCGTCCATCGGCCTCATCATCCTCAACCTGCACGGTGAACGCGACATCATCTTCGGCGCGCAGGGTGTAGCTCTGATAGGGCGCGTCCGGCTGCACGCTGACCCCATCGCCCATATTCACAGCCTGAGGCGCGACGATATAGGCCGTCAGGTTAAATGAGGCCGCGCGCGTGAAGGCGCGGGAGAGGGTGATGTCTGCGACCTCGCCGCCCTCTGAGCGATCAAGCGACGAGACCAGTTCGACCCGCGTCATCGGGCCATCGCCACCTGCTCCCAGGCTGGTACAGCGCCCGTCCGCGCTGCTCGCCTGATAGCGCAGGCACAGGGTTGTCGCTAACACACCATCCGCATTCAGCTCAAAGATCGCGTCGTGATCACGAGGCAGCGGAATGCTGTAGGTCAGCGGCGCGTCACTGGCACTCATGCGCCCTGTCACGGTTTCACCGGGAAGTAACACCAGCGGCTCAGGCGTCGTTTCCTGTTCGCGCACACCCGCGGCTGTGGGCAGAGTTAACAGGCTGAACGCGAAGAACAATGCGACCAGGAAGCATGTTTGTTTCTTCATGACATATCTCTCTGGGTGTGGTTAGAGTTCAAGCGACTGTTTGCATTATAGAGTGGCTGAACGGGTCTCTTCAGGGCGGTTGCCCACCGCTTAACCCGCCCTTAACCGGGATTTGACAGGCGCTGATTAAGGTAGTAGCGTCATAGTGATGATGAATTCATCACGTACAATCACCACAAGGAGCATTCCTATGTCCTCTGCTGCTCGTCGCTTTGTTTTGCTGGCAGTCTGCGCCGTGCTTGCCCTGAGCGGCTTCAGCACCCTGGCGCAGGACGGTGTGACCGTCAATTTCTACTATCCAACGGCTGTTGATGCCCCGATCAACGAAATCATCCAGGGCTATGCCGATCAGTTCATGGCTGCCAACCCCGGCATCACCATCAATCCGGTCTACACGGGCACCTACACGCAGACACGCGACACGATCAACACCGAACTGCAAGGCGGCGGCGCTGGCCCGACCGTCGCGGTGATGCTGACAACCGACCTGTACAGCTTCATCGAAGAGGGCAGCATTGTCCCGGCGCAGCAGTTCATTGATCAGATGGAAGATGCGGATGCGTTCATGGCGGACTTCTTCCCCGCGCTGCTGCTGAACAGCGTCGATGAAGAAGGCACGATCTGGTCTGTGCCGTTCCAGCGCAGCACGCCGATTCTGTTCTATAACAAGGATCTGTTCCGCGAAGCTGGCCTTGACCCGGAAACCGCGCCTAAGAACCTGGACGAACTGATTGCCGCCGCCCAGGCGCTGACGCTGCCGAACGGCGAACGCTGGGGCCTGATGGTTCCGGTGCAGGGTGGTTTCCCGATCTGGTTGTTCCAGAGTTTCGCCATCGCCGCTGGCCGCAACCTGTCAGACGCTGACCCGACCAACGTGTACCTGAATGAGCCGGAGTCTCTGGCCGCGCTGACCGACCTGATCGAACTGGGGACGGTGGACGGCGTGATGCCTGCTGGTGGCTCAGTATGGGGCGATACGCCGACCGCGTTCCTGGCGGGGCAGGCGGGCATGATCTATCACACAACGGGCAGTCTGACCAACATCCTGAACAACGCAACCTTTGAGGTCGGCGTGGGCTTCCTGCCCAGCGGCCCGGCTGGTGAGGATGGCACGGGCTATGGATCGCCGACGGGCGGCGGCAACCTGTACGTCTTCGCCAATGCTACGCCGGAAGAGCAGGCGGCGGCCTGGCAGTGGATTGAGTTCCTCGCATCGCCGGAAATTCAGTCGGACTGGGGCATGAAGACGGGTTACATCGCCAGCCGCGTCAGCGCCTGGGAACTGGACCCGCTGGCGGCGCGCGTGGCGGAATTCCCGCAGTACGGCGTGGCGCGTGACCAGTTGGCGATTGCCGAGCGCGAGTTCACCTCGTACCGCGCCATCGACATTCAGAACATCATCAACAGCACCCTGAGCAGCTTGATCTCCGGGTCAGTCCCGCTGGCTGACGCGCAGGCGACGCTCGACGCGGCGCAGGCGCAGATCGACGCGCTGTTGGCGGAATATAAGTAGCCAGTGGTTTTTAGGCGTCCGTGAATAGTCTAAAGCTGCGGCGCAAACACAGCCGACTGACAGCCAGCGACTAAACACGCTCGACTGATGGCCTGCTGGACGTGCGGGGGCAGGTGTTACAGCCTGCTCCCGTATTGAAAACCGCTTTCCCGTGTTATTCGATGCCTTTCGCGCTGCGGTCTCGTGCCCGGAATATGCGGGTGGCGAATCCGGCAAGCCGCGCTAGAGTTAACGTCATTTCGTAGGCAGCGCGGGGTGGCAAGATGACCGACTACCTCAATCAACGACTCGACTACAACAACCCACAGTTCATCAACGCTTTCGATGAGATGCCGTACTGGTCGGCGCGTTTTGCTGGGCTGATCTTCGAGCATCTTACGCCGCGCCCACACATCCGCGCACTGGACATCGGCTGTGGCACGGGCTGCCCGCTGTTCGAGCTGGCGCAGTTGCATGGGCCGGGCTGTTCGTTCACGGGCATCGACGTATGGGATGCGGCGCTGGCGCGGGCGGTGACGCGGCGCGCGGCCTACGGGCTGCCGCATGTGCACCTGCTCAAAGCCGACGCCAGCCACATGCCTTTTCCGGACGAGCACTTCGACCTGCTGACCTCCAATCTGGGCGTGAACAACTTCAGCGACCCGCCAGCGGTGCTGCGCGAGTGCTTTCGCATCACGCAGCCGGGCGGACGGCTAATCCTGACCACCAACATCATGGGGCACATGGCCGAGTTCTACGGCGTCTACCGCCAGGTCTTGAGCGCGTTCGGACAGCCGGACGATCTGGAACGACTGGCCGCGCACGAAGCGCATCGCGGCACGCGCGAATCGGTCACGGCACTGATTGAAGGCGCGGGTTATTCTGTTGCCAACTGCATCGAAGACCGTTTTCATTACCACTTCCTCGATGGCAGCGCCATGCTGCGTCACTGGATCATTCGCCTGGGGTTCCTGGATGGCTGGCGCGCCGTCGTTGACCCAGGGCGCGAAACGGCGATCTTCACCCACCTGGAAGCGGCGCTCAACACCTATGCCCAGGCACATGGCGGACTGACGCTCAGCGTGCCGCAGCTTTACCTGGAAGCCATCCGCAGCGCACCCTGATCATCTGAAACATGCTGAATCTTTAGCACGCTGATATTGCCGGCTTGACAAGTCAGCGAATTGCTCATATAGTGAGGTCAAGATATTTCACTCAATGAAAAAAGATGACCCAATCCATTCGTGGCAATCGAGATCTTATTAAGGCGATGAACCGCAACCTCCTGCTGAACATTCTGCGGCGGGAAGGCGCGGTCTCACGCACGCAGCTCACCGAAATCTCTGACCTGAGCGTGGGTGCGGTGTCACAGATCATCAACGAACTGATTGACGAGAAGTGGGTGTTTGAGAGCGGCGAGGGCGACTATACGGGCGGACGGCGGCAAACACTGCTGCGTCTCAACCCTGATGCGGGTTATGCGCTCGGCCTAAAGGTAATGGAAACCCGCGTGGTCTGCGCGGTGACAAGCTTCGAGGCGCGGACGCTCTACTACAACGATTATCCACTTGGCAGCGACTACACGCCGCAAGCGCTCGTCACGGCGTTGGCACGCATCATTGAAGAGACCATCGCGGCCTCTGGGCTGGCGCGCCACCTGTTCTTCGGCATTGGCATAGGGCTGGCTGGTTTCATCAATTCGCACGAGGGTATCGTGCATTACTCGCCCTACCTGGGTCTGCGGGATGTGCCGCTGGCTCGGATGCTTCAGGACGCGCTGGGAATGCCGGTCGCCATCGAAAATGATGTCAACACGCTGACGCTGACGGAGCATCTCTTCGGCGCTGGTCGTCACCACCGGAACTTCATCGTCGTCACGGTCGGGCGCGGCGTGGGTTTGGGCATGGTGCTGCACGGACAGCTTTACCAGGGTGCAGCCGGCGGGGCGGGCGAACTGGGTCATACGATTTCCGATCTTGAGAAAGCAGGGCGAGTACCGTCGGAATCGGGCACGCTCGAGGCGCTTTCGGCAGATCCCGCCATCATTGCATCGCTCGCGCGATCCGGACAGCCGCTGTATGCCAATCTGGCTGAGGTCGTCCGGGCGGCGGAAGATGGTAACGCTGAAGCGCAGGCGGCACTGCGGCGGAGCGGCGAGTACCTGGGCGTGGCGCTGGCGGGCATGGTCAATATCCTGAACCCGTCGCTGATCATCGTGAGCGGTGAGGGCGTGAATGGCGGGCCGTACCGGATGCAGCCGATGCTGGATGCGCTGCGGCGATACAGTTTCAATGGACTGCTCAAGCATGTCGAGATCGTGATTGAACCTGCCGACGACCGCACCTGGGCGCGCGGAGCAGCGGCGCTGGTGCTGAATCAGGTGTTTGCTTCGCCGCTTGTCACGCGGCAGATCGCCAATTGAGTTTTTTTGCACAAGTTTTTTCATTGAGTGAAAGATGTCACAAGTAATGTCCTGGAATCGTGGCATACAGCGTTGGAAATGGGTGGCGGTCTTCCTGCTGCCGGGCTTGATCGGCCTGACCGTCTTCGTGCTGTACCCGATAGTCTCCTCATTCTGGCTGGCCTTTCAGGATTGGAATCTGCTGCAGCCACCGGAGTTCGTCGGCCTCAGTAACTTTCAGGAACTTCTCGCCGATGACGACTTCTGGCGCGCGTTGGGCTACACGCTGACATTCATCGTGCTGTATATCCCCTGCGTGTTCGTGCTGGGGTTGGCATTAGCTCTATTCCTGAATCAGAAGTTCCCTGGAATGCTGATGGTACGCGCGGCCACTTTCCTGCCCGTCGTGGCCTCGTGGGTGGTGGTCTCGCTGATCTGGAAATGGATCTTCAATCCATCCTACGGTTTGGTCAACGCTGGCCTGAATCTGATCGGCATCAACGGGCCAGACTGGCTGTTCCAGCCGCAGACCGCCGTGTATGCGATGGTCATCACCAGCGTGTGGAAAGATGTTGGCTACATCGCGCTGCTGTACCTGGGTGGTTTGCAGAACATCTCAGAGACTTACTACGAGGCGGCACGCATTGACGGCGCAAACCGCTGGCGCTGCCTGCGGCACATCACCATACCGCTGCTGACACCAACCATGTTCTTCGTCGCCATCACGCTGCTGATCAACTACTTTCAGATGTTCGAGCAGGTCTGGTTGATGCCGATGCGTGACAGCGCTGCCGACCGCCAGGTGGAAGTGATCGTCACGGAAGTGGTCAAAAACGCCTTCAGCTACAGCCGCATGGGTTATGCCTCGGCTATGTCCTGGGTTCTGTTTGTGCTGATCTTCATCATCACCTTCGTGCAGCTACGCTTGCAGAAACGGTGGGTGCACTATGAGGCCGAATAACGCCCTGCTCGCGACGAACCTGTCCGGCACAGTACAACCTGCGGCGAGTGCGCGCGGGCAGATAACGGGGCGCGTCGACCGGCTCGCGGGCATGGCGCTGATTATCGGGCTGATGGTGCTGCCCTTCCTGGTGATGCTCAGCACATCGCTCAAGGCGCAGGAGTACATCCTGCAAACGCCCCCACAGCTCATCCCGAATCCCGCCACGCTGGAGAGCTATTCCGAGCTGGCCGAACGTATCGACCTGCCGCGCACCATCTTCAACAGCGCCTTCGTCGCCATCGCTGGCACGGCCGGGCAGATCGTCATCTCGGCCATGTCGGCTTATGCCTTTGCCCGCCTGGAATGGCCGGGGCGTAACATCGTGTTTCTGCTCTATCTGGCGACCATGATGATCCCGGCAGTGGTGCTGGTCATCCCGCAGTTCATCCTGGTGCGTTCGCTCGGTTGGATGAACAGCTACAGCGCGTTAATCGTGCCGGGTCTGTTCAGCGCCTTCGGTACGTTCCTCCTGCGTCAGGCGTTCCTGGCGATACCCAAGGACTTCGAAGAGGCAGCTTATGTGGATGGTGCCAACCCGTTCGTCATCTTCTGGCGCATCATCATGCCGCTCTCGCTGCCTTCGTTAGCGACGCTGGGCGTATTCAGCTTCATGGGTTACTGGAATAACTACCTCTACCCCCTGTTCGTAGCGCGTAAGGAAGATGTGATGACACTGCCGATTGCGCTGGCAACGCTGCAAGCCGGGCCGCGTTCGCTGACTGAGTGGAATCTGGTCATGGCAGGGGCTGTGATTACGGTGCTGCCGATCCTGGCAGCGTACCTGCTGGCGCAGCGCTGGTTTGTCTCCGGCGCGATCTCCAGCGGGATCAAAGGTTAGGTTTCGTCAAGCGACGAAATGCGCTTGTTAAATCGACATGTTTGAGGAAAGGACAGTATTATGTTTCGCCGTTTCCTACTGCTGACACTCCTGTGCGTACTGCTGGCAGCGCTGCCCGCTGCGGCTCAGGACACCACCACGATTCGTTATTTCACTTTCTCCGCTGCGCCCGACCATCTGGAAGACCTGGATACCATCATTGCGGCATTCCAGGAAGCCAATCCGGGCATCACTGTGGAAGTGGAAACCGCCGCTTTTGCCGACTATTTCACGCTGCTCCAGGCGGGCGTGGCGAGCGGCGATGCGCCGGACGTGTTCGAACTGAATTACGAGAACTTCGTCACCTACGCGGCCAATGGCGCGCTGCTCGATCTGTCGGGCATGGTGAGCGCGGAAGCGCCCTTCTATCCACGCGCGCTGGAAGCCTTCCAGTACGATGGCAAGCAGATGGCGCTGCCGGCGACCTTCTCGACCGTGCTGCTGTTCTATAATGCCGATCTGTTCGACCAGGCAGGCGTGAGCTACCCGACCGCCGAGTGGAACTGGGCTGATGCCGTCGCCGCCGCGCAGAGCATCCGCGCGCTGGGTGAGGATACCTGGGGCTTGTTCTCGCCCGTGCAGTTCTGGGAATTCTATAAGAAGGCCGGGCAGAACGGCGAGTGCAGCTTCTTCAATGCCGAGATGACCGAATCGACGATCAACTCTCCGGCCTGCGTCAGCACGCTGGAAACCATGATCAGCTTCATGAATGATGATCTGATGCCGACGGCAGCGGAACTCTCCGGTGTCTCCGACTCGGAACTGTTCCTGAGTGGTAAGCTGGGTATGCTCGTCACGGGCATCTGGATGTTCGGCGCGTTCCAGGACGCCACCTTCAATTGGGATGTCCAGATTGAGCCGGCGATCAACCAAAACGCGCATCACTTCTTTGCCAACGGCGTCGCGGTTTCGGCCACGACTCAGAACGCGGAAGCTGCTGCGGCCTGGGCCGAGTTCATGGCTTCCAGCGAAACGGCTGCGACCGTGCGCGTCGAAAGCGCCTGGGAACTGCCCGCGCTGAATCAACCGGAATACTTCGAGGCTTATCTTGAGCAGACGCCGCCCGCCAACCGCGCCGCCGTCTTCATGGCGCTGGAAAGCCCGGTTACGCCGCCAGTGATTGAACGGCAGAACGAGATGCAGGACGCGGTTAACGCGCTGCTGACCCAGGCTGTCGATGGTGAACTGACGGCGCAGGAAGCGCTGGATCAGGCCAAAGCCGAACTCGACGCGTTGATACAGTAGTTTAGCAATGAGATATGGGAGGGGCACATCTGTGCCTCTCTCACCTGAATACCTGGACAGAATATGCTCAATTTACAGCAACGCAGCATTGAAATCATCCGCGCAGGGCAGTTTGACGGCGCATACGCGGCCTGCATGAGCTTCTCGCAGTACGGCTACTCCTGGCTGCGCGATGGGACGTGGATTGGCTACGGCATGGATGCGGCTGGTCAAAGCGCCAGTGCTCGCGCTTTTCACCAATGGGCAGCCCGCACGCTGCTGCGTTACGACGACAAGATAACTCAACTGCTCGCCAAACTGGCACGTGGCGAAGCGTTACACGAAACTGACTACCTGCCCACCCGCTTTGAACTTGATGGGCGTGTTGGCCGGGAAGATTGGCCGGATTTCCAACTGGATGGCTATGGTGCCTGGCTGTGGGGATTGGTGCAGTACGTTGACAGGCACCAGGATGACGCGCTCTGGCAGGACGCTCAACCTGCGGTTGAACTGGTCGTGCGCTACCTGGCGGCGCTGTGGCGTTCCCCGAACTACGACTGTTGGGAAGAACATCGCCAGCACATACACCCTGCGACGCTGGCCGCGTTGTACGGTGGGCTGCGCGCCGTTGAACAGTTCAAAGCGGGCATTGTGCCGCCCGGTCTGACAACGGCTATACAGGACTTTGTTCTGACGCAGACCGTCAGCCCGGCTGGTCACTTCATGAAATACCTGGGCAACGACGCCGTAGACGCCAGTTTATTGTGGCTGGCTGTGCCCTATGGTCTGGTCACGGTTGATGATCCGCGTTTTCAGGCGACGCTGGCAAAGATCGAGCGCG
>JAEUQX010000492.1 GCA_016788625.1 Anaerolineae bacterium
TGTATGCCATTCCAGCAGTCTCAGCATGATCTTTTTGATCGCCCAATCGCGATCTTTCGCGAGCCAAAGCTGTTGCCGCCGAACCTGCTTGGCTACATAGAGCGCGTTGTACCAGAACTGTTCCACAGTGGCGGAGAACTCGGCTTCAGATGGGAGTGTGTGTTGTGCCGAGTTATGTTCCGGGAGAGCCAACTGAGGCATTTCATCGTCTTTGTCGAGCAATGCTATGAAGCCCCGCGCACATACGGTGCGCAGCAGCGCTGAATCGGTCAGCGCTGGCACGAGTGGCTTCTGAATGAATACAAAATCGACCTTCAGACCACCCTCAAAGACCGCCAGGAGTTCCGGTTCGCCTGTGCCGATTTGTGACGCGATGCAGACCCACACTTCAGCTATGTTGTTCAGCCAGCGGGTATCGGCCAGGAAGTGGTCGTATTCGCGGCAGAACAGTATCAGGTCGAGGTCTGACCACTCATCTGCCGGATGGTCGATACGCGCCTGTGAACCGACCAGCAGCAGCGCGCGTATCGAATCCTGCTGTTCAACCCAGTCGATGACGCGCTGTTGCAAGCCAGCGATCTTTGAGTGCATCAAGAAACCTGTTTCTGTAGTCTAGCCGGCGGATTGCCTGTCCTGCCTACAGTCCTATATTGTCACGCGATGGGTTCCTTGTCATGGGTGAACTGCGGCAGATATTCCGCAAACTCGGTCAGGAAGTCATCCAGGATTGCGCGCGCCGTGTCAATGTCGCTGATCATCGGGTCGAGCAGCAGCGCTTGCAGTGAAAGGTCGCGGTCACCATGCAGAGCCGCTTCGACGGCGATCTTGCTGCGCGTCAGTTCCCGCCGGCACAGCTCCGCAATACCTTCCGGTAGAGCAGGGAAGGCCAGCCCTTGAATGCCCATGCCGGAGAGCACGCCTGGTACCTCGACAATCGCCTCGTCGGGCAGGTTGGGGATAAGGCCGTTATTGGGAATGTTCAACTGCTGACTGTAGAAGCGTTCATTGAAGTGCAGCGCCGTCACGATTTCCGGTACAGGTTCATTGAGGATGGCGAAGCGGTGCAGGTCGCGCAGGTCATCCACCGAGCGTTCGCCAGACGCGATGGCGGCGGCCAGGGCACGGCGTTCGGCGCGGCGCTGGCGGTTACCGTCCCAACTTTGCAGTCGCAGGTGATATTTTTCCCAGGGCTTAGTCACCGGGTCGTGGGCATAGGCCAGGTATTCGCACATGTGACTGTCGCCCGCCGTTGGCATCATGCCAAATATCTGAAACATCTCGCGCGTCAGCGGCTCGAAGTCCTTGCGGAACCCGTTCAGCCAGCGCTCACGCAGCAGCGGATACAGATCTTCGCCTGTCTCGCGGTCGCGGATGTCGTAGACCCAGGAAAAGTGGTTGATGCCCGCCGCCTTGATATCCAGATGCTTCATGCCTGCCATCGCCACTGGGATGAAATTGGGCATGTTAGTCGCGTCGGTATGCACATGGAAATCCGGCGGGATGGGGATAGCCCAGCGATCGGCCAGTACGGTCGCGGCCATCGCGTAGCCCCACAGCAGTTGGTGGCACAGACCGAGCACCTTGATTTTGGTATAGCGGTGTACGGCATAGCTCAGTCGGATGAGGGGGTTAGTCAGATTGAGATACCAGGCATCCGGGCACAGGCGCTCCATATCGCGCGCGATGCCCAGTATAACGGGTAGGTTACGCGCTGTGTGGGAAAACGCACCGGGGCCGCCGTTTTCTGCATAGGGTTGGCGCACACCGTGTCGCAATGGAATCTGCCAATCCATCTCCCAAACCGTTTCGCGCGGGCCCACCTGAATTGAAACGATGACGAAATCCGCGCCGGGCAGTGCTTGCAGGCGGTCGGTGGTGCTGGTGATATGCATCCCCGCGCCCCAGGCTTCGTTCATCTTTTCAGCGACATTGTGCATCGTCTCCAGCGACTCGGCATCGATATCCACCATTGCGAGTTCCGCACCACGCAGGCGTTCATTCTGGATGATGCGCGCGAGCGCTCCCAACCCGAAGATGGCGCTGCCTGCGCCGAGGACGACGATTTTGGGTGGTTTGGGTGGCATATGGTGTTCTCTTTCGCCTCTAACAACTTATGATAGGTAACGGGTCAGGAAATCCATCTCACGGTCACGACTTGCCATTGTTACGGCGATAGCGTCTTCTGCGCTCGCGCCGCGATGCACGATCTCATGCAGTCCCTGTGCGACCGCCGCTGGGTCGTCATCGCCAGGGAAAGTGATATTACGTCCGACCATGGCGCCACGCACATTGGCGCGCGCTGCCATGCCCGCCGCGAAGTCATTGAATGTTGAGCGTGGGTCTTCCCGCGAGGGGCCGCCCAGCAGAATAATTGGCAGGCTGGTTGCCAGCGCCACGCGGCGATAGTCTTCGCAGTACGGCAGTTTCAGCCACAGGTTGCGGGCGGAATCACCTAGACCGGATGCGATTCCGACCAGGCGGATGAGTTCGCCCGCTGTGTTGACCGTTACCCACTTGCCATTCTGCTGTTCCATTCGCAGCGGTTCGACGAACGCAGGCAGCTCGTAGCGATTCAGCGCGGTAATTGCTTCAGCACAATACTGCACTGTTTTGAGCGTGCGCTCGTCTTCCGGAACAAACCGAACCAGCATTTTGCCACCGTCCAGCCGGAAGTGATCAATTGACTCGGCTGTGTACGCGCCAAAGCGGTCTTCGATCTCGCCTGCGAAACCGTGAATGCCGCCGCGCTGCATACAGCCGATCAGCACCTTGTTATCCAGAATAGAAGGGCCGCCGCCCTGCTGCACCAGATAATCGAAGATCAGCAGGTCTTCGATCATCTCCGGTGTACTCATGAAGCCGTCAAACTCGCTGGCGACCAGCACGCGCAGGATGCGCCCCATCAGTTCGTGGCGGTTGCCCATCTTGTACGGGTCGCCGCCCGACGCCGTGACCCCGCGCCCAGGATGATCAGCCGCCAGAATGGTCAGCTTGCCGTTCGGGGCCAGTTTTGAGCGGCGCTGACGTATTCGTGCCTGATTCTCGATGATCTCCGGCGCGTCAACCCGTATCTCTGTGATCTTGTCGAAGATGCGTTCCGGCAGGAATTGGTTGACGTCAAAAGAATAATTGCCGAGTGTGTAGTCCATCGTGCACTCGTCCTTAGTGTGAGGCCGCCGCAGCAGCCGCATGGACACTGAGCGCGCGGATCGTCAGGATTTCGCCGCGATGTTCGGATTCGTGCTGGATCAGGTGGTGTAGTACCCATTCTGGCGTCACATCGTAGTCGGTGAAGACCCGTACACGACGGTATTCCTCGATACTCATCATATGAAACGCATCCAGCAGCAGCGTTCGGGTGCTGTCCAGTCGTTCATAGTGCTGCGCCAGCGTCAGTCCACGTACCACACTCAATTTGCCGCCTACTTCGCGCACCGGATAGGGGAAGTTATCCCATATCGTCTGCGCCATATGACCTTCCTTGACTTCATTGAACAACCAGTCCATTTCAATTACGGCGATGTGGTAGAGCAGTGTGCCAATGCTGTTGGCTACAGGCGGCTGCCAATCAAGTTGTTCCTGCGTGATGCCTTCCAGAGCGCGGCGGGTGCGGCGGCGTGTCTCTTCGATGCGTGCCAG
>JAEUQX010000503.1 GCA_016788625.1 Anaerolineae bacterium
TGGGTGTTCCTGATCAGCGGTGCTGCCCCGGCCTCGCACTTCATCGGCGGCTATGCGGGCGCATCCAGCGAACGCCAGCCCCCGATGTACTTCCGCTTGGGCGGCGGCACGCTCAAGGGTATCAGCAAACCCGGCGAGATCGTCTGGAGCCGTGTCTACGTGATGGGGGATGCGCTGCACTGTGACATCGGGCGCGCGACAGTGGTCACGCTGCCGCAGGCCGAAACCGAACGCCGCTGGCAGGCGACCACGCCGCAGTGGCCGATCATGCACGCGGTACTGCACGGCGTCACCCGTGATCAGATGATGGCGCGGCACAAGGCCAATCACCTGAATGTAGCTTATGCGCCGGATGCTGCCGCCGCTGACAAAGCGCTGGCCGCCAAGGCCGCGCTGCTCAACGCGTTGGGCGTGCACGTGCATCTGTGCGGTACGGTGGCGCTCTAGGTCAATAGTCCTTAGTTGTTAGTCAACAGCTTCCCTCGCCTGAGTCTTTGACTCAGGCTCTCGGTGCGGGGCTGTTGACTAAAGTCTATCGACTGCTCGCTTTATTTTCGCCTGCAATGTGATTGCTTCTTATTCATCAGGACGTGCAATATGCTTTATACACAACTGCTGCATCCCGAAATCCTGGAAGCGCTTGGCGGTTCCGGGCACGGCGGCAAGATTCTGATTGCCGACGGCAACTATCCGTTCAACACGCGCGCCAACCCCGCCGCCAAGCGGGTGTACCTCAACTTCACGCACGGCAAGCTCAACGCGGTGGAAGTGCTGGAAGTCCTCGCCAAAGCCATTCCGGTGGAGTCGGCTGATGTGATGGTGCCGGACAGCGGCCCGGAGCCGGCGATCTTCGCGGAGTTTCGCCGCCTGCTGCCGGGGCTGGAACTGAAGAAGACCGACCGTTTCAGTTTCTATGACCTGGCGCGCGACCCGGACTGCTGCCTGGTGATTGCGACAGGCGAGCAGCGCATCTACGCCAACATCCTGCTCACGATTGGCGTTGTCCCTCCGCCGAGCGGATAGTGCAGGGGCAGGAGGGGCACACCTTACGTGTACGTGTGTCCCTCCGGTATCATCATTCGCGGCGGCAAAGTGGGTCGTGTCCAGCGGCCTGATCGTCCGTCGCTGGAACTACATAATCCTGGAAGTGCGTCGTCATCGTCGCCTGTCCGGCCCGGTTGATCATGTAGCCTTCGAGGTCAGGCCGCGATTCGATGAAGTAGATGCCCTGCGCCCCCATCGCGAATGCGGCTGTCGCAAAGCGGTCAGCTTCCAGCACATCGGGGCCGATGACCGTGACGCTGACGATTTCATCCAGCCGGTCCGCATTATCGAGCGGGTTATAGATGTGCGCGCCGCGCATGTAGCTGCCGGAAGTCGCGATGCCGCGATCATCCAGCCGAATCGTTTTGACGATCTGGCTCAGGTTAAAGGGGTTGCAGATGCCAACGCCCCACGCTTGGCCGTGCCGGTTTTTGCCGTACACCTGCACATCCCCTCCAGCGTCCACGTAGAAATTACGGAAGCCGTTCATGTAGAGCAGCGATGCCGCTTCGTCAATCGCCCAGCCTTTGACGATGCCGGAGGGGTTGAAAACGCCGTCGTGCCAGATATCAAAGTAGCCGTCGGTCTCGTTCCAGGTCTGCTCGGCCAGTTCGAGAATATGCTGCATATCCGCGCAGGCATCGTTCAGCGCCAGTTCGCCCCGGTTAACCCGTGAAACCTCGCTGGTCTCTTTGAACGGGCTGAAGGTCTGATCAACGTAGTTGAAGTACGCATACACCTCGTCGAACGCCCCGGCGGCTGCCGAGGCGTCCACGATCTCAACGGTGATGGGCATCCCCATTAACCACCGCGTCTGTTTCATAGATCCATCCCGATGGCCGCGTCGAGCAGCGCCGATTCCAGCGATTGCACGAAGGCGCGGCTGCTATCGGTCGCCCGCGAAACAAAATCAACCTCCGAGTTCTGCGCTTCAATGGCCTCACTGATGAGTGTTGGCAGGGCATTGCGCGTGATGATGTCGGATTCGTAGGTGCTGCGTGGATAGTCGGCAATCAGGATGTCCGTCAGTTCGCCGTTTTCGATCACGGCCACCACCTTCATGGTGCCCCAGCGCCCTGCCTGAATGGCGTCTCCATAGTACTGCCCGTCGTAGTATTCCGCCCCCTCCACTTTTTCGGTGGCTTGAGTCGCGCTGGTTGTAGATTGGCTGGGCGCGAGTTCCACCTCCGGCGGGTTGGTGTCCATCCCCTGCAAGTGATGATTTTCGCCGCCGCGTCCACCCCGGCCGCCGCGTCCGCCGGGGAAGCCACCTTCCTGCTCAACGACCGAGTCAACGGTTTCCTGTTCATGCTGGGCGTCATAGGCGCGGATGCCGGAGTAACCGGCCCCTGCTGCCGCGACGAGCAGAGTAGCGGTCAAGGCGTTACGTTTCCAGTGCTTACGATTTGATGGGGTCATGGTTTGATCTCCTGAGATTGGATAGATATATACGATAGAAACTTGGATAGGTCAGGTGGCTGCCGTTTGCGGTCGTTTGACCCGGTTGACCAACCAGCCGACAGGGCGCGCGACGACGATCACCGTGACGGTAGCGGCCAGCATGAACCACAGGTTATAGGCAACACTGCCGATTTCTTCCCAGCGGATGTCCAGCAGCGATGTGCTGCCTTCGGCCGGTTGCTGCGGGCTGCTCTCGGTGCTTTCGCCGTTCAGACGGGCAGCCAGCTCCGCAACCGTGACGCGCCCGCTGTTGACGACACTCAGTAGGTTTTCGAGACTCCTCCCTTCGGCGGCCATCGTGGTCGACAGCGTTTCAACATCGACCCCAGCGGCGGCCAGCTCGGCGGTCAGCGTTTCCAGGGTCATCGTGCCTGTGGTCATCGCTGTTGTTGTGGCAGTCGTGTCTGTGGTTGCTGTATTCGCTGCTTCAGCCTCCGGCGCTGCTGCAACCGAACTGCTGGTTTCACTGCTCGCCGCCATGTCGGGTGGTGCGCCGCGCTCGCCCGCCATCGCAAAGCCAGCGTCACTGGATGACAGGCCGATGAGCATAGCCGTGCTTTGAACCGGGCTGCGCAGGTCGCCGTGTGACCACAATGCCAGGCCGCTGATGATGACGACCGCGACCAGGATATAGAACGCTCGGCGGGTGCGACGGGTTTTCTTGAGGGCTGTCATGTTATGTATCTCCTGCACTGCTATTCCGCTTTCATAGGGTTAGTGGCTCGCCGGGGCGACCGGGTTTGCTGTTGACGATTTTCGCAGCCAGCCAAACAGGTATTTCGCGGCGTTGGTCTGAATCCACTTCCAGTGCATCGCCACATGCAGGGCGACGATGATCAGCACCAGTTCAGCGCTGACCATGTGAATGGTTTGCATGGTTCGCTGAACATCCTGGCTCAGTGCAAGCTGCAAGCCTAAAGTGCGCGAAATGAGGATGCCGCTAATGGTCACCAGCATCATGTCGATGAAGAGCGCTGCGTTGAGCACGTAGTTCAGGCGCGACTCGTGCAGCAGCTTCCTGAAGAATGTCCGGGTAACACTCACGACCGAATCCCAGTGCAGGATGATGTGCAGCACGAAGGCGACCGCGAATGTCAGGCCGAGCAGTTCGTGCAGGGCCAGCCCTGTGAAATGTTCCTCCATCTCGATGATGAACATCCCGGTCAGCAGCAGATCAAGATAGACATTCAAGCGGGTTTTGTTGATCTTGCGCTTGCTGATCGTCCGTTCCGGTGTGACGGCCTGCTTTCGAAGTGATTGAATTGCTGCCATGCGTTTGCTCCTGTGCTATTGGTCAATTCCTGTTCCACTCTAGACCAGTCGCTCCCTGCTGTGGTTATGCCGACCTCAAATAACCCTAAATCTGATTTAAGGTAGAGATGCGCGCGTGCAAACAAAAACCCCGCTGCTGCGGGGCTTCCTAATCGAAGTCTGATGTTTCCTACGCGGTTAGGCTGAAGATGATATGGCCGTCATTCCATTCCGGTTCGCCTTCGAGCATTGCGGCTAACTGGGCGAAGCGCTGTCCCTGTTCCGGGCTGGTGGCGTTGCTGCGGTACGCCTCTTCGCTTTCGAACATCACGGCGAAGAAGAATTCACGGCTGTCGCGATCCATCTGGTAGACGTACACCCCCAGTTGACCACGCGCCGTCCCCACGCCAATCTGTCGAAACTTCTCCTCGATGCCCGGCAGTTCACTTTCCTTTACGACCATCCGCGCCACAGTGCCGTACATGTTGCTGCCTCCTCCGTAGTTGGGTACTCCCTATACGCTACAGGAGAACACCAGTCATGCACCAGTTCATTCACTGCTCAGTCCTTGCTCAGCCTGCGAACTGCCAGTCCTTGAGCATCGCTGCCAGCAGTGTCGCCCGGCGCGGCAGGCTCGCCAGAACGACGTGTTCGTGCAGCGCGTGCAGGCCGTCGCCCTGCGGCCCCAGCCCGTCGAGCGTGGGGATGCCCATGTGCGCGGTGAAGTTGCCGTCACTGCCGCCGCCGCTGCCGTCCTCGCGCACGGTCAGCCCATAGCGCTCGCCAATCGCCTTGCACTGCGCGAAGGTGCGCTGCATCTGTTCGTTATGTTCCATCGGGCCGCGCGCGTGACCCGGCGTCACCGTCACTTTTGCGCCGGGGATGAACGGCGTCAGGTTGGTGATCTGCGCGCTGATCTCGTCCCAGGCGCGGGCGTTCAGGGTGCGGACATCGACTTCCGCGCTGGCCTTGGCCGGGATGACGTTGGTGGCCGAGCCGCCGTGAAACACCGTCACGGATACCGACGTGCCGTTCTTCAGATCGTTGAGCGCGTGCAGCCGCAGCGCCTGCTGTGCCAGTTCGATCACGGCGTTGATGCCCTGTTCCGGCGCATTGCCCGCGTGCGAGGGACGCCCCTCGACCGAAACCGTGTATGTCCCCACGCCTTTGCGCCAGGTCTTGAGCGCCTCTTCTTTCGTGGCGGGTTCCATCACCAGCACCAAGCCGCAGTGCGCCGCGACCTCGCGGATGACCGGTTCAGAGTGCACGCTGCCAACCTCTTCGTCGCTGGTCATCAGCACCCAGATAGGACGATTTGGCAGTTCGCCGCGTTCGACCAACCCGCGCAGCGCCCACAGCGCCACCGTGATGCCACCCTTCATGTCAATCGCGCCGGGGCCGAACAGCCGCCCCTCGTCGTCGATGCGCGTCGGGCGTTCGGCCAGCGTGCCCAGCGGCCACACCGTGTCGATATGAATCAGGAACATGATTGGTTTACCGGGTGCGCCTTCGTTCCACTTCGCCAGCAGGAAGTCGCCAACCTTCTCCTGTGACAGCCGCGTTACTGCCGCGCCCAGTTCGCGGAACTGCGCTTCCATGAACGCGCCCAGCTTATCAACAGCGGCTTTGTCGGTCGTGGGCGTCTCATAGGCCACCAGGGTGGTCAG
>JAEUQX010000539.1 GCA_016788625.1 Anaerolineae bacterium
CGCGGGGTATAATCTTTGACCATGTTATGCTCCTCTCGCGCGGTTGAGCTGGCGGATATACAGGTTGCTGACGGCGATGATGATCACCAGGATCACATAGGCCAGCGCGCTGGATGTTCCGGTGTCATAGACGCCCTGGAATGCCAGTTTGTACAGCCGGATAGAGACTGTCTCGGTGATGTCACCTGGCCCGCCGCCCGTTAAGCCTTGCACCAGATCGAACTGTTTGAACGCTTCGATGGAACGGAACAGCAGCGCGATCAGCAGCAGCGGCATCACCTGTGGCAGCGTGATGCGCCAGAACTGGAACCAGGGGGTCGCCCGGTCAATCGCGGCGGCTTCGTAGAGATATTCCGGTATCGCGCTCAGCCCCGCCAATGCCAGCAGCATCACGAACGGACTCCACATCCACACGTCCACGATGACGATAGCCCACAGCGCCAGATCGGGACGCCCCAACCATTCCGGCGAGGTGTTGATGTCCGTGAAGCCTAACAGGTAGTTGAGGATACCGACCGACGGGTTGAACATCAGCTTCCAGAACACAGCGACGACAATCGGCGAGAGCATCATCGGCACCAGGATCAGCGTGGTCAGCAAACCGCTGCCCTTGAATTTGGTACGCAACAACATCGCGAGGCCGAAGCCGATCAGCATTTGCAGCAGCACCGAAACCAGTGCGTACCGGCCTGTGATGGCAAAATTATTCCAGTAACGTTCGTCGTTCAGAATATTGATGTAGTTCTGGATGCCCACCCACTGCGGCGCCTGATCAGAGATCACCGAATAGTTGGTGAAACTCAGGAACAAGCTGTAGATCAGCGGGAAAATATTCATTAAGACCAAAAGGATCACAGTCGGCAAGATGAACAACTGCACAATACGAACATCGCTCAAGTGCCGCTGAGCAGGTCTGGACGACGTAGAAGACGGATGACTCGATTGCTGCGTACTCATGTCGTATCCCGAAGTCACTTTCTCGTGTCCAGGCGGGGCGACAGAACGCCGCCCCACCCATACCTTCAGTTGATGAGAAGGAACGCTAACCGCCCTATTGGACGTAGCCCGCTTCTGCCAAAATGGCGTCCATCTCTTCGGCCATCTTGTCCATAGCTTCCTGCGCCGTACCCTGCCCCGCAACCACGAAGGTCGCCAGGTTGGTCTGCGCCGGTACCAGCAGTTGGCCGAATTCCGGAATATTGAAGAAGTCCTTGACGAAGGTCATCGTCTCAGCAAACGCTGCATTGAACGGAGCAACTTCCAAGAATTCCGGCGATTCCAGGACGGCGATATTGCAAGTGTAGCCACCCAGTTCCGCCCAGCGACGCTGCACGTCTTCCTGCGCGAACCACTCGATGAAGTCGAACGAAGCCTGCTTACGAGCGTCATCAACGTAGTTATTGATGCTGATGCCCTGGCCGCCCAACGCCGCGAAGCGCTGACCATCCGGGCCGGCGGGCATCGAGAAGTAGCCCGTCGATTCCTGGTAGGGGTTCTGATCACTGGCGAGAACGGGGAAGAAGGCGAAGTAGTTCATGATCATCGCCGCCTGGCCGTTCAGGTAGACATCGTTCATTTCCTGGAAGAAGGCATCGTTCGTGCCCGGAGGCGCGAAGCTGTACAGGTCGCGGTACATTTCCAGCGCAGCCACTGCTTCCGGCGAATTCACCACGCCGAGCGTATTCCAGTTTTCGTCGGCCCAGTTGCCGCCGTAGCTGAAGAACACATTCTGGAAGCCCATGGTGATGGCATCATAGTCATCCTGGGTGTAAACGGCGACGCCGTACAGACCCTGGTCAGGACGCGTGAAGAACTCGGCGATATCGCGCAGTTGTTCCCAAGTCTGCGGGACGGCCAGCGGATAGCCATACTTGGCTTCGAAGTCGGCCATGTTGGTGGCATCTTCGAACAGGTCCTTGCGGTACGCCCAACCATTGGCGTCACCTTCGGTCGGGTAAGCATAGTACTGACCCGAGCCTGCCGGATACTCACCGTAGTATTGCAGCGTCGCCGGGGTGACGGTCTGGTCAATGCCCTTGCTGGTCATGAATTCGGTCATGTTGACGTAGTGACCCTGCGTCACAGCCTGACCAACCCACTGGCTGTCGCCGACCACCATATCGAAGGTCGTGCCTTTGGCAGCCCATTCCGTGCCGACGCGATTGTAGAAATCACCCCAAGGGGTCTGCACAACCGTGACCTTGATGCCCGTAGCGGCTTCGTAGTCATTACCAATCTGCTGCAGGAAGTCAGCAGGAGACCACTGCGCCCACCAGATGGTCAGTTCGGTAATATCCTGAGCGCCAACTGCGCCAACTCCCAACGAGAGAACGACGACCAGCGCCAGGACCAGCACCATAAGTTTCTTAAACATGCAGATTCTCCTCTTCATATTGGACATTTTGTTCTGTACGGTAAAGACAACGATGATTGTGTATCGCCGTATCTGGCCTCCCTTCCCCTGCTCGATGAACACATAGAGATAAACCGGTCGGCTGTGCAACAGCCACCAGGGAAACAGCATGGGTGATTGTCATCTGCGGCGCAATAGAACAGGAAACCAGACTCGCGAGGTTGCGGTGGCGGGTCTGGAGTGGGATCAGGTCAACAGCAGTAGATCTTAAATAAAGAAGAAAAGTCTTCATTATGCCGTTGTCCATCCAAAAATATTGTGCCAATAGTGACATCTTTTCGTGATTCCAGCTAGAACAATTTGCACAATCTTCTACAGACGGTTTAGTCGCCGGAACATGTTTTCGCGCGCCTGAGTGAGATGATCGAGCATGAGCTTCTCTGCCTCTCCGCCATCATGCGCCGCAATCGCTTCGACGATCAGACGGTGTTCGTGTGTGCCGTCAATCAGGTACTGATCAACAACATAGTCGTCTGAACCTTTGTGGTACATGCGATTGCGCGCTTGCAGCACCATCTGCCCTAGCAACTGGTTTGGACAGGCGCTGCACATAATCTCGTGCCACTCGCGGTCCGCCCGCGACCATGCGGGACGGTCGCCCTGGTTAGCAGCCTGCTCCATCTCCTTCGTCAGGTGCTGCAAGCGGTCAAGCTGTTCTTTGGCGAGCGTCGTCGCGTTCAGCCTCACGACTTCCGGTTCGAGCAGTTCGCGCACACGCAGCGCATCGAATAGTTCCTGGGCAGAACGCGGCGAGACCGTGACTGCGCGCCCATTCACGAATTGAATCAGACCGTCGGCTGCCAGTTGTTGCAGCGCCTCCCGGACAGGTGTTCGGCTAATGCCAAGCAGGGTCGAGAGGCGAGTTTCTGGGAGCGGAGTACCGGGTTCGAGATCAAGATTGCGCAGCGCGTCATACATCCGGAGGTAAGCAACCTCCCCCAAACGCAGCGTATCCTGTGTTTCGTCGACCTTTTGCTCCCGCAAATACTTTTCGAGCAATTCTGTGCTGGTAACCATAAAAATCTCTTCGAAACAAAAACGCACAATCTGTATACAGACTGTATACAACTAGTTGTACCACGCCCCAGACGAAGCTGTCAAGCAACTCGCAAATCCGGATAATCCAAATTGGGAACCAATTGTGGTGGATAGGCGTCTTGAAAGACGTAATGCAACAATACAAGGAGGACACATGACTTTCCAACGTTTCACCCTAACCACCCTGCTGTGTCTGGCGCTGCTCATCTGGCTGCCAGCCACCTTCGCGCAGTCCGAAGACCTAACCGGGGTACAGTGGCGGCTTGTCAGCATAGACGGTGTACCCGCCCAGATCGCTACCACCATTACGCTCTCGCTCGATGCCAATGGACAGGCAGGCGGTAACAGCGGCTGCAACTTCTATGGCGGCAGCTATACGCTCACGGATGGCGCGTTCAGCCTGAGCGACATCGCCAGCACGATGATGGCCTGCCTGGACAACGCCATCATGGATCAGGAAACGGCCTACCTCGCCGCGCTGCAAACCGCGACGCAGATCGAACACAACGGCGATACGCTGACGATCACCTATGACAACGGCAAGCAGCTTCAGTTCGTGACTTATGACCCGCTGCTGGGCACGCAGTGGCAGCTAAGCGCGATTGGCGGCACGCCGGTCATCCAGGATACGACGATCACGCTCGAATTCCGCTACGGCCAGCAGGTGGTCGGTTCGGGCGGCTGCAACAGCTACAGCGGCGGCTATGTGCTGCTGACGGGCACGGGGCTGAACTTTGATCCGCTGGTCAGTACAAAAATGGCCTGCGCGGGAGAAGGTATCACCGAGCAAGAAAGCAGCTTCCTCAGCACGCTGCAAACGACGGCTTTCTATGAGATGCAGGGCGAGCAGCTCACGCTCTGGACGGCGGCAGACCAATCGATGACTTTCGAGCTGACCGGGCGCGACCCGCTGGTGGGAACGCAGTGGCAGCTTCTGGGCACGGCGGAGGGCAGCAGCCTCACGCTGATCTTCGGCGAAGGCGGCGAGGTGAGTGGTTCGGGCGGCTGTAATTCGTTCGGCGGCAGCTACACCGTCGCAGAAGGCAGCATCAGCTTCGGCCCACTGGTCAGTACCATGATGGCCTGCCTGGACGATGCCCTGACCGAGCAGGAACAGGTTTACTTCGCGAACCTGCAAGCCATCAGCAGCTTCCAGATTGTGGGCGATGAACTGACCATCACGACGGGCGACCAGACGCTGCAATTCTCAGTGCTCGCCAACAGCTAAGTATCTATCCTAGTCCAACAACAAACAACCAGCCGGGCACACGCACAATCCGGCTGGTTGTTTGCATGTATCAGCCATACGTCGCCAGGAAACGTTCCATATCGAGCAGGTCATCAAAGCGCGCCTGGAGCACATCGCGCGGCCAATCCCACCAGGCGATCTTCAGCAGCTTCTCGCTGATCGCTTCATCGAAACGTCTGCGGATGGGCTTCGCCGGGACACCGCCGACAATCATGTAGGCTTCGACGGGCTTCGTCACGACTGCGCCCGCGCCAACAACCGCGCCAGTACCAACATCAATGCCCGGCATGATGACCGCCCCGTGACCAATCCAGACATCATGACCAATGGTGCAGTGATGTTCGCGCCGCCACTCAAAGAACTCACGGTCATCTTCCCCAAAACCAAACTGCTTGCGGCGATAGGTCATGTGGTGCTGGGTGACCCGCCACATCGGGTGATTGCCGGGGTTGATGCGGACGTGTGAAGCGATGGAACAGAACTTACCCACTGTCGTGTAGATGATCTGCGCGTCGCCCGCCGTGTAGCTGTAGTCATCGAAAGTGGATTCGACCAGCGTTGTGCCCGCGCCAATCTCCGTCCACGACCCGATATGACTATCACGAATCAGGCAACCCGCGTGTATCAACGGCTCCTCGCCGAGCATTTTGGGCGAGGCATGGTCGCCCGCTGGATACAATGTGTAATGTCGCAGCATATTTTGTCTCCGCTGGATTCAGGCAATTACGGACATCAGTCTGCGTTGAATACACGCGCCGGGTCAAGGCTCATCAGGTACAATCAACGCGCGATAACATGACCAAAACGAGGGCACACTATGAACACCTCTGCCGAAGCGACGAAACAACTGCAACAAGCGTTGGTGAGCACACGCGAAGCAGCGAAAATCATCGAGAACCTGATCGTGGCGCACGATTACCAGGATGTGGCCGGGCTGGTGGCGCAGGCGGCGGCGGAACTGTTGGAGACGGCGGCGGCGCTGATGCAGTCGCAGGATGAACCAGCGCTGACGCATCTGGAACAGGCGGACGATCTGCTCGACGCCGTGTGGGACATCATCGACGCGGAAACC
>JAEUQX010000661.1 GCA_016788625.1 Anaerolineae bacterium
ATGGTCTCGTTGTAGGTGATGTTGTTGCGCAGCCAGGTTTCGATGGCTTTGGCGCGGTCGTAGGGTGTGCTGGCGTTCGCGCCCGTCACGATCTCCTGCGCCAACTGCCGCACGCGGTCGGTGACTGACGGCGGAACTTGCAGGTAGAGGCGGTTAATCCAGTCCGGGTAAAGCCCTGGCGCTGCGCGGAGCTGCGCGGCGCTGGCATCGGTCAGCAGGCTGGTCACTGTGTAGCTGTCGCCCTGGCGCAGCGCGCGCAGGGGGCGAATGACCGAGATGTTCATCGTCTCGCGGTTGGGCGTATAGAGCAGGTCGGAGCGCGTCGGCAGGTCAACCTGATACGGCTGCGGCGCGGCATATACCAGCCGCGAGGCGTTCAGCGCCAGCGTGAACTGCTGCTGCACCGGCGCGCGTGCGTTGAGGTTCTCCGGCTCGTACAGCACGGTCAGCGGCGAGGTTTCCACCGTCAGGCGCACGTTCGCGCCCGGCGTCCAGCGCCCGCTGGCGTAGGTATCCAGCACGCGCGAGCGCCAGTAGTAGCGCCGCCCCTGCGGTGCCTGCACCAGCATCACGGTCTGTTCGCCCAGGCGAATCGCACCGCCCAATTGCAGCGAATCGCCGCCGTAATAGTCCGATGTGGTCGGCCCCTGCGTCTCGACTGTCGAGAACAGGCGGTTCCATACTTCGCTCAACTGCGTCAGCGGCTCGGCTTGCAGGAACTCGCGGAAGCGGTTCAGCCGTTCCTGAATATCACTGGACGGCAGCGCGCCCGCGATGAGCAGCGCCGCCAGGCCGAGGACGATGCCGACGCGGAAGAAGTGATTCTGAATCGAACGCGGCACACGGATGCCGCTGACGTACCAGTCCCAGGCGCGCGCGTCCAGCGTGGAGCGCACGACCAGCAGCAGCGCCAGGAAGACGAACAGGAAAATAAATGATTCGAGGTTGGCCGCGCCCGTGTAGTACAGCGTGTTGCTGATCAGGATCAGCCCCGGCGGCAGGATGACGCGCCAGACGCGATCCACGCGGAAGATGTGCCAGGCAGCGTTATAGCCCAGGAACCAGAACAGCGCGCTGACCAGCATGGTGAAGATCAGATCATCCTGGTTGATGCCGCCCGTCGCGGCGTCGTTCAGCCAGAGCACCAGCCGCGAGATCATGCTGACCGCGCCTTCGGCCAAATCGCCCGGCTCATTGATGGCCGACACTAGCAGCACCGCGCCCAGGCCGTACAGCCCGCCCATCACCAGCGCGAACAGTTCGTTATAGTGGCTGCGCGCCAGCAGGAAGCCCAGCCCCAGGCTGATGACCACGACCGGGATGACGGTATTCAGCGCCAGCGGCCAGCCAGCCGCCGTGAGCGAAAAGAGCGGCGTGAGCAGCAGCGCCAGCGTGACGATCAGCGCGAAGCCATCGCCAGGCGCGAAGAGCGTCCGCAGCCCGTGCGCCAGCCGCCGCCCCAGGCGGTTGATCGGGAGTCTTCCGGATAGTACCGTCATTCACCGTCCTGCTGTCTTCCAGAAGGAAAAGATGAACTCATTCTAATGGCGCGGCTGGCCTCTGACAACCGACGCTTGCCTGACGGATGACTACCCCCACGTTTGCGAAAAGTGTTACAATCAGGTTTGATGCACTGTTTGTAGGTTTCGTCCATCCGCTTGAATGAGGAGGATGTCATTATGTCAAATAGCAATGGGGCCGGTGAGCCTGTCCAGGATGTGGCGCAGGAAGTCTCTGAAGAACTGCGCGAGATTGGCCGCGAACTCCGCAGCCGTGCCAACGATGTCCGCAAGGAAGCCGTGAAGCAGCTGAACGCCGCCGCCGAGACGATCCGCAAGGAAGCGCGCGAACGCGGGGCGGATAGCAGCACGCTCAAGGGCGCGGATGATGTGGCAAAGGGGCTGGAGAAGGCCGCGCAGTACCTCAACAGCCATTCGGTCGAGCAGTTCGGCAGCGAGACGGCGCGCGTCGTGCGGCGCAACCCGCTGCGCGCGCTGGTGATCGCGTTCGGCGTTGGTCTGTTGATGGGTGTTCTGATGGGCGGCGGCAAGAAATCGTGAGGGATATCGCGTTCACGCTGCGATGAGAGCCACCGTTCAGCTTCGGGTGAACGGTGATGTTCATCCTGGATAATGCGTTTCCGTAGGGGTGCAATGCATGGCGCCCCTACTTTCATTTGGATGAGTGTCCATGATCAAATTCGTCATCGCTTTCAGCAAACCGGAATTCGCCTACGTCTTCGAGAACGCCTATAACGATCTGCTGGCGCTGGTCGAACGGATGCCGGACATCACGCGCCGCCAGGTCGTCAACGTCCTGGGCAGCCCGGTGGGTAAGCCGCCGTATTACCGCATCCTGGAGATTTACTTCGAGAACATCGAAACGATGGAAGCGGCGCTGCGTTCACCTGCCGGGCAAGAGGCTGGAGGAGAACTGGGGCGGCGCTTCAAGGCGGGCACGTACCAGGCTTTTTATGCCGAAATTTTCGAAGAAAGCGGCGGCAGCACGCCAACGGGTTAGAATTCGCGAATCATTGTGCTGCGCGACGAGAGATCGCGTGTTAAAATGTCGTAGATTGTACTTTCCTCCCCAAACTGGGTCGTCAGCATGATTGGAACGCGGCTCGGCCAGTACGAACTCATCGAAGAAGTCGGCAAAGGTGGCATGGCGACGGTTTATCGCGCCTACCAGCCGAACGTAGATCGCTATGTTGCCGTCAAGGTCATCCACCGTTCCATCGCGGCTGATAAGGCCAACCTGGAACGGTTCCAGCGCGAAGCCAAGCTGGTCACGCGGCTGGAGCACCCGCACCTGCTGCCGATCTACGACTATGACGGGCTGCACGACCCGCCCTACATCGTCATGCGTTACCTGGAGGGCGGCACGCTCAAGGACGCGCTCGACCGGGGGCGGCTGGAAACCAATGAGGCCGTCTTCCTGCTGCGGCAGGTGGCCGCCGCGCTGGATTATGCGCACCGTCGCGGCATCATTCACCGCGACATCAAGCCGAGCAACATCATGATTGACCAGGATGGCAATGCCTTCCTGACCGATTTCGGCATCGCGCGCATCGCGGACTCCGGGCAGGGGCTGACGCAGACTGGTTTCACGGTCGGCACGCCGGGCTATATGTCGCCAGAGCAGGGTATGGGCGCGGAGGCGCTCGACCACCGCAGCGACCTATACTCACTGGCCGTGATGACCTTCCAGATGCTGACGGGCGTGATGCCCTACAGCGCCGAAACACCGCTGGCGACCGTCCTCAAGCATCTCAACGACCCGATCCCGAAAATCTCGACCTATGCTTCTGACCTGCCCGCCGCGCTCGATGCTGTGATGACGACCGCGCTCGCCAAGAAAGCGGAAGAGCGCTTTAATTCGGCTGCGGATTTCGTCGGCGCACTGGCACAGACGCTGCAAACCACGTTCATCAACACGCCCGTCGGCCTGCGCAACGCGGCGCAGCATACCGTCGAGGTCGCCTCCGCCCGCCGCGAGGCCAACCGCGATCAAATCGAAGCGACGATGGCGAACTTCGCCGCCAGCCGCGCGGGGCTGCCCGCCGCCAAGGCAGGTACGACTGGCGCGATGCCCGACCTGCCGACGACGCGCACGCCAACGGGTCAACCGGTCGTAACGCAGCCACAGTCACCCGCGCCGCGCAAGCTGCCTATGCCGCTGCTGATCGGCGTGGCCGCTGTTGTGCTGATTGGCGGCGTGCTGCTCATGCTGTCACAATCTGGCGGAGGCGCTGCGACGGTGACACCGACTGCGCCACCCACAACCGCCGTCGCCCAGGCTGCCAGTGACACACCGCAAAACACCAACACGCCGCGCGTCACCGAGAGCGGCCCGATTGTGCTGGATGCGCCGACCGAGACGCGCGACCCCAGCCTTACACCGTCGGATACAGCCGCGCCAAGCGACACTCCGACGCCGAGCATCACACCAAGCGCGACCGCGACCGATACGCCCACACCCGCGACCCCGCTGGCGCAGGCGCTGCGCAGCATCATCGCGCGGCTCGGCCCCGGCTCGCAGTATCCCAAGATCGCGGATGTGGTGGCGGGCACGGCGCTGGATATCGTCGGCATCAGCGAGGACGGCGGTTGGCTGCAAGTCATGCTGCCGGATGGCTCGGTTGGATGGTTAGCGGCTTCCGCGGCCTCGGTCGATACACTCGGCAATTTGCTGGTCGTGCCTGTCGCGCTCGCGCCCAGCGATACGCCGACTCATACGGCAACGCCATCGCCCACGCCGACGAACACCGCGACGCCCACGCCGACAGCGACGCCGACGAAAACGGATACCCCGACGGCCACCAGCACAGCGACGGATACGCCAACCAGCACAGCGACTCCCACCGCGACGGATACGCCGAGCGCGACACCGACGTCGACCAGTACGCCAACGCTCACGCTGACGCCGAGTGCGACCGTCAACACAACGGGCACGGCGCTCGCTGTGGCACAATCGACCAACGCCGCCGCGACGAGCACTGCCGAAGCGCAGTTTCAGGCCGCGCTGACCGCCCAGGCGGAGACGCAGGCCGCCGACCGCGCGACGCTGGAAGCCCAGGCGATCACGCAGACAGCCGTCGTCCAGACTGAGCAAGCAGCCTTGGCGGCCACACAGACGGCCGTTGGCTTCGCTGAACAGATGACACTGGCGGCTCTGGCGGCCACGCAGACGGCCGTCGCCCAGGCAGTCATTCCGACGGCCACGCTGATGCCGACGCCGGAAGCCGTGACGCCCGCGCCTCCGCCGCTCGGACGCTTACCCTTCGTCGGAGACTTTGAGGCGCCCAACCCGTTAGCAGGCTGGGATTACGACCCGACCATCTGGCAGGTGGTGACCGAAGGTGGCGAGAACATCCTGATCGGCCAGGGGCGCCTGAACAAGCCGCTGATCATCCTGGGGCGCGAGCCGGCTGAATGGACCGATCCGGCTGCCCAGGACCTGGTGATCAGCTTCAGCGTGCGGCTCGACCCGCAGTCGGGCGGCGCGCGCGTGATCTTCCGCTGCGCCAACGCGGGCGGCTGCACCAGCGGCTATAACGTGCTGGAGATCTTCCCCGGCCTGCTCAGCCTGAAGCGCAACGCCCCTACGCCGGACATCTTCACCCGTGAGACCGAGCGGGTGCTGCGCGCGGAGAACGCCCCGGTTGAACAGAACACGTGGCACAACATCACGATCTGGGTGCAGGGCAGCCGCATTTACGTCTACCTCGACCGCCGTCTGGCGATCACCAACGAAGACCTGATCACGCCGCAGCTCGGCGCAGGGGCGATCATCCTGCAAACCAACAGCGAGCAGCGCGCCGTGCGTTTCGACAACTTCATCGTGCAGCGCCCAGAACCCGCCAGCGAGCATTTCCAGGCGTCCGGGCTGCCAGCGCTGTGGCCGACGACCAGCACGACTGCCGCGACTATCCAGCCAGAGGGCAACGGCAACCAGTTCCTGCGCATGGCGCGCGAAGATGTGGTCGTCACGCCGGATATCCTGCCCATTCGCGACATGACGCTGACCTGCCGCGTGCAGGTCGAGCAGGGCGGCTATCGCATGACGCTGCGGCAGAACCCCGGCGGCAGCGTGCTGTTTGAGCTGGAAGGCGGCAACCTGACGATCTCGCATCTGGACGGCGCGGGCAGCGTGGTGCAGAGCTTCAACGTGCGTAACTTCTATAACCGTAATCGTTGGGAAGACCTGAGCATCACCTTCGTGGGCGACCGCCTGGAGATTTATCGCGACGGTGTGAGCCGCTTTGAGGAGACGATCCCCGGTTCGCCAGCGGCGGGCGGCATCAGCTTTGCCACCAGCCGCAACGACATCCTGCGCCTGGACGACTGCCTGATCATGGAGACGGCGGCCAGCCGCAATTCGTCGGCGCGTTTTGCCATCGACCTGCGGGAACAGATCATCGCGCGCCCATTCCGCGAGCTGCGCAGCGACCTGACCGAGGATTTCGCCGATGCCTTCCGCACCGATGTGTGGTGGGTGGGCGGCACGAGCGCGCCGGGTCAGTACGTCTTCGATGCCAACGCCGCAGAGCATCAGCGTTTCCTGCGTATGGCGGGCGATGGCCGGGCGGTTTTCCGGCTGTTCCGCGACAACATCGGCATTGAAATCTTCGGCGCGGGGCAGGATGCGCGCGCGTTCAACGACTCAACCGATGTGCTGGCAACCGTCGAGGTACGCTTCCCGCAGGGCGCGGGTATGGCCTGGCTCGGCGTGCGTTCAACGCCCAGCATCAGCGGCGCGGAGATCAACGGCTACCGCCTGGAACTGTGGCGTAGAGACGACGGCAGCACGGATGTGGTCGTGCGGTATATCGACTCAAACCGCCAGGAAGTCTACTTCGAGGGGCCGCTGCCCAAACAGCCCGCCGCGCCCACGCCGCTCTGGACGGTGATCGAGGCGATCACGTTCAACGAGCAGGTGGCCTTCTTCGCCAACGGGCAGTTCATCGTAGCGGTGGAGAATGCGCTGGCCTACGGCGGCACCGTGGCGCTGGGCGTGGAGGCGGGCACGACGGCGGATTTTGACACGCTGCTCATCCGCGACGCCAGCCCGCACGACCAGTGAGGGCAAATGACTACAGCGGGGCGACCACAAAGCGCCCGTAAGCGATGAACAGCGCGACAGCCAACAGTACCATGTTGACGATGATCGCATTGCCTTCGCCAATGCGATAGTGCAGCGTGGCAGCCCCGATCATGGTCAAAATCAGCCCTATAGCGGCCAGCGGCGTCAGCCAGGGCAGGATGCCCGTCAGTGCGGGCAGGATCAACCCCACCGCAGCCAGCAGTTCAAGCACGCCGATGATGCGCACCTGCGTGGGTGAAACGTGCTTCGCCCAGTTCATCATCTCAGAGACTTTGTCATACGGCTGCGTTGCCTTCATCGCACCAGCCATGCCGAACATGAGCGCCAGAATGATCTGTGCAATCCAGAGTATCGTGTGCATTTGAGTGAACTCCCAGACAAGTGTTGTTTAATCGTCGGATGTTGTTTAGAATGGTAGAGTGGTTGCGGCCTTCAATCAACCAACAGAAAGCTGTTTTTGTCGGTTTCCCAACAAAAGGTGCAAAATGTCGATTAAGTCGCCCGACGATCCGCGTGTGCGCCGCACGCGCAAGCTGCTGCAGCAGTCCCTCAACGCCCTGCTGGCCGAAAAAGAGTGGAACGACATCTCTGTTCAGGATATTGCTGTGCGCGCCGAGGTGAATCGCGCGACGTTCTACGCACATTTCGAGGACAAATATGCGCTGCTCAGCTACAGCATCCAGGAGCAGTTCCGCGACGCGCTCAACCGCCGTTCTGCCCACTGGGTAACCTTTTCGCCGGAGAATGTGCGCCTGCTGATTCTGGTGGCCTATGAATTCCTGTCAGCCTTTGTCGGGCACTGTGTTCCGGGCAAGGCGCAGAACATGGAGGAGCAAAGCGCGATCTTCATCAGCCTGCAAACGCAGTTTTACGACCGTGTGCTGATCTGGCTCACCAGCACCGCGCGGGTGGAGAAGAAACCCGAAGTCACGGCGATGGCCGTTAGTTGGGCGATCTTCGGTACGGTGCTGCAATGGACGCGCAGCGAGCGCCGCCTGGACGCCAACACCGCTGCTGATGAAATTCTCGCCCGCGTGCTGCCGATGCTCGCGCCATATCTATCCGAGGCAGGTGTACGATGACCGAGCAACTCCACGCCATCGTGCGTGGTCGGGTGCAGGGCGTTTCCTTCCGCCAATCCACCTATGATGTGGCGCGCAGGCTGGGACTCGTCGGTGAGGTGCACAACCTCTACGATGGCAGCGTTGAAGTCACGGCTGAGGGGGAACGCGAGGCGCTGGAAAAGCTGCTGGAGTGGCTGCATCAGGGGCCGCCCGCCGCGCGCGTCGCCTTCGTCAGCGCCGAGTGGGGCATGGCGACGAATGACTACGACGAATTTTCGGTGAGCGGCTGAGCTTAGCCGCAACCAGCAGGTATGACATCATCAGGGGTGACGGCGCGATCACCCCTGTGCCAACAAAGAACCTATCCGTAAAGCGCTGCTCTTGCCATACGCACCCTGTGTTTTGCTCCCCTCTCCCTGCGGAGAGGGGCTGGGGGCGAGCTTTCTGGATAGATACTGTTCTACCCCTTCACCGCACCGAACGTCAGACCGCGCACGATGAAGCGCTGCACGAACAACGAGAGCACGACGGGCAGCGTCACCGCGATCAGCAGGCGCGTCGAGACGAAACCGAAGTCGATGCCGCGCACCGAGTCCGTCCCGGCGACCATCATCGGATAGGGCTTCCAGTCGCGGTTGGTCAGCACGCTGGCGAACAGGTACTCATTCCAGGCAAAAGCGAAGCAGATAATCGCCGCCGCTACCAGCGCGGGCGCGGCCAGCGGCAGAGCGATACGCCAGAAGGTCGTGAATTCGCTCGCGCCGTCCACCAGCGCCGCTTCGCGCAGTTCCGCCGGGAAATCCGCGAAGTAATCGCGCATGATCAGCACGGCGAAAGGCAGGGTGAACGTCGTGTTGACGATGATCATGCCGTGCAGTGTGTCGATCATGCCCAGGTCACGGAAGAACAGCACGAAGGGGATCACCGTCGCAATCGGCGGCAGGAAGCGCTGTGAAAGGAACCACGACACCAGGTTCTTGTTGCCGATCCCGTACTTGAAACGCGCCAGGCCATACCCGGCCAGCGTGCCCAGGGTCGTTGCCAGCGCGCACGCGCCCAACGAGATCAGCGCGCTGTTCTTCAGATGTTTGAGCGTGGTATCGCGCCCCAGCCCCAGCTCCTGATTCCAGCTTTCCAGCGTCGGTTCGTATTGCAGCCAGGGAATGACCGTGCCGTCCATCGAATTCATGCGCAGCTTGAACGAGGTGGTCACTGCGAAGAGAAATGGCGCGGCGGCGATGGAGGTGCAAAGCAGCGCCAGCATGACAATGACAATCCGACCGGTTCGCCGCCTGGCGTGCGGTGGGTTCTGTACGGCGCTGTTGGTGGCCGACGGCGCGGCTTGTGTAAGGGTGGACATAATGGCCTCCTGTTCCGGCTTACTCAAAGCGGGCGCGTACACGCCAGAAGTAGATGCTGGAGATGATGATCGCTACGATGACGACGAGATATGAAAGCGCCGACGCATCGCCCAGTTGGAAGCTGCCTTTCAGACCGGTCTCGTAGATGTAAAAGGTATAGGTCTGCGTCACCTGACCGGGGCCGCCGCGCGTCAGCGTTGTCGGAATATCGAGCACTTTGATCGTTTCGACCAGCCGCAGCAGGAAGACCGTGCCCAGCGCCGGAGCGATCAGCGGGAAGGTGATGTAGCGGAACAGACTCCAGTTCGATTTGGTATCCAGCCGTGCCGACTCATAGAGGTCGTCCGGGATACCCTGCATCGCGGCCAGGATGACGATGAAGACGAACGGCGTCCACTGCCAGACATCGGTGATCAGCACGGCGAATCGTGCGCCCCAGGGATCGATAATCCACTGCACGCGCCCCAACCCTAAGCCCTGCAGGATGTTGTTGATCGGGCCGTTGACTTCGTTAAAGATGATCACCCCCAGGAAGCCGACCGCGACGGGCGCTGCGAAGAGCGGCATGGTTAGCACCGCGCGCATCTGCCGCAGGAAGGGGATGTCGTGGTTGAAGACCCAGGCAACGAACGTGCCGAAGACCAGCGTCAGCGTCGTGCTGCCGATGCTCAGGAATACGCTGAATCCCGCTGTATCGCGCGCCTTATCATCGCCACCCTCGCCGTCCAGCCCCAGGATTTCGGCGTAGTTGTCCAATCCGACGGAGCGTGGTTCGCGCCCCATGCGAAAGTTGGTGGTGCTGAGATACAACGAATAGATCAGCGGGAACAGTGTGAACAACAGAATCCAGACGACTCCGGGCATCAGGAAAAAATACTTTGCGGGTTGTCTTCTCATAAACACCTATCCAACACACTGAGGGTGGCGCACGGGTTTGAAGTTTCACCACCGATCTACTGGATAAATATGCGACAGTGCAGGTTGCGAAGGGAGGGTACGCGACCCTCCCTTCCATATCATGACCATAAACAATGGCGCGATTGTAGGGACGGGATGTATCCCTTCCCTACAGACCCCACGAACGATCGTTTAGAGCCTATCGCGCCAGTGCGTTCCTATGGTGAGTAGCCGATAGCGGCCTGGTAGATCGCCAACTGATCTTCCACGCCCAGGTCCTCGGTGATGCCGTTCCAGTCGTCTGCCGTCGCATCCAGCGCTTCCTGCGCGCTGCTCTGGCCCGTCATCGCTTCAGACAGACGGATGTCCAGCGTCTCCTGGATGTATTCCAGCGTGCCGGGGATACGCAGGTAGGTCAGATAGGTCGGCTTGTCATACACGTTCGAGCCGTAGCTGTTGATGTAGCGTTCCATGTCGCCCGCATCGAAGCCGACTGCCGTGTAGTCTTCCGAGACCGCACTGCCGCGCGGCTCATACAGTTGGTACGTGCAGCACGGGTCGATACCCTGCCAGCCCGTCGTCGCGTTGTAGAAGTTGATCGTCGGGTTCGCCAGCAGCGCCATGAAGTAGTAGGTCAGTTCCGGCACGTCGGTGAAGGCCGACATGGTGGGATGCCACGAGCCGCCCGTCGTGTTGCCGACGCAGTTCGGGGCTTCGGCGCTGGTCACGAACTGGCCTGCCTCACGGTCGTACCATTCTTCCGAGCACAGGATCGGAGCCGCGCCCAGGTTGCCCTTGATGCTCGAACGGCTGACATCCTGCGAGAGCGAGCCTACGTCGCCCCACGAGAAGGTGGCGATAGCGTTGCCGCCCAGGAAGTTGTCCCAGGCTTCACCGAGCTGCCAACCGAACTGCGCTTCCTGTCCCGTCGCGGCCAGTTCCTGGAGGAACTCGAGCGCGCGCACGTGGCCGGGCTGGTTGATCAGCGGGGTCATGTCATCCGGGTCGAACCAGAAGACGTTGTCGTACTTGGTGACCGCGCGGGGGTCATCGCCTTCGGCGGGCGTGACGGCGAACGAGGCCGCCAGCGTCGCGTAGTGGAAGTGACCCTGGCCGCCCGGAGCGAGATGCAGGCTGATGCCGTCATCCGGGTCGCCGTCGCCGTTCCAGTCCTTGCCGTTGAAGAACGAGGTCACGGCCAGGAGCTGCTGCCAGGTGGTCGGCGGGTTGGGCATCGGGTAGCCCATTTCCGCTTCAAAGGCCGCCTGCCAATCCGGGTTGTTCAGGATGTCATTGCGATAGTAGAACAACTGGGCATCGCCGTCCATCTGCGTGCCGTAGGTCTGGCCGCCCCACTGGAGCAGCGCGCGGAACGCGGGGGCGGTGTCTTCCGGTGACCACGCCGGGAAGCGCGCATCGCCAATCCACTGGTCAATCGGCTGGATCCAGCCATTGCTCACCCAGTCGCCGTACTGCCAGGCCGCGCCGATGAAGGCGTCGTAGGTGTACTGCTGCGTGAGGAAGTCGGCGGGGATCGTCGTGCCCAGTTCGTTGTAGGGCACTTCCACGATTTCCATTTCAGCGCCGGTCGCCGCTTCAAAAGCGTTGCGCCAGAAGTAGATCGTGCCGGAGATACCACCGCGCACGCCCTGCCCCAGAACGCCGAAGGTCATCGTCTTGCCCGCGCCCAGCGCCGTGCCGTCTGGCAGGTTCGCCGCCAGCAGCGCCTGGAAGGCCAACTGCTGTTCCTGTTCGTTGGCGGCGACATCGGGAATGGGGAAGATTTCGGCAGCGGTCTTGCCCATAAACGTTTCTTGTGCAACAACGACGTTTGCGACGCTGGTCAGCATCAGCAGCAGCGTGACCAGCACGACAATTTTGGCAGATGTCTTCATCTAGTTCTCCTCCGTAATCCAGAAAGAATGAGACTGTTCAGCCGGGTAACGTGTTGAGTTGCTTCGATAGTTCGCCTCCTGAGTAAACGGATGAACAACACGAACAGGATGCGCGTCAGGTCGACGCGGATTCCTGCAGGAATATGCCGCATGATTCACGCACAACCAGGTGTGTCCGCAGCGTCACGGTGCGGAAGTCGGCATTCGGGTCGCTGATGCGGCGCAGCAGCAGGCGCACCGCCTCCTGGCCGATCTCGTAGGTAGGTTGTGCGACCGCTGTCAACGGTACGTATAAGTCCTGCGCCCAGGGCATGTCGTCGAAACCGACCAGCGCCACCTCATGCGGTATGCGCAGCCCGCGCACGCGCAGCGCCCGCAGCGCGCCCAGCGAGATCATGCTGTTGGCCGCGAAGATCGCATCCGGCACGTCGTCGAGCAGTTCACAGGTGGCGTGATAGGCGCTTTCCACCCTGTAGCCACCTACACGCATCAGCCGCTCGTCCGGCGTGATGCCCGCGTCGCGGAGCGCGGCCTGATAGCCCTGCAGGCGCTCCTGCCCGGTGATCACCGGAGGGTAGAGGATGCCGATACGCCGGCAGCCAAGCTTGAGCAGGTGCTGCACGGCCTGGCGCGCGCCATCGACGTTATCAACGCGCACACCATCCATCGGGCCGCCTTCGATCAGGCGGTCGATCAGGATGATCGGTGTGCCGTTCTGCTGGAGGGCGTGCAGCAGTTCCAGGTGTTCGGCGTCCGTGACGCTGACGATCAACCCGGCGACGTTCTCCTCTTGCAGCAGGCGCAGGTAAGTATTCAGCCGTGCGGTATCTTCGTCGGTATTGCACAGCACGATGTGCATCTGCTGAGCGTAGGCCGCGTCTTCGACAGCACGAATGACGGATTGAAAGTAGGGGTTCTGAATGTCGGAAATGACGACGCCGATCACATCGCGCGTACCCTTGCGCAGCCGCCGGGCGAGGCGATCCGGGTAGTAGTCCAGGATTTGCACAGCGTTCAATACCCGATCCCGAATGCTGCTGGCGACGGTCGGGTGATTATTGAGAACGCGCGAGACAGTTGCCTTCGAAACCTGGGCGTAATCGGCAACGTCCTGGAGTTTCACTTTGGGCATAAATGCAGGTAACAAATCTCAACAAAAATGCGAACGGGACTATTGAGAAATCGTTTTCTCGATTATAGGCAGTGGTTTGGGGTTCGTCAAGCAGTTGGCGGAATTGCCGGGTTCGCGGCGCGATACAGCGCGATGCCCA
>JAEUQX010000566.1 GCA_016788625.1 Anaerolineae bacterium
TCCGGCCAGGTCGTAGATGTCGTATGGGCCAACACCTTCGGGGTAACGGTTGACGACGGTTGTCATACGGGTGTCGCTTTCGCGTGTATTGCAGAAGCGTTTGTCGAAAACATCACCCCAGGGATAGCCGCGATCATCATCACCCATGACGGCTCGCTGACGTTGCCGGAGCAGGGGGAGAGTCAGCTTTGCCTTGAGTATGGAACCCAGCCAGTTGCAGAAGGCACGCGCGTCGTACCAGTTGACATTCTCGCGCGGGCGGTCGGCACCTTTGTAGGCTGAGGCCTGAATCTTGTTCACACCAGCGCGCCAGGCCCGGGCTTCTGGCGAATAGTCCCACCAGATTGGGTCACGGTACCCGTTCGGTGCTTGCAGGAACAAATGATACTGCATATTGGTGACCGGGTATCTTGCCATGAGGAAGCTCTCTACGTGCGTAGATCCAGCTTTGTCTGCTGTCTCGATACGGACGTCTCCGGCGGGAACTTCGCACCATTCGAGCAGTGGGATGCGCGCTGACATCTGGTTGAGGCGGCTGCGCTGGGTGAGTGCGGGCGGACTTTCCCGCAGGATGTTCGCAATCTGGTCTGGGTCATAGTCGGGGTAGGTTTCGCGAAACTTTCTGAATGCGTCCAACCCGATATTGCGTGTGACAGGGGATTGCACCAGTAAGCAGATATCGCGATATTCCTGTTCCATCTTGCGACGAAGCTGCTCCTTAGACAAGGCTTCTCTGGCTTCGCTCAGCATTTTGTCCAGGTCGATGAAGATGGGCTTTTCGCGACGTTCTTTCAGTGTCTGAATGAGTTCTATCGCCACATCATACTGCCCGACTTCCATCGCACGTACAGCTTTGGTTAGGTCGCTCTGCTCATTCTTGTTGCTTGTTTCCGACTCGGGTTTCGAGTCATTGGCGCTGGATGCTTTCATGTTCCAGTCGAGCTGTTCGGTGGTGTAGATTGCGCGCAAGAGGTCACGCACTGCTTCCACCGTCAATCCTTCGCGGAAATCTACATAATGTAAATCGCTTATATCATCGGGGACCTGAGCTTCTTTGTCGATCAACACTGGGAAGATGTGTTTTCCCAATGATAAAGCATTCTCGAATTCCTTGTGGCAGTAGTCGGATGCCAGTGATTCTGCTGACATCAAGTAGATCAACCCCTCACACCATTCGATGCGGCGTTGAATTTCCTTCCACCATTGTTTTCCGCCTGCCAGCTTCTGGTCATACCAGACTTCGTGGAAATCCAGGACTTCGGCAATCTGAATGCAGTAGGGTCTGTCTACCCTGGCATAGCTTACGAAGATACGCATTCTTCCTGAACCTTTGTTGACCCAAAAATCCGATTTATAGTATTGTCATACTCTTGCAGTTGGTGTCTGTCGCAGTGCAGTTTTAGCTTCTGGGGTGTTGATCCGCTTTAGCGCCGCGCGGATCCACTCACCGGCATCCTGTTCTTCCCAATCCGGCCGTGTGTCATCGTGCAGGTAGGCTGCAATTGCGGCAACATCGTTTTCGCTCGCGAGTTCACTAAGTGCTCGCGCGGCGGCCCACTTCAGACCCGCATGACTTGCGTCTAGCAGACCCACGAGCGTTGGTACCACATTCGTGAGTCCCAACTTACGTGCCGTCTCTGCTGCTGCTGCGCACACAACGGGATCTTTTGTGTTACTCAGAATAGTGCCGATCTGTTCAGCATGGCGTCGGCTTCCAAGTTTTCCAATTGCTTCCAGCGCGGCTTCCTGAACGCTGGAGTGCTCGTCGTTAAGCGCAGGTTCTATCCAGCGCACAGATCCAATATCACCGATTTCGATGAGCGCACGGATCGCTGCCAACCGGATTGACCAGTTCGGATCCGCGACGCAGCGTCCGAGGGCTGGAATGGTGTCTACGTGGTGGAGCCACGCCATTGCTTCGACGCTTGCCCAGCGCACTAGCGGATTGCGGTCTTCCAGGGCATCAGTAAACATTCGGATGGCATCACCCACAATGTCCTCGGGCAGTTGGCGAACGAGTGAATGCAGTGCCTTAGACGCTTTCTGCTGGTCGCCCCAACGGCCTGCGCGGATATGTTTGATGAGCGTCTGGAACGCCTGATGGTAATTGACCAGCTCTTTTGCGCGGTTGTGCGTTGGCGTCGCAATATCGTGTTCTGGTTGCGATTGGGCTTGGGGAACGGACAGGGGGAATTTCGCTCGCCATGCGTCGATGGCGGCCATGGCTTCATTGGTGTTGATGTGGCGCAGGAAAGCTACTGCCTGTTCCCCAAGAACGGAGTTCATTGGGAGCACGTTCGATAACAGCGCGTAGAGGTAACCGGCTACAAAAGCCCCATAGCGCGCGTCGCCGCTGCTCACAATAATCTCGAGGGCTGCTTCCTGGTATCGGGTTTCAGGGTTCGTGAGGAGGCGGAAGAGCGCTTGGGCTGAGGACTTCCGAGGGCGCAAGAAAATCTGGACAATCGCCTGGTGTACTTCCGGCTCAGGATCCGGCAGCATCTGACCCAGCGCATCAAGCGCATCATCGGTTCCAACGTGGTCAAGTGCTTCAACAATCTGCAGGCGGGTGATACCATCCGCGTCGGGGATCTGTGTCTTCATTGCCTCGACCTGATGGATGCTTTTTCCCCGCGTGATTTGCTGAAGGCGTCGCTTGGCTAATTCTGCCGATGAGTGTTGGATATCCTGAGTCATCTTGACTACTCGCTTTCCGAAATGATTGCCACTATTGTATTCAAAATTGTATTGTAACGGCCTTATTGGAAGGGACTCTTTGTATGTACATGCCTCACTAAGACAAGAATTAGGAAGTGTTGGGAAATAGTTATCTACAGCACGATTCCATAATAAGTATAACGCGATTCTTCTATAATGTTGCGTGAGGAATCCTGATATTTGTCACGACTATTTATGGAAGGATGCATCTTCAAGGATAGTTTCTGTGGGATACTTGCTTGTGAAATGCTTCCTTAATATATATTGATCAGAAAGAATCATAATTGTCTTGATTGATGGCATCAAAAAGCGTGTTATTCTGTCTAAAAGCAGCAGAAGTGTTTTTACAACTATTGACCGAATGCGCTTTCTGCAAATGACTTAAGCAGGGAACAATGACCAAAATGCAAGATGATTTACCAAACGGTGGAATGAAGATTGATATTGGGCAGATTACGTCTGCAGGACACGTGGTTATAGCTGGCAGGGATGCAGCGGTGTGGGGGGGGGCACACCGTTCAGACAGCCGCGGTTCAATCATGATCGCGGGTGGGGTGGAGACGACGCCTGAAGAATTGCAGCAGCTGCGCCAGTCACTTGAGAAACTGGAGCGGGTGATTGAGGCGCAATGTTCAGACTCTGCCCTGCTTGCTGCTGCAAAACGAAACTCCGCTGACCTCGCAGAGCAGTTGGTCGGTTCTGAAAAACCGAATGAGCATCTGCTGGTTCAGGCGGCTTCTGCGCTTTATCACTATGGCGCCGATATTGCGGGCGCGGTGGTTGCCGCATTTACGACGCCACTGGCAGGCAAAATCGTTGCCTGCGCTGGCTATACGGCACTTCGCTTTTATCGCCAACTCCGGGGATTGTCCCCCGATCTTTCAGACAATGACAGCGGAGAGGTAAACCAATAATGCGATGGGTGATCGTCGAGGATGAACCCGATATCTACGAGGTTCTCAATCATATGTATGATTTGCTTGGAGCTGCCTCAATTGCTTTCACCACCGGGGAGGATATTGACGCTTGGCTGGAAGCGGTTGACTCGGGCGAAATCACGGACGATCTGCCCGTGTTTGCGTTGATTGATCTTCGGCTACCGGGGGATATGGATGGTGTCCAGGTCGGTGAACGCATCCGGCGCTGTGCGAAACTGCGAGACATTCCGATTGTCCTAATGACTGCCTATCGACTTTCCCCTGCAACGGAAGCTGAGTACATCAAACGGACAAATGCTCATCGCTTGCTCTACAAGCCACTTCCTTCCATTCAGACCTTGCAGGAGATGTTTCTCACCCTTGTGAAGAAATAGGTTTGGAAGCTCCCATATCGGCTAGCAGTCGTAGCGTTGCTGCGATCTGCATACGCTCTGGGGCATCGAGTCGTTCATCTGACTTGATTGTTTGGAGCGCGCGAACCAAATGCGCACCGATCATGTGATGCGATGGACGGCGGGGTTTCATCAGATTCCCCGCCCAGACCTCACCTGCAATACAGATGCGATAGATATCACCTTCCTCCGGATGGCTGAGTTCGGTAGGTAGCAGGGTTTCAACATAGGCCCATAGACGATCCTGGCCGCGATCTCCCCCTAGAATGGCGCCGCAGAAGATGGCGACTTCACGCCAGCGATACGGGTCGTTGTTCAATAAGGCACAGAGGTTGTCGGGGAAGTTCCACTCTTCCATGTCGGATCGTGGTGGGCGCGGCATTTTGAGTTCATCGTACTGTTCGATCAGCGCACAGGCGGCCAGGTACTCCTGTATGCTGAGGTGCAGGAAACGATAGGTATCATCCTGATCGGAGACAAGGATCCCGTTTCGTGTCGCGAGATATTCCAGCACATCCTCAATGGCAGCGCCCAACCCGCCTGCATTTGCATTCTCTGTCAGGAGTTGTTCAAGCAAAGTGGCACGTCTGATGCAGGCATTCTCGGCGAATTGAGTATGGTCGCTTTGCAGGTTAAAGGCTGTAATCTGCAGCGCTTGCCGTACTCGTTCGTAGTTGAGCGAGGCTAACTTGTATGCCATCATATCATCTGCCAGTGGGGAGTTCCAGCGATGCAGCAGATTGACGGTCTTCTCGTACAGTGAGCCGCGATTGTGAGGCAGGTGGCGGTTTTCTTCATGTATCAATGCGATGAGCGTGAGAAGCAGCGGTTGCTGCGCCAGTGACAGTAGATTGCGATTACTGTGCAGATTGGCTTTTAGGTCAGCCGCATATTTGCCTGCATTAACAGCCGCATTCTCGCGGTTGCCCAGGCTGGATGGCCGATTGACGGCCGCGACCGCATACCAGTTATCGACGTAGTGCTTGATCTGTTCCCAGGTGTAGGGGGCCAGCTCGACGACCTTGAAGCGCTCCGAGAGACGCCAGCGTGCCTGTTTCCGGTATCCCGCTGTTCGACAGGTTACCACGATACGGGGCGCCGGGTAACGCACGGCGAAGTCTTCAACAATCTTGCGTATTTTGCATCGGTCTTTTTCGTCGTAGATTTCATCCAGACCGTCAAGGATCAGGATTGTCCCCCGAATAAGACTGTCCGCGTCATCCAGATAGCGCTTGAC
>JAEUQX010000578.1 GCA_016788625.1 Anaerolineae bacterium
CTGACATTGACTCTGACCGAAGGAGTGCTGTGTATTGCCCTGCTCGGCTATATCTACGGTGGGCAGATTCTACCGCTGCGCCGCCCGCAGCAGTTCTGGCAGCACACACGCCAGCATCTCAGCTTCGGGCTGCGCGGCGTGCTGACGGGCGTGATGACCGAGATGAACACACGCATTGACGTGATCATGCTGGGGCTGGTGAGCAGCGACGCACTGGTCGGGCTGTACAGCTTCGCGGCAATTTTGGCGGAGGGTTTCGCGCAGTTCCCGATTGCCGTGCGCTACAATGTCGATCCGCGCCTGGGGCAGTATTTCGCCCACGACGATCGCGCAGAGATCACGACCTTTGCGCGGCGTGTGCGGCGTTACTTCTGGCCAGGGATGCTGGCACTGGGCATAGCAGCGTCGCTGGCCTATCCGGTTGTGTTCCTGCTGATCTCCGATGAAACCGGACTGGCCACATCCTGGCTGGTCTTCATCCTGCTGGCTGCGGGACATGTTCTGACCGCCGGGTACAGCCCGTTCAACGGCATCATCCTGATCGGCAAACTGCCCGGCTGGCAAAGCGGGCTGATGCTGCTCATCACGCTCAGTAATATCATCCTGAACCTGCTGTTGATTCCGCCGTTGGGGTTGTTCGGCGCGGCCATCGCAACGTCCATCTCAGCAATCATCGGTACAATAGGATTGGTGTTGGTCGCGCGGGTGCGGCTGGACGTGAAATTGTGAGACGGCGGAGATACGAACGATGAGCGATGATCTGACCATTGGCGAGGTGGCTGAACTCGCTAACCTGCAAACCTCAACGCTGCGCTACTACGAGAGCATCGGTCTGCTGCCCGCGCCGCGCCGGGTGAGCGGTCAGCGGCGTTACTCCCCTGCCGTGCTGCAAGTGCTGGCCGTCATCCAGCTCGCCAAAGACGCCCATTTCACCCTGCCAGAAATCCACAAACTGCTCTACGGCAGTAGCGCCGCCACACTGGTCGAACGCTGGCAAACGCTCGCACAGCACAAAATCGCTGAACTGGATGCAGTCATCCACGCCGCGCAGGAACGCCGCGCCCTGCTGGAAGAAGGTCTGCAATGCGCCGCGCTGCATGTCGAGCTTGATGAACTGCCCATTTCCCAAACTGCCAAACAAGCCTCTTGACTTCAAGCCAGCTTTAAGTCGTACATTTGAGCTATAGAATTTTTATTCGGAGGGTATGACCTATGACCGATGTGAAGTCGTTGATTACCACGGCCGAGCGCAACTTCGGCGTCCTGAAGCGCGAAGTCGAGGGACTGACACACGCCGACAGCCTGGTGCAGCCACCGTTCCGGGGCAACTGCCTGAACTGGGTCGTCGGACATGTGACGCAAAGCCGCGATAAGATGCTGCAAGCGCTGGGCGAGGCGTCCGTCTGGACAGCGGAACAGATCGACCGCTATGAGCGCGAGTCTGAACCCATAACCGCCGACATGCCAGGCGTAATCCCATTTGAACAGATGATGGCCGACCTAGCGATTACTCAGGAACGTCTGCTCGGCGCGCTCAAACGCTGTGAGCAGACCACCCTGGACACCCGTGCGCCAGAGGTGATCAAGGGGCTGCCGGAATGGAGCATCGGCGAGACACTGGCCTTCCTGCTGTGGCACGAAACCTATCACGTCGGGCAGACCAATCTGCTGCGTCAGGTGGCAGGCAAGAACGACAAAACCATATGAGCTGGGCAGAAGTAATACGTGCATAGCCCATAACTTACCGACAACATGAGGAAGTTTCTATGCGCGCACGTTTGCCAGGGCTGATAGCAGCCTTCTTGCTCAGCCTGCCTGCGACAGTTTGGGCAGATGGCTTACCCACCGTACCCGAACCGCTCGTCCTGAGCCAATCGGGTGTATCACTGCGGGGAGAGTGGAACAAAGACGGCACACGCCTGCTGACCACAGCGGGGGACGGGCGCTGCCTGATAACCGAAAGTCCGCCTGAGGGGCAGTCCCTGCAAGAACACTGCCCTGATCGAGTGACTCAGGCACGCCACACTGTTCGCGTATGGGATACCGATCCCAGTTCTGCCACGCTGGGACAAGTTCTGCTGGAATTTGACCCAGAGGGCGACGGTTCGCCCGCCGCTGCATGGAATCCAGCGGAGACGCTCGTGATGGCCTATCGCGTTTCGGGCGCGCTCTCGGTGTGGGATGCTGAGACCGGAGCAGCACAATACAGAATTGACACGGGCGGCAGAATCATCAAAGCGCTGTGGAGTCCGGATGGCGAACACCTGCTCACGCTGTCCCTAATAACGAATGACGACGGCACGGAGCGGCTGCATGTCGACGTATGGCGCGGAAAAGCAGCCGTGCAGGAGTGGGTTGTGCCCCTTGCTGAGACGATACGACAGGTATTTCTCGCTGAGTGGAGTGATGACAGTGAGCGGGTGTTGGTGGTAACTCGGCAGCACAGCGCACATCTGTGGGATGTTCGAAGCGGAGGGCTGCTCAACGAGCTTGTACTAGGTGGGCCTGGTGTAGCCGTTCATATCCCTCGGTTGGCCTGGGATGCCAGCCTCGACCACATCTGGTTGGTTGATGATCATGACAATCTGATTGTGCGCTGGTCTCTGCGCGATGGCTCACGTATCGCTGTACACCAGGATGGACCGGAAGGCGTTCGGCTGAGCGTCGATGGTCAGCACATCGTGCACTGGAGCGTGCAGCAAATCGTGGTGCGCGATGCCGAAACGATGGCGGCTGAGGCACGCTGGGATAATGGCGGAGATCCCTTCCTGCCCATGATGAATGCCTTTTGGTCACCTTTAGAGAGAGAGATCACCATCGCAACGATAGGCATACTGAACTGGCAATTCGGTACTGGTGATCTGCAAGCCTTCGACTGCGGCGATATGACCTGCGGCATTCCCAAATGGAATCCTGATCGCAGCCACTATGCAATCGGCGTGTATGTAGCCAACAGTGGGTGGTTTGCTGGCGTGCGAGTTTATGAGCAGGAGAGCGACGCACTGCAATACGATCTATCTGCAACGGTGATGGCCTTTGCATCCGCGCAGGATGGTGCTGGCTACGACTGGAGTCCGGATGGTTACTGGCTGCTGGTTAGTCCAGCGTTCTCCGAGTCCCTGCTGCTGTGGCACATCGGAGATGATTGAACGAGATTGAACTCAAGGAGTATCAACATGGCACGCGATTCACAGAAACTCGAACAGGAATTCATCGCCAGCGCGCGCGAAAAGACCGGGCATGACCTGGGCGAATGGATGACGATCATCGACCAGAGCGGGCAGAGCAAACCGAATGCCATCCTGAACTGGCTGAAGGCAGAACACAAGCTTAACCACGCACAGGCCAACTTCTTGTCCGGTATTTTCCTCAATGACGGCAAACCGGTCTTCGACTACGAGGTGCTGTTCGCCAACCTGTTCGCCGGGAAAGACGCGCTGCTGCCCACCTATCGCAGGCTGGAAGAACGGGTGCGCGCGCAGCACAGCGATGTCGAATTCATCCCGACCAAAGCGTATCTTTCGCTGGAAGGCAAGCGCGTGTTCGGCTGCGCGACATTGACGAAAAGTGCGATTCGCTTCGGCCTCGACCTGGGCGACGAGCCATTCGGGGATTACGTGCAAAGAGCGAAGGGGTTGGGTGCAATGCCCAATGTCTCACACATGATCGAAATCGCTGCGCCGGACGATGTGACCGATCACCTGTTGAGCTACGTCAAAACGGCCTACCAGCGCACCCACAAATAGGACGGCACATTTCGTTCCCCCGCCCTATAATCGATGCAGATCGATTGTAGTGTCGGGGGATTTTGATGACAGAGGGATTCGTCGTCGAACAACAAGGGCACATCACCATCCACCGCTTCACGGAGTCGTCGGATAAAGCGGTGAATGCCTGGCGCGCAGCTTTGATCAGCCAGTTCGAGAGCGATCAACCTTTCGCTGTGCTGCTGGATGTGTCGGCCAAACAAGTCAGCTTCACGGCATATGCCCGGCAGACGACCAAGGCGCTGTTCAGCCAGTACCGAATGCGGCAGGGACGCTTCGCCTGTCTGTTCTCCAGCCGCACCGCGCCGTATTACGCGCGTATCTTCTTCGCCTCGCTAGGTAGATTGAACTTCGCGATCGGCACGTTCAGCAGTCGCGACGCCGCGTTGGAGTGGCTGCGGCGGGGCTAACCGTTCTCATCGCTCGCCGCGCGTGATATGATGAACACTCCCACTCAAGAACAGCGAGCCACCTGATGAGCGAACAAATCGTTGAATTCACCGTCGATACGCCCAAAGAGCGCCTGGACAAACTGGTCGTCGCCCATGTCGGCGAGCGCCTGTCACGCGCGCAGATTCAGGCGTTAATTAAAGACGGCCTCGTCACCGTCAACGGCGAGCGAGTCAAACCAGGGATTAAGCTCAGGGGTGGCGAACAGGTGCAGGTCACAATTCCACTGCGCGAAGCTCCAGAAGGGGTCAAACCGGAGGCGATCCCGCTGGTCGTGCTGTACGAAGACAAAGACCTGGCCGTGATCGACAAGCCCGCTGGCATGACCGTTCATCCGGGCGTGGGCAATGAACAGGGAACACTGGTCAGCGCCATCCTGGCACGCTGGCCGGAGATCGCCAGAATGAATGTAGACGAGAAACGCGCGGGCATCGTACATCGGCTCGATAAGGACACCAGCGGTCTGATCGTGATCGCCCGCCGCGATGTCGCCCGGCGCAAGCTGATGGCGCAGTTCCAGGCGCGCACGGTCGAAAAGACGTATATCGCGCTGCTCGAA
>JAEUQX010000626.1 GCA_016788625.1 Anaerolineae bacterium
GAGAGCAGCCCCAAGGCCTCTGGAGACTGGGTGAGTTCAAACACGAACCACGTCAGGGCGACGCGTGAGATGACATCGCCCACTGCCGAGAACGTGAATCCTAGCCAGAAGCGCCTGAATCCGGCGAGGCCGAAAATACGAACGTAGGGATTGTGGGACTGCGCTGCCATAGTGCCTGCGGCTCTGCTGATAGGGATAAGCAGGTCTCAGCATAGCGGGCATCGTGGCACAGCGCTTCCAAAATCTTGCGCGTTCGCTGCGGCTGGTGCGCTCAGCGGTTCAGCCCGTAGATGATGCGCAGCCCGTCCAGCGTCAGTTCTGGCGCAATTGTGTCGATGACGGTTGTGTGCTGCTGGAACAACGCCGAAAGCCCTCCGGTGGCGATCACCTTGGCGTCCGGCTCGTTCATCGCTGCCTTCAGCCGCACCACCAGCCCTTCGACCAGCGACACATAGCCCCAGAAGATGCCCGACTGCATCGCGTGAATGGTGTTTGAGCCAATCGCGCTTGGCGGCGGCACCAGGTCAACCTTGTGCAGCCGCGCCGCCCGGCTGACCAGCGCGTCGTGCGCGACGGCGATGCCCGGCGAGATCGCGCCGCCGCGATAAGCTCCATCGCGCGAGACGATGTCGAAGGTCGTCGCCGTGCCGAAGTCGATCACAATCGCTGGCCCGCCGTAGAGCGCCACCACCGCCGCCGCGTTGATGATGCGGTCTGCCCCGGCCTGCTGCGGCTGTTCGATGTCGATCTTCACGCCCGTGTTGATCTGGTGCGTCACCACCAGTGGCTCGGTCTTGATATAGCGCAGCGCCATCTCGACCATCGCCAGCGTCAGCGGCGGCACCACGCTGCCGATGATCACCCCACTGACCGCCTCATAGGTCAGCCCCGCGCTGCTCAGGAAGTTGCGCAGCAGTACGGCGTACTCATCCGGCATTTTGTCCACGATGGTGCGCGCGCGCCACGAGAGCTGCCACGATGAGCCGTTCCACAGCCCAAAGTGTATGTTCGTATTGCCAACGTCAATCGCCAGCAGTCCTGCGCCTGTCATCACCCAATCCTCTCGTCTTGCTCTGTGGTGAAATTCCTGCTCACGCCCGCTTGACGCCCACCGCCATGCCGTCGCCAATCGCCAGGATCATCCCATCAAAGTGTGGATGCCCCGCCAATGCGCGGTTGAACTCGTCCATGATGCGGTCGTCGTCACCCTGCGGGTCGAGCACCTGCCCGCTGCGGAAGGCGTTGTGTGCCGCCACCAACCCGCCAGCGCGCAGGTTGCCTGCCGCCCATTCCAGGTAGGCCGGGTAGCTGCCTTTGTCGGCGTCGATGAATACCAGGTCGAATGGCCCGCGCTTAGACAACTTTGCCAGCGAGTCCTGTGCGCTGCCTTCCAGCAGTTCGACTCGTTCACCGACCCCGGCGCGCTGGAAGCTCTGCCGCGCCAGCGCCGCGTGTTTGCTGCTCTTCTCCAGCGTGTAGAGCTTGCCGTCGTTCGGCAGTGCCCTCGCCAGCCACACGCCGCTGTAACCCGCCAGCGTGCCGATCTCGACCACCTGTCGCGCTCCGCTCAGCGATACCAGGAATTGCAGCAGCCGTCCCTCGAAGGGGCGCACGCTGATCGCCGGGAACTGCTGTCGCGCCGCTTCGTCCTGAATCCAGCGCAGCGCCTCATCTTCTTCGACATAAAGTGTGCTCACATACTCGTCCAGCCGCGCTCGCTGTGCATCGTTCAACGTGTCTGCCATCCTACACCCCCTGA
>JAEUQX010000052.1 GCA_016788625.1 Anaerolineae bacterium
GCAGGAAGCGACTATCCATGTCGGCAAGGCCATCCGCGCCTATGACGTGGAAGCCATCGACACGCTGATCGGTAAGATCACGCCGCCTGTTGCGCTGATGCAGACCCTCACCGACCGTAAGATCGCTGAGGAACAGAACAAAACCTATCAGGTGCAGCAGGAGGCGCAGACGCAGCGCCAGCAGTTGGTGCGTGCCACCGCGCTGGCCGACATTCAGCAGGAGATGGTCAAGTCCGAGCAGGGCGTGAGCATCGCTGAACTCCAGGCGCGCGCGCAGATCAAGCAGGCGGAAGGTGAAGCGGAGTCCACACGCCTGAAGGCGCAGGGTGAAGCGGACGCCATCCGTGCGAAAGGCGAGGCGCAGGCCAGCGCGTACCAGGCAGGCGCGGCGGCGATGGGCGAGCAGGGCTTCACCGCCGTGCAGCTCATGCAGATCGTCGGCGACCAGCAGGTGCGCATCATCCCGGATATCATGGTGGGCGGCCAGGGCGCGGGCGGCGGCAGCATGGTCGATGCCCTGCTGGGCGTGATGCTGCGCAGCGAGATTCAGAAGATGAAGGTTCCCAGCAACGGTGCGGGTGAATCGTAGGCACAATCCATCTCATCCCCTGGGCAATACTGCTTCATGGGGATGAATAGGCAGGGGCACATCAATCGTGTGCCCCTATTGTATTCCAGAGACCTGCGATAATTATCACTCGCTGAGGTGCAAACGTGCCATAAGCGCCCAGGCCGTATCTGGATAGTCTCGATAGACTGCTATGTAGTCCAACAGTGCCTCGTCAGGACGGTCAAGGATCTCCAGTGTCAAAGCGCGATAGTAGTGAAAGCCTGGCAGCAGTGCCGAATCATAGTAACTGGATGTATCGTTGAGCGCTGTATTCAGCATTTCCAGCACCTTTATGAAGTCGCCGTCGCTAAAAGCAAGCCCTATATCGCTATAAGTCGGCAGAGAATTTACATCAACAGATTGTTCAGGAGTGGGCTGCCCGGTGGGTGAGGCCGTTGGGGTCGGAGTAACCGTTGGGGTTGGGGTCGGCGTTGGCTGAGGGTAGACCGTGAAAGTGCCCTGGCTCTCGTCCCACCGGTAGGTCGCTGGACGTATCTCATATTCTATACTGCCAGTATCAATGACTTGTGCAGCCATGAGTTCGTGTGTTCCCTCTCCATTTGGAAACAAATCCGCTAAGGCGACATTTTCGCAGCTCGGCGCGTGGAAGATGATCGACATCTGACCGTCCTTCATTCGCCAAATGCCAATATCCGCAGCCTCAGTAGTCATTGAGGTTTCACATTCGTTGTTGGGATCAGATTCACATTGCTGAGCACAGAGATAAGCTTCGGTGGTATATCTGTTGTATTCAACATTGACCAGCCCAGGTTTGCCATCGGGCAAGATTGTGACCCAATAACGGTTTTCATCAGCCGGAAGCCGCAATCCTGGATATGCATAATTGAGTTTTCTACCCCCGGCGAAAGTTACGCTTGAAACGGCATAGGACGCCTCTTGATTAGGGACGAACAAAAGAGGGTCAATGTCGGGTGATTCGACCCACACCAGCCATTCGTCTTTACCATCGCCATCAAAATCCACCGTAACAGGCTCACTGAGGACTAAACCAAGTGCCTCAAGTTGCGCGACGGGTGTTTCTTCCGTCGTAAATGTCATTTGTTCAAGCGTTTTGTTCAGCAGCGTATTGAAGTCACAGGAGATGTATTCAAAACGAGGCCAAAGTGAGTAAGAACGGAGATCAGAAACTGCGCCCGTATAATCGGCAATGGTTCCCTCAATCCGTTCTGGCACACGGATCGCCCTAGATTGACTATAGGCTGCCTGGCAGACCGCCAAGAAATCAGGATTGCGCGCATAGGCAGCACGTATATCCTGCGGCCAGTTATAGCGTTCTTCGTTTTCAAGATCAGCCAGATTCGTGAATATAGACTGTGCTTCCTGATCTCTCCCTTCGATCAAATAGGCCAGCCCCAAACGCATTTGAAGGTAAGGCAGGTCATCCCCTGCCTCTTCCGACAGCGTAAGCGCTCGCTCATAGTAGCCTATCGCGAGGTCATAATGCCCGTCCCAGGCATTCTGTTCCCCCTGGCGCAGCAGGCAGGCGAAACTATTGGGAAATGAGTCTTCTTCGTTTTCCAGCGACAGCCCACCACCCTGCTGCCAGTCATAGAATTTCATGCGGATGAAGTTGCAGCTCAGACTGTCGTAATAACGCTGTGTTTGGATTAGCTCCACCTCAGCATCGCCATCCAGGTTGAGGAATTTCCAAGACATGGCGGGGTCGAATTCCTGGGGACGCATATACCCATGCACACCGAAGACGAATTCAAAATTGTCACCGTTCCATGTTCCGACGTAATAAACCCATGCAGTATCGTCGTTGTTCAGAGGTAAACGAAACTCGTAGCCAACATCGAGTTGACCATCCGTATTAAAGTCTCCTGCCTGACTATCTTCATCAGACGCCCAGAAAGGCAAATCGGGTACCCGATACTTGCCCGGTGCGATTTCGATCGCGATGTAACGCTCGCCATTTATCGACCCGATGGCGTCCTCAGACACTGACATTTCAAAAAAAGGGGTTTCGCGTACATACAACACAAAGGCATCAGTATCGCCTAGTTTCTGAACGTCCAAAGTGAATCCATCGAATGTCAAAAAGATGGAAGCGGATAAGTCGATATGGTTCTCTGCAAGCCAGCGTTCAAACAGTGCAGGCAAAAGCCTATGATGGTTGTCGTAACGCGCGCCAAATGTGACCGATGAGAATGCGCGAGTCACGGCAAGCAAATGCGTATAGCTCATCTCGCCGTCGTTGATGTATCGCCAAAACATCTCATCGACCAGAGCATCTAGTACCAGGACTTCGCCCGGATTCTCAGGGGTGAAAGTGGGAAGCGCGCGAGCGATGATGGTCTCAATCTGTTCAGCATAATCTGCTGTTGTGGGCACGACGAAACGAAATTCGGGGGAAGCATCCTGAGCGTTCAGGGGTAGAACGGTGAGGAGGAGAGTGATTAGCACAAATAGCAGGATGGTCAGCGGTTTTCGGGATTGGGTTTTCACTGTCAGGTTACACCTGTGTACTCTACACTGATTAGAGCATAACACACGTGACACGTAATTTTTGAATACAGGCTTGGAAAACTGACCGCTTGTCATGTGCCGAAAACGCCTGTATGCTTGTGCGCCAGGTGGGGGGCGTTGAAATATGTTTGTGGAGTAAGACGCATGAGCAATCCTCATGGCATCACGGAACCGCCGATTGACCCACTGGCCGACACCAATCCCTCGTTGACGATTCGCCCGGTCGAATTGGGCGAGCGTCCGCTGCCCGCGTGGCGGCGCGCCGTCGGGTTCATCAGCCTGCTGCTGGCCGCCGGACTCACGGTGGGCACCGCGCTAATCCTCGCCAGTCCCGCGCCAACACCACCGCCCGCACTGCCGCTGCCCACCAGTGAGCAAACCCAGCCGACCACAGCCGATGCAACGCTTGTGGCAACACCCGTCCCGGCTGAACCCGTCATCAATGTCAGTACCGGCGATGCTGCGCCGCTCGACCCGCAGGTTGTCGCCGCGTTGCTGAATGCGCCGCTCGCTGCATTGAACAGCCCATCGGGTATTGCGGTGCAGCGCGATAACCTCAACCCCTTCACCCTCGTGCCGGAACGCGCACGCAGCGAGGTCATTCAGTACGATGCGGCGCAGGGTGACACGATTTACACCATCGCGGAACGCTTCGGCATTAAGCCGGAGAGCATCGCCTGGTCGAACTCGCGGCGCATTGTGCAGGTGCTGCGCCCCGGCGACACGATCAACATTCCGCCCGCCGACGGCGTGTACGCGCAGGTGATCGGCAGCAAAACCATCGCCGAGATCGCTGCGGAATACAAGATCACCGATCCCTACATCGTGCTGGATTCGGAATACAACGACCTGTTCGGCGTCGCGCCGGATACGATCTTGCCGAGCGGCTCGTGGTTGTTCATCCCCGGCGGCATCGGTGAGGACATCACCTGGAATCCCGGCGTTACAACCGATGAGAGCGACCCGGCACGGCGCGGTTTCGTCACCTCGTTCGCGCCCGGCGACCCCGGAAGCTGCGGTAATGTTGATAACCCTGGCGGTGGCGCGGCCTGGGTCAATCCGCTGCCTGGCGGGACATATGTGCGCGGGTTCACCGCCTTCCATCCTGGCATTGACCTCTCTGCGCCACCCGGCACACCCATCCGCGCGGCCAACGGCGGCGTGGTGATCTTCTCCGGCTGGAACTCGTGGGGCTATGGCAATACAGTTGTACTGGCGCATGGTCCGTTCCTGACGCTCTATGGTCACATGAGCAGCATTGCGGTCGGCTGTGGGCAGTTGGTCTCGCCGGGTTCGGTGATCGGTGGCGTGGGCAACACGGGCAACTCGTCCGGGCCGCACCTGCACTTTGAAATCCGTAACGGCAACATTCAGACCGACCCACTGGTGACGATTCCCAATCTGGGGTTGTAAGGTCGCGTTTCGACAGGGCGGAATTATGCCACTAGCGCCGCATCCGCCCTGCCCAGGCCTCGATGAATCGTGTCCTGACCAGATGAAACCTCGATGAGGCGTGCTTGACCCAGACATTTAGTGAGTGTATACTCACTAACATGATGACAAAAACGGCAGCCCCCACCCCACGCATCTCTGCACATGAACGGCGTGACGCAGTTCTGGAAGCAGCCATTGTGGAATTCGCCCGCAACGGACTGACGGGTAGTTCGACCGAGGCGATTAGCGCGCGGGTGGGCATCTCACAGCCGTATCTGTTCAAGCTGTTCGGCACCAAGCGTGCCTTGTTCCTGGCTGCCTACGAACGGGTGATGACGCGCATCGATACCGCACTGGACGCCGCCGCCGCTGCCCATCCCGATGACCCACATGGGGCTATGGATGAGGCCTACCGCGAGCTGCTCAAGCGCCGCGATGACCAACTGCTGCTGCTGCAAGCCTATGCGGCGGCGGGCGACGATGAAGTGCGTGCTTACGTGCGCGCCCGCGAAGCCTGCACCTACGCCGAAGTGCTGGATGCTGTCGGCGGCGATGCGGCTGCGGCGCGTGAATGGTACGCGCGCTGTATCCTGCAAACCATTGGTGCGGTGCTGGACTTGCCGGAGTTCATCGGCTGAAGCCGCCTTTTTTTATGTGTCGCTTGGTTAGTAACTACTCACTATCTTGCACAAGACAGGGACGTAATCGAATGCAGCCACAAGTGATCGTGAACAAAACCCTGATTCAACAACTGCTCCCCTTCATCAACGAACTGCGACCGATCATCAGTCTGGCGGTGCCGCTGGTCATCGGCCTGAGCACCTCAACCATGATGGGGCTGGTCGATACTTATATGCTCGGTGAAAGCGGCGAGGCGGTGCTGGGCGCGGTGTCGCTAACCAGCAGCGTCCTGCTGATCTTCTATGCCGCACTCTACGGCTTCATCGGTCCGGTCGGCATCCTGGTTGGGCAGTCGTTCGGCGCCGAGCAGCCGCGCAAGATCGGCGACATCGTGCGGCACGGGCTGTTGATCGCATTCGCGGCGGGCAGCGCCAGCGCCGTGCTGATGATCATCGGTCTGCTCTACATCCTGCCGCACACCGGGCAGCCCGACGATGTGATGGCCGTGCTGCCGACCTACTGGCTGGCGATGGGCGTCTCGCTGGTCGCCTACAGCGTCTCGCTGGTTTACAAGCAGTTCTACGACGCGATTGACCGTCCCTGGATTGGATTCCTGCTGACACTTCTGCCCGTGCTGGCGAACATAGGCCTGAACTGGCTGCTCATCGCGGGCAATGCGGGCTTCCCGGCGCTGGGCATCGTTGGCGCGGGCATCGGCAGCCTGATAGCGCAAACATTGGGCGTCATCTTCATGACGCTGCACTATCGCCGCTCGACGCTCACGCGGGCGTACCGCAGCGCTGAAGGCTGGCGCTTGAGCGCTTTCCGCGAGCAGGTACGCGAGGGCGTGCCGATGGCGCTGCAATACCTGTTCGAGGGTGGCGCGGTCGCCGTAGCGGGCGTGCTGATCGGCTGGCTGGGCACGACAGCGCTGGCGGCGAACCAGATCGTCTACAGCGTGTCGAGTATGCTCTACATGCTGCCGCTGGGCATGGCCGGGGCAGTGAGCATACGCGTTTCACAGGCAGCGGGCGGCGATGAGAAGAACCGTATCCGCTCGATCAGCTACACGGCATTAGTGCTGGTTAGCATCTGGACGGCAGTCTTCACCCTGATGTTATTTCTGCTGGGCGATCGTATCGCCGCCCTGTTTGTCGATGAACCGCAAGTGATCATTGTGGCGGCAGCGACATTCATCAGCGTCGGACTGATGCAAATCTTCGATGGTTTGCAGTCGGTCAGCCTGGGCGCGCTGCGTGGCGTACTGGACAATCGCTGGCCGACGCGCATCTCGCTGATCGGTTATTGGGTGATCGCCCTGCCGCTGGGCTACCTGCTGGGCTTCCACCTGCAGCTCGGACCGGCGGGCTTCTGGGGTGGCTTCGGCATCGGGCTGGCTTTCGCTGCGGTGATGCTGATGCGTCGCCTGCACAGTCGTTTTGCCTGAGAGCGTGGAAGTGCGATAATATGTCCTCACGCTTCACTGTACATAAAGGAGTATTATCGTGATCAAACGTTTGGTGATTGTACTGTTATCTATCGCCCTGTTGGTCAGCGTGGCGCAGGCGCAGGATGAGGGGCAGGTCGTTGAGGTGGCGGCGGCGGACGGGCTGACGCTGGTCGGCGACTACTATGCGGCAGGCGACGAACCCGCACCCGCCGTGCTGCTGATGCACATGTACGGCAGCCAGCGCAGCGCCTGGAGGCCTATCATACCGACGCTGATCGAGGCGGGTTACGCCGTGCTGGCGGTTGATCTGCGCGGCTTTGGCGACACGGGCGGTGATGAAGACTTTGAGGCGGCGCAGGGCGATGTGCAAACCTGGTTGGATTGGCTGCGCCAACAACCGGGCGTGCGCGCGGACGCTGTTTCGATCATGGGCGCGAGCGTCGGCGCGAACCTAGCGCTGGTCGGCTGCGCCAATGACGAAGGCTGCGTAACTGTGATTGCGCTCTCGCCGGGATTGGACTTCTATGACGTGATGCCGGAGACAGCAGTTGCCGAGGGACTGCGGCGGCGTGCTGTGATGTTGGTGGCTTCGCACGGTGACACGGTAAGCGCCGAAGGGGTGCGTCAGATGACGGCCAGCGCGCGCGGCGAAATCAATACGCGCATCTTTGCGGGTGTGGCGCATGGCACAAACCTGTTCAGTTCACGGCGGGTCTATAGCCGCCTGCTGAATATGATGGTGACGTGGCTGGACGAGCAGACGCCGGAGCCGGAAGCCTAAACTGCGCCTGACAGTGATGATGCAGCAGGTTCAAGCATTACCGTGCTTGAGCCTGTTTTGTTTCTCGGAAATCTACTTCATCAGTGCGTTTCGGTTTTTCAGGCAGTTCCAGCAGTTCACCTTCATCGTTCAGCGCCAACCGGATCATCCTGTCCTGGCTATCCGCAAGCTCGCGCGCAGCATCCGCAAAACCCTGGCGGTAGGCGTCGCGCTCGTTCTCCACAGAGGTGATCTGCCTGCCCGTTACAATGTGGGCGACGATATGCAGGGCAAGGAACGGCAGCCACAGCAGTACCAGGGCGATAAAGTGCGTGTAATTGGCGCTGAAACGAACTATTGGCAGCGTGGAAAGCGCGTAAACGGCGATGAACCACATGAGCGTATAAACCAGTATGTGGCTCGCGAGTGTCAGATTCCATCCTCTGCGGGCGTTTTTCTTCGGCTTCGGCATGACATCCTCCAGATCATCTGCCGTCCATCGTGTTTAGCCTGGCGATCAGGCAAACAAAATCGGCATTTATGGAATGCTGCCTGTTTTCTTATACGCACCCAGAAAGAATAAGTTGTGACCGTTCGCCCGATATACCTGTGCGGAACTGGATGAGCGATGTGTTTGGAGTGTTAGCGCGCCGCGCCACCGTTAGCCAATGCGCGCTGCAGCAGCAGCAGGGCAGCCTCCGCGCTGGCGGCCTTGTTGGCTTCGCGGTCGCCGTCCCACACCTGCCGCTCGACCAGCTGCAGATTGTTTGGCCCGACCAGGGCGATATAGGTCAGTCCAACAGGTTTCTCCGGCGTGCCCCCGCCCGGCCCGGCGATGCCCGTGATGCTGACGGCCACGTCCACGCTGAGCAGTGCCCGCGCCCCCTGTGCCATCTCCAATGCCACCTGCTCGCTGACCGCGCCATAGGCGATCAGTGTACCGTGTCGAACACGCAGCACCGACTGCTTGATGGCGTTGGAATAGGCCACCACACCGCCCAGCACATACGCGGAACTGCCCGCCACGTTCGTCAGACGGTGCAGCACGAGTCCACCTGTACAGGACTCGGCTGTCCCTACCGTCCAACCTTTCCCCAGCAGCAAATCCCCAACCTTTGCTTCCAGGCGTTCGTCTGACATGTGGCTTCCCCTTTGTAGACTGCCCCTCTATCGTAACAGACCGTGCCGGATTCGCCAGCGCCTGCTCAGCAGCACATCGGGATTCTGCTATACTGGAAGATAGATGACGCTGAGCGCCACTGTCCAAGCCTGCCTGCACTGAAGGATGATCGCGTATCACCATGCCGTTAGAGACCCACGATGCCCCGCTGCGCCTGCTCGCTGCGTTCCAACAGGCTTTTCCGGATCAGAGTCCCGCTTGGGTGGTGCGCGCGCCTGGTCGTGAGTTATGGCTGGCCGCCGCCCGCGCCGACCGTGACCTGATCACGATCTTCTCGCCGGAGATGGAAAGCCGCACCGCCTTTACGCTGCAAAGCGCCAAGACGCGGCGGACGCACCAGCAGCGGCCGCTGCCCGTTTGGGCGCGCTACCCGGCAGGTGTCACACTGATGCTGGCGCAGGATGGTATGGATGTGGGTGGCGTGAATATGGCGCTGTTGAGCGGTGAGCCAGTTGGCCCGCGACACGATTATGCGCTGGGTATGGCGGTCGCTGTGCTGTGGTACGAGATCAATGCGCTCCCGTTCACCGTAGATACATTGATCGAAATCGTAGATCGTGCGCGGCGAGATTATGTCGATGTGTAGCGTCGGTTTTGGCCTCTACGTCCCCTTCTAACCCTCTGCAAACCGACATCTTACACACTTTTGGTATTTTGGCGGCCATTTCTTGCTGGAATTGCCTATAATGAGCATTAGGATTTAGTTACACTATCAGGAGCACTGGCATTGCCAGAAACCGCATCACCGACCTTTCCCGACATCCTCGGCTATATCACAGGCGGAAAACGTCATAACATTAACGTTGCCCAGGTTGCACTCGCTGTGCGCCCGCGCGTGGTGCGCGCTGGCCGCCCGTTCGAGGCCATCCTGCTGATTCAGAACGCCTCCGATGTCAATGTCGATGTGACTGCCACACTGCAACTGCCAGAAACGGATGCAAAGCGTAAACCAAAACGCTTTCTGACCAAGAGCGAGCGGCTGGTGGTCGGGCTGCGACCTGCCGAGGTGGGCTATGTGGCGCTGCCGCTCTCGTGCCTGCCGGATACAGCGGTTGGTGATGGCTACAAAGTAGGCATGACCGTGGAGGTCAAGCCTTTGGGCAAGCCCAAGCGTGTCCGCGCGGCGGAAGGCGGTGGCGAAGTCGTGATGGAAGACCTGAGCGACGAGACCGCAGCGCGGTTGAACGACCTGAAGAAACTGCAATTTTCTGCTCAGAAGCGCGGCATTATGGCGACGACCATCGAGGCCGGCTTTGCTGTCATGTCGGCGCAGATCGCCCATATCATCGATTTCAAGCCGGATTGGGTCAGTCTGTGGAAGATCAGCGATCACCGCGACGATGGCTTGCTGGTCGAGCGCTACGGCGACGGTCTGCAACTGCAAGTATTGCCCCTGCTCAAACGCGAGTTGGTCTTGCAGCCGCTTCATGACGAGACACTCAGACGCTTTGAGCAAGCAGGATACCCACTACAGAACGCCGAAGCGCACTACATTGCTAAGCTGATGACTGTTATTTTGGAGATGGCGAATCCGCGCGACGAGACGGTTGACCCGCTGGCTGACCCCCTCTACAACGTGGCGCTGACTCTGAAGAAGCACGCTGAGGGCGAAAAGCTGCCGCTTCCGAGCTGGTGCAAAGCCATGCTGCGCGGCCTTGACCGCCAGCCGGGCACGCAGCCGCTCGACCTGTTGACGACGACGATCTACGACGATCTGCTGCGTGATGCCATTCGTGCTGGCTTTCACTGCGTCACACAGACGACGGGCGAAGCGTTGGGCAGTGAGGCGGAGATGACGAGTTATGGCGAGCGCGTTATTGGCGACCTGACGGGAAGCGGCGTGCGCTCGTTCACCGATGTGTATCTGCCACTGGTACTGGGCGGCGTGATCTTCTACGACCGCGCGCTCGCGGATGATGAACAGGTCGGCGAGGCGCTGAAGGGGATTGCGGCGGCGCTGCGGGCGCGGCAGTCGGAAGTGAATGAAGACAACGAGGTGATCTTCCAGATGGCTGTAAAGATCATCGATCAAACCATATTCAAGTACGGGTACCGGGCGTAATGACCATGCGCGAACATTTCAAGAAAATCGAACCGTTGTATCCCGACGTGCTGGGGGCGATCACTGGCGGCACGCGCATCAATATGGACAAGCTCCAATGCGCCTTGGGTATTTTTCCGCGCCGTGTGTTCATCAACCAGCCGACAGAAGTGGTTGTGATCTTACAGAACATGGTTGACCAGAACATGCAGATCAAAGTCGGTCTGCAACTGCCGAACCAGGACAAGAAGGGCGATCCGGTGGTGATTGATGCCGCCAAGAAGACGCTCTCCATCGGTCTGCGGCCTGGCGAGGTCGGCGTGCTGCGTGTGCCTGTCGTGCCGCTGCCACCTACGCAGCCCGGCGCGCAGTTCCCGGTGCGCGTGGCGGTGCGTTACCGTATTCCGGCGGATGGCCGCGCAGTGCGTCCCCCCAGCGGTGGTGCGCCGCCCTCAGTGCTGAGCGTGTCGTCGGTCAAGATGCAGGAACTGCGCGAGGTGCATTATGCCGCGCACACCTGGAATCAGTCGGCGGAAATCATCACGACTTACTTTGACATCGCCCCGAAGCGTGTGCCATTGAGCGACCGTGACCTGAACCCGCGCTACGAAAGCCTGTGGACGCAGGAAGACCTGGCGGAAGAGATGGAACTGGTGCAGGAGAAGATCGAGGCTGCCCGGCGCGTCTCGGTCGGGCTGACGCGCGCCACCGTCTACAAGCCGCTGCTGCGCGTTGTGGATGACCGCTTTGCCGAACGCGGGATGCCGCTGCACCCCGGTGAGGTCAAGGCCATTGCCAAGATCATGACCTACGCGCTCGACGAGGGCTTCAATCTGGAGCCGGGTTTCAATACCGAGGAAAGCCGCTGGTTTCAAACACTGTGCCAGGTGCTGGCACACGATGAAGATGTGGAAGACATGGAGAAGGGCGAACTGGCGATAAAGTATCTGTTCGATGCTGCGCTTTTCGACGCCATCATCCTCGGCTTTGGCGTCGCCGCGCCAAAGGTGCGCGAGAACCTGGGCGACATGAGTGAACGTGTCAACTATGCCAACCGCATTCTCAACTGGTGGGCGGGGCAGGGTGAACCTGACCTGAGTTATGTGTATCTGCCACTGGTGCTGGGCGGGGTGGTGATTAACCTGCTCGTCCGCAGCCGCGACGAAAATCCCTGGGTCATGATCGACGAGCTGAAAGAAGCCGTGCGTGGGCGCGCCCGCCTGGTGAGTGGTGAGGCTGCGGCGATCTTCACCATGATGCACGAGCTGTTGAACGAAGCCACCGAATCGCTGCGCCGCGCCCGCATTCTGCGCCCTTGATTTGCGATTCACTTACGCGCCGTATAGATAATTCTGACACTTCGCGTTTATCCTCAAAGCATCGACACGGCTCTCTTTGCCGCTTCTCATGCGCTACACACCTGCTGATCGCGTGTAAAGGCGTGAAATCCAGTACAATCAACTTGGATAAGAACGGCAGCGATCCCAGTTCAGTAGAGGAATTCCACGACTATGATGCGTTTTGAGCGTTTTACCGAGCGCGCGCAGGATGCCGCCGCCCGCGCTTATGAGATTTTGCAGCGCTACGGCCACAACCAGGTGGACACCGAGCATATCCTGCTGGCACTGCTGGAACAGACCGATGGTGTCATCCCGCAAATTCTGGAACGGCTCGGCGTGGAAGTCAGCGCCATGCGCGCCCGCTTGGACGAAATTCTGCGTGCCAGCCCGAAAGCGGCGATTTATGGCGGCGGGACGGGGCAAGTATTCATCACCCCGCGCGTCAAACGCATCATCGACCTCGCCAACGAAGAGGCCAACCGCCTGCGCGATGAATACATCTCGACCGAGCACATCTTCCTGGCGATCATCAGCGAGCGCAATACGGCTGTCAGCAAGATTATGAGCGACAGCAGCATCACCCGTGACCGCGTGTATGATGCTATCAAGGACATTCGCGGCGGGCAGCGCGTCACCGACCCACAGTCAGAAACGCGCTACCGCACATTGGAAAAGTACAGCCGCGACCTGACACGCATGGCGCAGGAAGGCAAGCTTGACCCGGTGATCGGGCGCGATACGGAAATCCTGCGCGTCATCCAGATTCTCAGCCGCCGCACAAAGAACAACCCGGTGCTAATCGGTGAGGCGGGGGTAGGCAAGACTGCCATCGTGGAAGGGCTGGCGCAGAAGATCGTCAGCGGTGATGTGCCGGAGATTTTGCAGGGCAAGAAGATCGTCAGCCTCGATCTGGCCGGGATGCTGGCGGGCAGCCGCTTCCGGGGTGAGTTCGAGGAACGGTTGAAGGCGACGATCGAAGAAGTGCAGCGTGCCGAGGGCGAGATCGTGCTGTTCATTGACGAACTGCATCAGGTTGTGGGCGCGGGTGCTGCGCAGGGTGCGTTGGACGCCGGGAACATGATGAAACCGGCACTGGCGCGCGGCGAACTGCACGCTATCGGCGCGACCACGCTGGACGAGTATCGCCAGCATATCGAGAAGGACAGCGCGCTCGACCGCCGTTTCGCCCCGGTGTTCGTCGACGAGCCAAGCGTCGAAGATACCATCGAGATGCTTTACGGCCTGCGCGACCGCTACGAGGCGCACCATAAAGTGACGATCTCCGACGAGGCGATTGAATCGTCCGTGCGGTTGGCCGCCCGCTATATCAACGATCGTAAGCTGCCGGACAAGGCCATCGACCTTCTGGACGAGGCCGCCGCGAAGGTGCGTGTGGCGTTGTATTCGATGCCGCAGCGTCTCAAGGATATGAAAGCGCACATCGACCGCCTGATGGCGGAAGAAGAGGCCGCAGGTATGGCGCGCGAATACGAACGCGCCGCCGAGTTCAAAATGCAGCGCTTGCAGGTCGAACAGGACTTCGAGCAGGAGCGTGACCTCTGGCAGCAGGAGAACACGTTGGACGAGGTCGTCGATGAGGATGACATCGCTCAGGTGGTGGCGCAGTGGACGGGCATTCCGGTCAACCAGATGCTCGAAACGGAGAGCGAGAAACTGCTGCGGATGGAAGAGATGCTGCACCAGCGCATTATCGGCCAGGGCGCAGCCGTCGCCGCCATCGCGGATGCCATCCGTCGTGCGCGCAGCGGCCTGAAAGACCCCAAGCGCCCGATTGGCTCGTTCATCTTCCTGGGATCGAGCGGTGTGGGTAAGACCGAGCTGGCGAAGGCGCTGGCGGAGTTCCTATTCGACGACGAAGAAGCGCTGCTGCGCATCGACATGAGCGAGTACCGCGAGCAGCACACGACCAGCCGCTTGTTCGGCGCGCCCCCCGGCTACGTCGGCTATGAAGAGGGCGGCCAACTGACCGAGGCCGTGCGCCGCCGCCCCTACCGCGTCATCCTCTTCGACGAGATCGAGAAGGCGCATCCTGATGTGTGGAACGCGCTGTTGCAAATCCTGGAGGATGGCCGCCTGACCGATGGGCAGGGGCGTACGGTCGATTTCCGCAACAGCGTGATCATCATGACCAGCAACCTGGGCACAGAGTTCGCGCGCAAAGGTGGTGTGCTGGGCTTCGTGCAGGGCAACGACCAGCAGGCTATCGTCGATCATCAGAAGATCGAGAAGGCCATGCGTGAGACGTTCCGCCCGGAATTTCTCAACCGTATTGACGAGATCATCATCTTCTCGCCGCTCAGCGTGGCCGAGGTCGAGCAGATCGTTGACCTGCAAATGAAGGGCATCGCCGACCGCATGGCCGAGCAGGGCATCACAGTGCATTTGACCGAACCTGCTCGCCGCTGGCTGGCTGAGAAGGGTTACGACCCGCAGTTTGGCGCGCGCCCGATGCGCCGTGCCTTGCAGCGTTTCGTTGAGAACGCGCTCAGCGTGCGGATGCTGCGCGGCGAATTTCATGCTGGCGATCTGGTGGTGATTGACGAGGAGGACGGGCAGTTGGTCTTCGGGCGCGACAGCGACGCCAGCACGGACTACCTGCGGGTCAGCCAGGATCAGTACGTCAACGGCGACGTAGGGCGCGAGTAGCAGCGTATGCGGGGGATGTCGTGGGCATCCCCCTTTTTAATAGACGATTTTGTTGATCTGCTTTTTTTAATTCCCCCATACAGGAAGCGTTGCGCTCATGAAGATGAAAAAAGTGGCCGCGCTGGATTTCGAGCTGTCAGCAGTGGGATTCGGCTGCTGGGCAGCGGGCGGCACGATTGTCTGGAATAACGCCGATGATGCTGTCACCATCCGTACCATTCAGCGCGCCGTCGAACTGGGCATCAACTTCTTCGATGTTGCGCCCGTCTACGGCTTTGGGCACGCCGAGGCGATGCTGGGTGAAGCGCTGGGTTCGCGCCGCCAGCAGGTGATCATCGCCAGTAAGTGCGGCCTGCGTTGGGACGACTCGCACACGATTGTCAATAACCTGCGCCCGGAGAGTATCATGCAGGAGATTGACGACAGCCTGCGGCGGCTGAAGACCGACACCATCGACATCTACCAGATGCACTGGCCCGACCCCGCCACGCCGATTGGCGAGAGTATGGAGGCGCTGCTGCGGCTTCAGCAAGCAGGCAAAATCCGGCATATTGGTGTCTCGAATTTTTCGCGGGAGCTGGCTGACGAGGCGCGCGCTTATGGGGCGATTGTGTCGCACCAGGGTTTGTACAACATGCTGGAGCACAACCCCACACACTACCACAACATTCCGCTGACTTACCGCACGAAGTCCGAGATTCTGCCGCACTGTCTGGAACACGGGCTGGCGTTTTTCCCATACAGTCCGCTGTTTCAGGGGCTGCTGACGGACGAGTTCAAAGCTGAACAGCAGTTTGACTCGCATGA
>JAEUQX010000108.1 GCA_016788625.1 Anaerolineae bacterium
GCCGCTGCAAGCTTCAGAGGCGATGGTCGATGCGCTGAAGGCGGCAGGTGGCAATGTACGCTTCACCGTTTATCCCGACCTGAACCACAACTCCTGGGACGTGACCTACGACAACCCCGCGCTGTACGAGTGGCTGCTGGGGCAGCGCAGGGAATAGACGATTGTGAGTAGAGGCCGTTTTGCATTTTCAAGCAACCTCACCCCGCTTGCTGGGCAAGCTGCCCCTCTCCCTGAGAGAGGGGCTAAAGAGCGACCCTTGTGTTTACCCTCTCCTAGGAAGAGGGCCGGATGCAGTCCGGGGTGAGGTCTAAGCGGATAGCATCTGACTAACGTGTATAACACGCTCTAGATAGCCAAACGTCACCTATCCAGCACAGCATTGAGGTCACTTGTCATGCAACAGGCGAAAGTTTTCATCAGCTATGCCCGCCGCGACGGGCTGGATCACGCGGAACGGCTCGAAGAAGCGCTCAATCAGGCCGGAATCCCGACCTGGCGCGATAAACGCGGCCTTGATCCCTGGCAGGATTTCACCTCGCAGATCGAAGACGCGATCAACGAAGCCTCGCATGTCGTCGTCTGCCTGACGCCCGACAGCAAACGCGATGACAGCTTTGTCCGCCGCGAGATTCAGGCCGCCCTGCTGCACAAACCTGTCAAGCCGATCATCACGCTGCGCTTTGCCGAGATTCCGCCGCACATTCACATCAACACGCTCTCGTGGATTGACTGCTTCCGCGAGTGGGATTCAGCGCTTCGCCAGTTCCTGGAATGGCTGAAGCGCCCGGTCATGCCGCAGCAACCCGCGCCGAAACCGAACGACCCGTTCCGCCGCTACGTTGAACACCTCAACGAACTATCCGTCCAACTGCTGCGCCGCACGGTCTTCAACGCCCAGGTGATCGCGCTGCAAGGTCGGGATACGCCCGAAGCAGTGAAGGCAGCATACACGAACAGCTACCTCTCGCGCCTGCCGTCCTGGTTCGCGGACGATGCCCCGCCGCAGTCATTCGCCAACTTTCACGAAGCCTTCGAGCATCACCAGCGCCGCCTGCTCCTGCTGGGCGAACCCGGCGGCGGCAAGACCACGACGCTGCTGGCCTTCGCGCGCGACAAGACCTACGAACGGCTCGCTAATCCCGAAGCGCTGCTGCCGATCTATGCCATGATCGCCACCTGGGACGGTCAGATGCCCATCCTCGACTGGCTGGCGAAAGAGTCCGGCCTGGATGCGGCGCAAATGCAGGCGGAGATTGAGGCGAAACGCGCGCTGCTGCTGCTCGACGGCCTGGACGAACAGCGCATCGAAGATGCCGCAACCACAGGCGCGCCCAAACGTGATTTCCGGGCGGCCTTCATGCGCGCGACGCTGGCATTACCCGAAACGGCTACGTTGATCACCTGCCGCGTGCGCGACTACCAGGACATCATCGCGGCGGCGGGCGAGAAGGCCAGCCTGAACGGTGCAGCGACCTTAGAACCGCTTAGCGACGCGCAGATTCAGGCGCATTTGCAGAGCGTTCCCGACCTGTGGGCGGCGCTGCAATCCGACCCGGCGCTGCTGGAGATGGCGCGCACGCCGCTGCTGCTCACCCTGCTAACGATTGGCTACACGGCATCCACGCCGGAACAGCGCCAGCAGCTTCGCGATCTGCACGCCAGCCCGGACGAACTGCGCGACCGAATCTTCGAGATCTACATCCAGCGCCGCTACGAGTTTGAAGCGGCTAAACACCCCCTGAAGTACTCGCTGCTTGAAATACAGGACTTGCTGGGCAAACTGGCATTCGTTGAATACCGTAACTGGCGAGTTTCAATTGGCACCATAAGTCGAAAGAAACTGAACGAACTATTCTCGTCTGATGAAGCTGATGCGCTGGTCACGCTTGCCATTCAACTGCATCTGCTGATACCTGCCGATGACGGTGATTTTCGTTTTGTCCATCTGCTGCTGCACGACTACATTCTCTATCACTATTGTGTTCGACAACTAGCCGATTCGTCGGCGGATATGGACACGAAAACCAACTATCTGGAGCGAATTGGAAGTTTCAAGAAGCGACAGGCTTTAACTGTTATCATCCCCTTTCTGGACAATCCTGACCAGCGTATTCGCGTTCAGGCTATCCGCAGCCTGTTTCTGATGGAAGGCACGCACAGCGGTTCTAACCGCATCAACAATTTCCTGGCGGTGCTGAGAGGGTGGACGGATATGTTCGAACACTTTGGCATTGCACAATTCATAGATAGCCGAATACTTGACCGTATTTTGAGCGGTCAAGCCAACGATGGCGCTGAAATTGACCTTCAAGCTATGAAGGATACGACCATTGCCGAGATCATTCGCGCGGCGCTGACTAAAGAGTATCGCCTGGTACGGCAGTATTGGATTAGCAAGCTGGCTGAACATGACGACCCGCGCGTCATCGACCTGCTGACCCCGCTGCTGAACGACCCCGACCCGGAAATCGTCGCCAGCGCCCGCACCGCCCTGGAGCAACGCGGCCAGTAGCGCCTCCCTCCACCCATCTTCCCTCAAAACTACACGAGAATTGCAGCGCTTCTACACAGCTTCTGCACACAGAGTTGCAACAATGACAGCATCGAATGCGCAACCAGTGTACTGAAGGAGATGACAAGATGCGCAAGTGGTTTATCGCTTTGATGGCTGTGTTGGCGTTGACGATGGCGGTCGGTCTGGGCGCGGTTTCCGCCGACGAAGAGACCACCATCCCGCTGATTACCGACGGACGCGTGAACGCCTGGGATGTCGCCGCTCCGGTGGTGGTCTACTGCACGTTCGAGGATGTGACCCTGGACGACGGCACGATTGGCAGCGAAATGCGCTCGATTGATCTGTACGCGCTGCGCTATACCGATGGCGCGTGGGAGAACGTCATCAGCGTGAGCGCAGAGGAAGCCGCCGAGGCGCTGACTGATAACGACGATGACTCGCTGCTCGTGCAGTCGAACTATGGCTACAGCTTCTTCGTGAACGGTGACGACAGCCTGCTGGTCACCGCCCCCGCCGATGTTGAAGGTAAGGTGTATGCCTTCAACTGGTCGCTGGGTGACCAGAACTGCTAGTCGCTCGGTCTTCCCCCTGACAACTGAATAACCGCCCATGCCGACCTGACCACAAAACAGGCCGGCATTTGCGGTTGTGCCGCATGTGGATTGTGAACCGCGTTACACACCCGGAAAAATCGCCTATAATAGACGCACAGTACCTTTTTGATGTCACTATTTTCTTGAGGGGGAAACATGTCATTTTCGTTCAACCCGCTCTCCAAGGATCCGAGCGCGCCCAAAGCGCCTAATACCCAGGAGAAAGCCGGCTTCCGCGCCGGACAGCCCGCCTGGATCAAGCAGCTTCCGCGCCTCAATTTTCCGCAGACACCCAATGCCAACTACAAACTGATCCCCGAAGAAGAACTATTCAACGCCCTGCTCAAAGATGCCAGCCCAGAAGCGAAGGCACGCATCAAGGAAGACCTCGATTTCCTCGACCACGAACTGCTGCGCCTGTTCCGTGAGCGCGACTTCGAGGCCAGCACCAATCAGAACCGCTACCGCCTGTTCCAGATCGGTTTCATGCTGCTGGCGGCGGCGGCCACCCTCTTCGGCGCCCTGCAAGGCCTGGCGCTGAGCAGCATCGCCGACATTGTGCCGCTGCTGGCGCTGATCGAGACGATCATCGCGCTGACCACGACCTACCTCGCCACGATCAGCGGGCGTGAACCCGCGCTGCCGCAGTGGCTCTCCAACCGCCGCCGCGCCGAGTACCTGCGCCGCGAATACTTCCGCTTCCTGATGAACCTGCGACCCTACGACACAGTCGACGGTTTCCAGCGCAAGCTGCTGCTTTCGACGCGCGCCGCCAACATCAATCGCGGCATTTACCCTGACCAGCAAACTGAGAACGGCTGAGGAGGCGCAGCATGGCTACCTTAAATCGCAACGATCTCAAAGCACGTTATGAGATGTTTGACCGTTTTGCCCTGGAAGATCAGCGCAGCTACTACAACAATGTTCTCAAGCGTTACCGCGATGCTGCCCGCCAGGTCAACCGTCTGCGCGCGCTGGCAGCCTTTGCAACAGGTCTGGCCTCGGCTGTCGCTGGCTTCATCGTACAGTCCACTTTTGTGACTGGTGCGCGCTGCGCGGTCGAACCTCTGCCTGCCGACTGCGGCAATCTACAGCTCGTCGTCAGCTTCTTCATCATCATGGCCGTCGCCATGCCCGCGTTGGGCGCGTTCTTCAGCAGCCTCGCTGACCTGTACCAGTGGGATCGTCTGATCACGATTTACGACAGCGCGGTCGAAAATATCGAATTTGCCGACGCGCAGTCGCCGCTGGAAGACATGGGCGATGAGGAGTATCGCCAGGCGGTGATCGCCTACACGGAAGGCACGCTGCTCGTCATGCAGGATGAGACGGCTCAGTGGGGTCAATCGATCCGCACCCCACCGCAAACCGCCCAGTTCATCCAGCAAATGCGCGAGCGCAGCGCCAAGGTTGGCGGTGACGCCGACGCCTCCAACCCGGTGGATGACCGCCAGACCCCGCCCAGCGACGGTGTAGGCTAAGTATCTATCCAGAAACCTCACCCCCCAACCCCCTCTCCCTGGGAAGAGGGGGAGCAAAACACAGTTTTTGTGAGGTAAGTGCAGCGGTTTACGGATAGGTTCTAAGTCGGCAGTGGTTAGTCGTTGGTCAATAGTCGTTAGCCATCATGCCAGAGACCGAGTGCCTTGTGAGCAGGTTGTGTTTTTCAATACATGACAAACCCGCACTCTGATCTGAGGCTGACGACTAAAGACTGACGACCAACGCCTATCGGCTGCTACCCATCTACGAAAGGATTTTCATGTTTAACACACTCCCGGCGACCGCCCAGGAATTCATGGACTGGAACTGGGCGAAAATTGAACCATACTACACCGATCTGCTCACCCGTGAACTGAATACCAATACCGTCGCGGCCTGGCTGGCGGATTGGTCAACGCTCGGCAAGCTGATTCACGAGTGTTTCACGCGCTTATCCATTGCCACCACGCTGAATACTACGGATGAGGCCGCCGTGCAGCGCTACCACACCTATTTGCAGCAAATCAGCGAACCCGCGCAGACTGCCGAGCAAAGACTCAAGGAAAAGCTGCTGGCGAGCGGGCTAAACCCGGTTGGCTTCGAGCTGCCGCTGCGCAACATGCGCGCGGAGGCCGCGATCTTCCGCGAGGCCAATGTGCCACTTTCTACCGAAGAAAATAAGCTGGGCACCGAATATGACCGTATTATAGGCGCGCAGACCGTGCAGTGGGCGGGTGAGGAACGCACGCTGACACAGATGAAACCCGTGCTGCAAAGCGATGACCGCGCCACTCGCGAACAGGCCTGGCGGCTGATCGCGGAGCGGCGGCTGCGCGACCGCCCAGCCTTAAACGCCTTGTGGCAGAAGCTGCTCGATTTGCGACGCCAGCAGGCAGCCAACGCCGGATTCGCCGATTACCGCACGCTGCGCTGGCAGGAATGGAAGCGCTTCGATTACACGCCAGAGGACTGCGAAGTATTCCACGCGGCAATCGAGCAGGTCGTCGTCCCGGCGGCCACGCGCGTCTACGAACGCCAGCGCGCGCTGCTGGGCGTAGAAACGCTGCGCCCCTGGGATCTCGACCGCGATGATGTTTACCCGCCCTCGCGCCCGCCGCTGTACCCCTTCAAAACCATTGACGAGCTGGTCAGCAAGGCCGAAAACATCTTCCGCCAGGTCGATCCCGAATTAGGCGAATATTTCGCCATCATGCGGCGCGAAAAGCTGCTCGACCTGGATAACCGCAAAGGTAAAGCACCCGGTGGCTATCAGGCCGCGCTGGCTGTTGCCAAGCGCCCGTTCATCTTCATGAACGCTGTCGGCATCCACGACGACGTGCAAACGCTGCTGCATGAGGGCGGCCACGCCTTTCACCTGATGGAAACCGTCCATCTGCCGTATATGCAGCAGTGGCACTATTCCGCAGAAATGGCAGAGGTCGCCTCGATGTCGATGGAGCTGCTGGCCTCGCCCTATCTCACCGAAGCGCATGGCGGCTATTACAGCGAACCGGATGCCGCTCACGCGCGCATTCATCACCTGGAACACATTCTACTGTTCTGGCCGTATATGGCCGTTGTGGATGCCTTCCAGCACTGGGTTTACACGCACGCGGATGCCGCCGCTGACCCGGCGCAGTGCGATGCAACCTGGGGCAGCCTGTGGCAGCGCTTCATCCCCGGCGTGGACTGGAGCGGCATGGAGGATGCGCGCGTGACGGGCTGGCATCGCAAGCTGCACATCTTCCGCATCCCGTTCTACTACGTCGATTACGGCCTGGCACAGATCGGCGCGCTGCAAGTCTGGCGCAACGCCATGAGCGACCAGGCGGGCGCGGTGCGGCAGTACCGTCACGCGCTCTCGTTGGGCGGCACACGCACCATACCGGAATTCTTCGCGGCGGCGGGCGGCAAGTTTAGCTTCGACGCGGCGACGATGGGCGAACTGGTCGACCTGATCGAGCAATCCATCGACCGCTTGCACGGCGCGCTGGCATAACCAATTCGCGTTGTAGCATCAGGATGGGGCGATGTACGGTTGTCGCCCCACCGCGCACTTCCACCTTAATGACCTCTGCCTTTTGGGGTATACTCCGCCGCAAGAAAGGCAGAATGTATGGATGCAATGCAGTTTGTGCCCATTTTGATTGTGGGCTTCGCCGCCTCACTGGGGCTGACCCCGGTCTCGCGGCAGATTGCCATGCGCCTGGGCGTGGTGGATAAACCCAATCAGCGCAAGATTCACCAGGATCACAAACCCCTGATGGGCGGCCTGGCGATTTACCTGGCTTTCGCGCTCTCGCTGATTCTCTTCAGCCCACCGCAGCACGTGGTTGAGTTGGGCGCGGTGCTGGCCGGGTCGGCGTTCCTGGCGCTGGTCGGGCTGCTGGACGACCGCTATAACCTGGGCATCCGCATCCGTCTGGTCGCCATGATCATCGCGGCGCTGGGACTGGCAGCGGCGGGCATTCGCATCGAGATGTTCCACAACCCGCTGATCGACATCCCGCTGACGCTGCTATGGGTGCTGACCGTGATCAATGCGGCCAACTTCATGGACAACATGGACGGCCTGACAGCAGGGCTGAGCGCGACGGCGGCGGCATTCTTCATGGTGATCGCGCTCACGCAGGGGCTGACGCTGGTGAGCACGCTGGCGGCGGCGCTCCTGGGCAGCGCGGTCGGCTTCCTGATCTACAACTTCAACCCGTCGAGCATCTTCATGGGCGACATGGGCGCGCTGGTGCTGGGCTTCGTGCTGGCAGTGCTGGGTATCAAACTCAAGTTCGACCAGCCGCCGGACGTGACCTGGATGGTGCCGTTGTTCGTGCTGGCGCTGCCGCTGTTCGACATCACCTTGGTCGTGACCACGCGCATCCTGGAAGGCCGTTCCCCGGCACAGGCGGGCAAAGACCACACCTCCCACCGCCTGATGAGCATGGGACTGAGCCAGCGCCAGACGATCTTCGTGCTGTACGGCGCGTGCCTGCTGTTCGGCACGCTGGGGCTGCTGGTGGGCGCGTCGCCGCATGAAGTAGCGGTGCGCCTGGGCATCGCGGGCATGGCGCTGCTCGGCGCGTTGTTCGCGGCGATGTACTGGATCCGCTGGCGTTACCAGACCCGACCCCAAACCTGACATCGAGGCTGAGATATCATGGCTGAATGTTTTGTGGTCACAGGCGGCGCGGGATTTATTGGGTCGCACATCGCGGAACGGCTGCTGCGCGACGGGCAGCGCGTGCGCGTGATCGATAACTTCGAGACGGGCAAGCGCGAGAACCTGGATGTTCTGCGCGGCGATCTGGAATTCTACGAAGTCAGCATCACCGATCAGGCCGCGTTAACGCCGATCTTCGCCGGGGTGGACACGGTGTTTCATCAGGCCGCGTTGCCGTCCGTGCCGCGCAGTATCCACGACCCGCTGACCACGCACGCCTATAACGCCACCGGGACGCTCAACGTCCTGCTGGCCGCGCGCGATGCCGGGGTGCGTCGCGTGGTCTACGCCGCGTCGAGTTCGGCGTATGGCGAGGTGGCGGGCGAGTTCAAAGTCGAGAGCATGTCACCGCAGCCGCTCTCGCCTTATGGTGTTGCTAAGCTGACCGGCGAACTGTACTGTCAATCCTTCGCGCGGGTCTACAATCTGGAGACGGTCTGCCTGCGCTACTTCAACGTGTTCGGCCCACGCCAGGATCCTTTCTCGCAATACGCGGCGGTTATCCCGCTGTTCATCACCGCGATGCTGAAGGGTGAAGCGCCGACGATACACGGCGACGGGCTGCAATCGCGCGACTTCACCTATATTGATAATGTAGTGCACGGCAACCTGCTGGCCGCGCGTTCTTCCGACGCCAACGGGCAGGTGATGAATCTGGCGACAGGTTCGCGCATCACCCTGCTCGATCTGGTCGAGAAGATCAACGGGCTGCTGGGCACGACGATCACACCCACGCATACCCCGGCACGCGAAGGCGACATCCGTCATTCGCGCGCCGACATCAGCAAGGCGCGCGATCTGCTGGACTACGCGCCGGTCGTGGACTTCGACACGGGCTTGCGGCGCACACTCGACTGGTATCGAGATCAGGGCTGATGCGCGTCATCCATATCATCAAGGTGGTGCGCGTGGCAGGGGCGGAACAGCACCTGCTGACGCTGCTGAGCGGGCTGCGGGCGGCACAGATTGACGCGCGTATGTTCCTGCTGGTCGAACCCCAGACCCCGATGGATGATTACGTCGCCATGCTGTCCGCGCGCGACATCCCGGTTGAGCGCCTGACGATTGCCCGGCACGCCGACCCCACGCTGGTTGGGCGGCTGCGAACGGCTATACGCGCGGCGCAGCCTGACATCAT
>JAEUQX010000162.1 GCA_016788625.1 Anaerolineae bacterium
CGGTGCGGTCACATTGCAGCGCCTGACTGACGCCCAGATGCGAATATATCTGGCTGACCTGCCCGACCTGCAAGCCGCCATCGACGCTGACGAAGGGTTGCGCGAGATGGCACGCACGCCGCTGCTGCTCAGCTACCTGGCCTTCGGTTTCCGCGACCGCCCCGACGCGGTGAAGGAACTGCATGACCTGCGCGAGGGGGCACTGCGCGACGCGATATTCAATGCCTACATGGACAAGCGCTACGACCGCGAGGTCAAGCGCCTCGCTAAGCAAGGCAATACGCCACCCTTCACGCTGGAATTCATCCGCGAGACACTGGGACGGTTGGCGATGGAGAATGCGGGGGGGATGTTTAGGCGCGGCAGTTTCCAACATTCTATACATTCGGATAATGTTTTGCACCGTCTCGACTTCGCGCTCATATTGCCCGAAGAACAGATTACCCCATTCATCACCTTCTGCCGCGATTTGCATTACTTGCAGCAGAGCAGTGAGGGACTGGGCTTCATCCACCTGCGCCTGCGTGACACGCTGGTCTACGATTACAGCCTACCGCGTCTACGTCAACACGACCTATATACAGAGACCTACGAACCGAACCCAGCGACGGCACTAGGGGCAATCCGCGACGGACGAGCCTTCGACGCTTTACTCGGGTTGATTCAGAATGCTGCCATTGACTCAATGCTACGTGCATGTGCGGCCAATGGCCTGATTCGATTAGGCGACACGCGCGCCGTCGAGCCGCTTATCAGCGCCTTGGCCGATGCGAACGTGGGTGTCCGCCTCGGCGCCGCCTTCGTTCTAGGCAGCTTGGGCGATGCGCGCGCCGTCCAGCCGCTCATTCGCGCCCTGGCCGATGCCGATGAGGATGTCCGCCGCATCGCCGCCGACGCCCTGGGGCAGTTGGGCGATGCGCGCGCTGTCGAGCCGCTCATTCGCGCCCTGGCCGATGCCGATGAGGATGTCCGCCGCCGCGCCGCCGACGCCCTGGGGATGATTGGCACGCCCGCCGTCGAGCCGCTGATCACCGCACTAGCCGACGAAGACGTGTATGTCTGCCGCAGCGCCGCCGACGCCCTGCGGATGATTGGCACGCCCGCCGTCGAGCCGCTGATCGCTGTGCTGGGCGATGCGGACGAGGATGTCTGTCTTAGCGCCGCCGACGCCCTGCGGATGATTGGCACGCCCGCCGTCGCACCGCTAATCACCGCCCTGGCCGATGCAGCATGGCATGTCCGCAGCAGGGCTGCCTACGCCCTGGGGTGGATAGGCGATGCGTGCGCTGTCGAGCCGCTGATCACCGCGCTGGCCGACGAAGACGTGTATGTCCGCCGCCGCGCCGCCTACGCCCTGGGGCAGTTGGGCGATGCGCGCGCTGTCGAGCCGCTCATTCGCGCCCTGGCCGATGCCGATGCGTATATCCGCAGCAGCGCCTCTGACGCCCTGAAGCAGATCGGCGATGCACGCGCTGTTGAGCCGCTCATCCGCACCCTAGCCGATGCGGACGAGGTTGCCCGCATCCACGCCGCCGCCGCCCTGGGCCGATTGGGTGATGCGCGCGCCATCGAGCCGCTGATTACCACCCTGGCCGATGCAGCATGGCATGTCCGCAGCAGCTCCGCCGCCGCCCTGGGGCAGATCGGCGATGCACGCGCCGTCGAGCCGCTCCGCCGTGCGTTAGATGACCGGACAGAAGTGGGGTTTGGATGGCGTGTTTGGAATGTTGCCCATGCCGCCCTCAACCGTATCGGCACGCCGGAGGCGTTGGCGGCGGTGCAGGCGTGGCGGGAACGGGAACGCAAACGGCATGGCGGGTAAGCGCGCTAAAGGTGCTGCAATACCCGTTCTAATCTTCCAGTCCCTTCAGTGGACTTTCTTTCCGTTAGCCTGGGCGCTTTAGCGTCAGGCGTCCGGGCGGCATGATGGAGCCGCAAACGGCGCGACGGGTGAAACACCTCACCCCGGCTGCGCCGCCGTCTCCACCCCGGTCTTCAGCACAATGCTCAGCGCCAGCAGCGCGAGCATGACCAGCCCGCCGAACAGAAACGGCGCGGTGCTGCCCAGCCATTGAAACAGCGCGCCACCGATCAGCGGCGTGATGGCGTTCGCCAGGCTGACCATCGACGCGCTGACGCCCAGGATCGCGCCCGTCTCCTGCGGGGCAGCCCGTTTGGTGATCAGGCTGTTGATGCTCGGCGAGAGGATCGCCCCGCCGATGCTGGCCGGGATCATCATCAGCAGCAGCCAGCCCAGGCCGAGCCAGCCCGTATTGGCGTCGCTGGGCAGCGCCACCGCGACCGTGCTGGTGGTCGAGGCGCTCAGTTCCTCGACCAGCGCCGCGCGCGAATACCAGGGCACAGGCTGTTCCGGCGTGACCGCGATCAGCATCAGGCTGACGCCGAGCAGCAGCAGCCCGGCCAGCACCAATCTGCGCTCGCCAAAGCGCTGGCTCCAACGGCCGATGGCATAGCCCTGCACGAACACGACCAGGATGCCGATGTAGACGAAGACGACCGCGTTGCTGCTGGCGTTCAGGCCGAGGCGGCTGAGGTTGAAGAGCGACGCCAGGTTCTCGAAGCCGCCGAAGACCAACTGCTGCGCGAACATCAGCACCAGCAGCATCCCCACGAACGGGCTGCGAATGGCGCGCAGCAGCGTTTGCAGCATGGGCGTGCGCGCGCTGGCCGCGTGTTGGGCGCGGCGCTCGGCGGGGTGCGTCTCGTCAAAACGGAAGGCCGTCAGCAGGATGGTGACCAGCGAGAAACCCGCCGCGATGAAGGCCGGAACCTGATAGTTGTTGTTGCTCAGCGCCAGCGCGATGCCCGCGATGGCCGGGCCGAGCGTGAAGCCCAGCCCGAAGGCCGCGCCGATCAGGCCCAGCCCCTGCGTGCGCGTCTGCGGCGTGGTCACGTCGGTGATGGCCGCCTGCGCCGCGACAATGTTCGCGCCGCTCAGCCCGTCGATCACGCGCGAGAGCAGCAGAATAGGCAGCGCGTTGGCGAAGCCGAGCAGCAGGAAGCCGATCAGCGTGCCGATCTGGCTGACGAGCAGCACGGGTTTGCGCCCGTAGCGGTCGGAGAGCGAGCCGAGCAGCGGCCCGCCGATGAGCTGCATGGTGGGGTAGGCCGCAGCGATCACGCCGATGGTCAAGGGGTCTGCGCCGAACGAGGCGGCGTAGAGCGGCAGCAGTGGGATGATGATCGTCAGGCCGAGCAGATCGACGAGGACGATCATGAAGATGGGGAATACCCGTTTGAAGTCCAGTTTTTCAGCGGTCATAGGGGTTGCTGGTGGTTCGTTGATGGTAATTGGTTACGCGGGCGCAGTACACCCGTTTGCACCAGAGATTACCCTAGCCGGGGCGAGCCGCCAATGTCCATTGCGACGCGCTTAGCTCCGCTCGAACAGCGCGACGGACTCGATGTGAAAGGTCTGCGGGAACATATCGATGGGCTGCACAGAGGCGAGCGCGTAACCTGCCGCGACCAGCTTCTTCGCGTCGCGCGCCAGCGTAGCCGGGTCGCACGAAACGTAGACGATGCGTCCGGGAGCGGCATCCACCAGCGCTTTGAGCGCAGCGTTATCCATGCCAGTACGCGGCGGATCGACCACAGCGGCGTCGAACGGGCCGGGCAGCGCGGGCAGAACCGCCTCGATCTTGCCGACATAGAGCGCGACATTATCGAAGGCGGACAGGTTGTATTCGGCGTCACGCACGGCAGGGGCGAAGATTTCCACGGCCAGCACCTCGCGCGCGGCGGCAGCCAGGAACACCGTGAACAGCCCTACCCCAGAATACAAATCCAGCACGCGCTCCGTCCCGCTCAGCGCCAACCGCTCCAGTACCAGATCGACCAGGCGCGCGGCCTGCGGTAGGTTGACCTGGAAGAAACCGCCCGCCGTGCAGCGCAGCGTCCGCCCGTTGATCACGTACTCGAAAGCGCGCTGGCTGTCGCTGCTGCCACCCGCGTCGTCGTCCGGCAGTGCTTTCATCACGAACGCGACTGCCGCGCCGCTGCTGCCCGCCTGCACCCGCACCTGCCTGCCGCGCGGCAGCGGGGTGTCCAGCGCCGCACGGATTTCCGGGCGAATGATGTGACACTCCTCGATAGGCATCACCGTTTGGCTGTCGGTTGCGATGAAGCCGGGGCGACCATCCTCGTTCAGGCGCAGCGTGACATGCGTGCGATAATCCCAGGGGTCAGGCGCGGCGAAGACGGGCAGCACGTTCGCGTCTGGCAGCCCACCGATGCGCGCGAATTGTTCGGCCACGACTCGCTGTTTGTATGCAAGCTGCGCCGCGTAGGTCATGTGCTGCCACTGACAGCCGCCGCAGCGCATGAAGTGTTTGCAGCGCGGGGCGACACGTTCCGGCGATAGTTCCAGCACTTCGACCAGCTCAGCACGCAGATAGCTGCCCTTATCCTGCACGATGCGAACGCGCACCGTTTCGCCGGGGATGCCGAAGGGGACGAAGACCGGACGACCGTCGTGGCGACCCAGGGCGCTGCCGCCGTGTGCCATGCTGCTGAGCGTAAGAGTGAGCATTGGGAAAGTGGTGAGTGATAGGTAATGAGGAGAGAGTGTAGCCGGGCGCGCGTTCAATCGCAAGGTACGTGAAGATTGTTCCGGCTGCGGCGGGCAGGCGGAAAACGTCACGCTGAACCGCTTCCCCGCAGGTCAGGGACGCGCACGCGCTAGTAGGAGACATTACGCGCGGGTGTGGCGCGGTGCAGGTTTTGCAGTAGCACAAATTTTCTAGCGAGTCAAGTTGAACATTTCGAAGTCACATCCGAATGCCTTGACAGTTCATTGCGCGGCGTGTTATACACTTCGCATCCGTCCGTCAGCGTGGTGAAACTGTGTTCAATCAACACCCCATGTGTGCCTGTTGTTGTTGTGCCACTGACCTTTGGTCAAAGGGGTTGATGATCTGCTGCCAGGTGCTGAACACGTAAGATCGTAGTACCGTGACAGATTGATTGTATCGCGACCCCTGACGGGGTTTTTTGTTTTCCGGATCTGCCAACAGCAAAGAAAAGGAGTCCTGTTCATGTCGTCGTTCCGTAAGTATTTCCTCCTCGTGGTCGTCCTCGTGCTCGCCAGCGTTGGTACGCTGACGTTCGCGCAGGACGATGTGGTTATCCCCGATCGCTTCAACAATCCTGACGATCCGGTTGAAATCGCGCTCGTGCGTTTCATTGGCGATGGCGCGTTCATGGCGCGCTATCTGGCAGGCGCAGAGTCGCAGGCAGAAGAACTGGGCATCAATATCACCGAGTACAACGCGCGCAATGACCAGGCGCAGTTTGTCACCCTGCTGGAGCAGGCGATTCAGCAGCAGCCGGACGCCCTGATCATCAGCCATGGCACGACCGATGTCGTTCAGCCGTACATCGACCAGGCTGAAGCAGCGGGTATCCCGGTCGTGACCTTCGATACGGTGGTCAACAGCAACGTTGTGCCAGAAATTGAGCAGGATGACCTGCTGATCGGTTTCGATCTGACGCGCTACGTCGCGATTGAATACGGTGGCAATGCCAATGTGCTCTACCTGAACATCGCGGGTTTCCCGCCGCTGGATAAGCGTGATCGTTCGTACCAGAACTTCCTCTGGCGCTATCCCAACTTCGTTCAGGTCGCCCAGGTTGGCGTGTATGTCGAAGGCGGCACGGCAGCCGAAACACAGACCCGCGTCGAAGCAGCGCTGACCGAAAACCCGGACATCAATGTCGTCATCGCGATGTGGGATGAACTGGCGAAAGGCGCGGTTCGCGCGATCAACCAGCTCGGTTTGCAGGACAAGGTGAAGGTCTACGCCGTCGACATCTCGGATGAGAATATCCAACTGATGATCGAGGACAACAGCCCCTGGGAAGCGACCATCGCCACAGACCCGTACAGCACCGCGCGTGTCGCTGTCCGCACGGCGGTCGCGCGCATCGGCGGTGAGACCGTGTCGAAGTATGTGCTGATCGAGCCGACGCTGATCACCCGCGAATTCCTGCTCGAAAACAATGTGACCAATATCGATGAACTGATCGTGGCGCTGCCTTCGCTCGGCGAAAGCGATCTGTCGTGGTATCCCTGGATTCGGGCGCTGGCGGAACGTAACGCTCAGTAGCGAGATTGTACAGCGCATTCACAATTGAATGACGGACACGCGGAGGGCGCAGAGAAGCGGTTCATGCTTTGCGTCCTTCGCGCCGTTATGGTTCAATTGTGCGATCGTTTCCAGAAGGACATTCTTTCGTGACACAAGGCTTGTACGCAAAAGGTTTAGGGAAACGTTTTCCGGGTGTGGTCGCGCTCGATGATGTGTCGTTGGAACTGCAGCCAGGGCGCGTGATGGCGCTGGTTGGCGCGAACGGCGCGGGCAAGAGCACGCTCATCAAAATACTGACCGGCTATTACGACAGCTACGAGGGGCAAATCGCGATTGATGACCAGCCCGTACATATCCACCAACCGTCTGATGCGGCAGGGGTGGGCATTCAGGCTGTCTATCAGGAGGTTGATACCGTCCTCGTGCCGACGCTGACGGTGAGCGAAAATGTGCTGCTGAGCGGGTTAGCGACCGAGCGCCGCCGCTTCCTGAACTGGGCGGCACTGCATCAGGAGGCCGAGGCTGTGCTCGCGCAGGTCGGCTTGACGCTGGATGTGCGCCGCCGCGTCGAAGAACTGGTGCTGCACGAAAAGCAGATGCTGGTGATCGCCCGCGCTGTCTCCCAAAAGGTGCGTTACCTGATTTTTGATGAACCCACGACTTCGCTCAGCCTGCCAGAAGTCGAGCGGCTGTTCGGCATCATCCGCACACTCAAGGCACAGGGAGTCGGCATCCTCTATATCTCGCACCGTTTGATGGAAGTCGCTGCGCTGGCCGACGAGATTCTGGTGCTGCGCAACGGGCGCAAGATCACGCAGTTTCCGGCGAGCGAGTTTGACTTCGGGCGTATCAGCGAAGCGATGCTGGGGAGCGCAGTTCAGGACATCTTCCCGCCGAAGACCGACACTCCGCCGGGCGAGACGCTGCTCACGGCGGAAGGACTGACACGCCGGGGCAAGCTCAAGGACATCAGCCTGTCGGTGCGCCGGGGCGAAATCATCGGCGTCGCCGGGTTAGTAGGCGCTGGCAAAACCGAACTGCTGCGGGCGCTCTTTGGCGCAGATCCACTCGATGGCGGGCAAGTCTGTGTCAATGGGCAGCCCATCACGCTCAGGACGCCTGAGCAGGCTGTGGCACAGGGCATCTATCTCGTGCCGGAAGAACGCCGCTCGCAGGGGGTGTTGGTTGAGGAAAAAATACAGCGCAATATCACGCTGCCATTCCTCGGCCAGTTCAGCCGGGTTCTGGGGTTGATTGACCGGCTGCGCGAGCGGGAACACAGCGTCAATACCATCTCACGCCTAGGCATCGTGCCCGCGAACCCCGATGCTGAGGTGCAGAGCCTGAGCGGAGGCAATCAGCAGAAGGTCGTCATCGGCAAATGGTTGACAGGGCAGCCGCGAGTCGTCATGTTCGACGAAGCCACCCAGGGCATCGATGTCAAGGCAAAGCAGGATGTCTATCGCATCGCCCGCGAACTCGCCCGATCAGCAGCCGTGATCTACGCATCGTCGGATATTGACGAGGTCATCGGTATTGCCGACCGTATGATCGTGATGCACGCTGGGCAGATCGTCGCCGAGTTCACTGCCGCAGAGTTTGACCGCGCGCGCATTCTGGAATACGCAACCGGCTCGAAGCCAAAACTGATGTAAGGATACGTTATGAGCGCTGCTGCTTCGCACCCGACTACTGAACCGCGCGTTGATCGTGCGCGCAGATTGTTCAACGATTTTATTGTGAAATATGGGATGCTGGCCGCCATTGGCATCCTGATCCTGTTCTTCAGCCTCCAGAACGACGCCTTTCTGACCGTCAACAACCTGCTGCTGATCGCCCGCGCGGTCTCGATCCTGTGCATCGTCGCGATTGGGGTGACGATCTCCGTCAGCGTCGATGGTTTTGACGTGTCCGTTGGCGCGGTGACGGGGTTATCCGTGCTGCTTTCGACCTCGCTGATGGTGATCTGGAATATGCCCTGGTATGTCGCGATCCTGATCACCCTGGGCGCGGGACTGCTCGTCGGCCTGATCAATTCATTTTTCATCATCAAACTGCGTATACCCGACCTGTTGGCGACGCTGGGAATGCTCTACCTCGCGCAAGGGGCGCAGCTCATGCTGACGCAGGGTGAGTCGGTCTTCCGAGGCATGTTCAACCCGTGGGCAACCGAGCGTGTGCAGACAACAGGCGACATCGCCCAACCCTTCAAACAAATTGGACAGGGGTTCGTCTTTGGCAGCGAAGGCTTCAACGGCATCCCGATCCCGATCATCATCATGCTGGTGATCGCCTTCAGCGTACACGTCTTCCTGCAATACACCCGTTGGGGGCGGATGTTCTACGCGGTCGGGGGTAACCGGGAAGCGGCGCGGCTCTCTGGTATTCCGGTGAACCGCGTCCGCTTATTCGCCTACATTTTGAGCGCGCTGCTGGCAACGATTGCTGGAATCGTGCTGGCGTCCCGCATCGGCTCTGGCGCAATTCGCGCAGGCGACCCGTATCTGCTGGACGCGGTGGCGGCGACGTTCTTCGGCTTTGCGGTGCTGGGCGCGCGCCGACCCAATGTGTTCGGCACGGTCATCGGCGCGCTGTTCGTGGGCATCATGCTGAATGGGCTGACGATGATGAACGTGGAGTGGTTCTTTCAGGACTTCATCAAGGGCTTCGTGCTGATCGCGTCGCTGGCGATGAGCTTCTTCCTGGTCAAACGCAGCCAGTGAAAGTGCTGTGCTGGCGCTGCGGGGTGCATTTCCCCGCAGCACGCAACGCCCTTCTCTACGAGGAGAAGGGCAAAAGGTATCGCTACGCCTTTTCCAGCAGCTTCTCGCGGCGCTTGCGGTCTTTCAGACGTTCCTCACTGTTGAGGATGCGCTTGCGCAGGCGCAGGCTGCTGGGCGTCACCTCCAGCAGTTCGTCGTCGGCCATGAATTCAATCCAGTCGTCCAGACTCAGGTCGCGCGGCGCGTTCAGCCCGTCAACCGTCTCGGACGGTTTGCCACGATGGTTCGTCAGGTGCTTGGCTTTGGCAACGTTCAGATCGAGATCACCTGCACGAATGTGTTCGCCCACCACCATACCTTCATAGACCTCGACGCCTGGCTCGATGAAGAATGAGCCGCGCTGCTGCAAGCTCACCATCGCGTAGGCCGTCGCTACGCCCGGCTCGGCGGCCACCAGACTGCCGAACTGCCGCGCCGGGATTTCGCCCGCCAGCGGGTCGTAGCCGTGATGCAGGCTGTGTACCTGCCCCATGCCGCTCGTGGCGCGCATGAAGTGCGGGCGGAAGCCGAGCATCCCGCGCGTCGGCACCAGATACTTGACGTAAGTCGTGCCGTTCTCGCTGCGCATGTCGATCATTATGCCACGCCGGCGACCGAGCATCTCGACCACTGTACCGACGACATTATCGGCAGCCTCGATATGTACTTCTTCGATCGGCTCCAGTGTCTCGCCCGTCTCCGGGTCTTCGCGGTAGATCACTTCCGGCTTGCTGATCTCGAATTCATACCCCTCGCGGCGCATCGTCTCGATCAGAATGCCCAGGTGCAGCTCGCCGCGCCCGCTGACGATGAACTTATCCGCCGACTCGCCGTCAGCCACGCGCAGCGCTACGTTGCTGCGGGTTTCTTCGTAGAGGCGCTGACGCAGTCGTCGTGACGTGCCCCAGCCCGTCTTACCTTCACGCCCTGCCATCGGAGAGGTGTTGACCGCGAAGGTCATCCGCACCGTCGGTTCTTCGACGCTGATCGGCGGCAGCCCCTCGGTTACGATGCTATCAGCAATCGTGTCGCTGATGTGCAGATCGCTGAAACCGCCGAAAGCCACGATGTCGCCCGCCGTCGCCTCGTCAGTCTCCTGCTTAGTCAGGTTGGCGAAGGTGAACAGGTACTCGATCTTGCCGGAAATACGCTCGCCATGCGGCGTGATGCGTACAACCTGCTGTCCCCGCCGCAGCTTGCCCGTCGCCAGCCGCCCCACGCCGATCTGCCCCTTGTAGTTGTCATATTCCAGTGTGGTCACCAGCAGGCGCGCAGCTTCTTCCGTGTCCACCGCCGGCGCGGGAATCTCCTTGAGGATGGTCTCGAAGAGCGGGGTCAGATCGCTGTGCAGTCCGGCAGGGGCGTAACCCGCCTTGCCTACCAGCCCGATGGCGTAGACTACCGGAAATTCAGCCTGATGATCATTCGCGCCCAATTCGATGAACAGGTCGAACGTCTCGTTGAGCGCTTCGTCCGGGCGAGCGAACGGGCGATCAACCTTGTTGATCACGACGATCACGCGCAGCCCCAGCCCCAGCGCCTTGCGCAGCACGAAGCGCGTCTGTGGCATCGGGCCTTCAACGGCATCAATCAGCAGCAGCGCGCCATCCACCATATTGAGCACACGCTCGACCTCGCCGCCGAAGTCCGCGTGGCCGGGGGTATCGACGATGTTGATCTTCACGCCGCCCCAGTTGACCGCCGTATTTTTCGCCAGGATCGTGATACCGCGCTCACGTTCCAGATCGTTCGAGTCCATAATGCGCTCGCCCACGTTCTGCGTTTCGCGGAAGACCTTGGCCTGTTTCAGCATCCCGTCAACCAGCGTAGTCTTGCCATGATCGACGTGTGCGATGATCGCGATGTTGCGAATATCGTTGCGTACCTGTGTCACATTTCGTTCCTTCAAACCGTTGAGTGTGTAATCATTCTAGCAGACTAACGTTAAGAGCGGATAGGGAAAACCGCTGTAGCGCTGGTGCAGCCTAAAGATTAATGGTTCATCTATCGCATGAATGTTAAAATTCTCACAAACTACAGCGAATTGGAAAATACCACATTTGTCATGGCGCATACACAGTTAGCTGCCCATCTCCAGTCACTCGGCCTGACGCGCGACGTGCCACCCACCCCCAAACAGTGGCAGTCCCTGCTCGATCTGCTTGACCAGGATTATCAGCGCTTACGGTCGGACGCTGTTGAGCCTGCCGCTGTGGAGGCGCTGCTCGATAACAAATACTTCATTGAAAAGATCACCGACGCCAGCCCGGATATCATCTATGTTTATGATCTGTTCGAGCAGCGCAACGTCTATTCCAACCGCGAAATTGCCCACGTGCTGGGTTACAGCCCGGAACAGATCAAAGCGATGGGCACGAACCTGTTCCCGAATCTGATGCATCCAGCCGATCTGGCGAATCTGGCGGCGATGCTCAGGCGCTTCGAGAACATGACCGCTGACGAGACGGTTGATACCGAGTTCCGAATGCGTCATGCGAACGGCGATTGGCGCTGGTTGCAGAGCCACGAGGTGATCTTCGCGCGTGATGACGATGGGCGCGCACGCTATGTTCTGGGGATCATTCGTGAAATCACCGAAGAGAAGCAAATCAGCCAGGCATTGGTCGATGCGCTTCTCTTCGGCCAACAGATCACGAACTTCCTGCCGCACATGGTCTACGTCTTCGATATAGACGCGCGGCAGTGTATTTACAGCAATGATGTCACACAGCATTTCTATTTTGGTGAAATTCCGTCTGCCCAGGTGATCGACTCGGCTTTTCTCGAGCGGCGACTGCATCCCGATGATCGCTATCAGTCTGAGGAATACTATGCCTGGATGAAGAGCGCCGAAGATGGCGATGTGTGGCACAGCGAGTTTCGGTTGCAGAATCATGCTGGCGAATGGCGCTGGATTCGGACGCAGGAGGTCATCTTCAATCGCCATGAAAACGGTCAGCCGCGCCAGCTTCTCGGCGTTTCGTTTGATATCACGGATGAGCGCCTTGTCCAGCAGCGCGAGGTGGAACTGGCCGCGCAGCAGCAGACCATCCTGGTACTGCGCCAGCTATTGAATGATTTCCTGCACGATATTCGCACGCCGCTGGCGACATTTAACACCAGTCTCTACCTGACTAAGCGCAAGATCGACGCGGGACTGGATGCACACTCGAACCTGGATGTGATGGATCGGCAGGTGCAGTACATCATCAGCCTGCTGGACGACATCATGGAGATGTCACAGGTGTTCAGCGCGAGTGCCCGCTACAACGTCGCTGAACTGGATGTGAACCATCTGATCCAGACCCAGCTGGTTTCTTTGGGAATTCTGGCACAGAGCAAACAGCAGAATCTGGTTTTCGTCCCTGCCGAAGACTCGCCCCGCATCATCGGTGATGGGCGCAAGCTGGTGCAGGTCATCCGCAACCTCGTCAAGAACGCCGTCCAGTTCACCCCGCCCGGGGGCAGCATCCGGCTCACTACCTGTCATGGATCCGATCACATTCTGTTCGAGGTCAGCGATACGGGCATCGGCATTCATCCAGACGATCTTGCTCGCATCTTCGATCTGTTCTACAAGGCTGACAAGTCGCGCTCATCCGGTATCGGCGGCGCGGGTCTGGGCTTGAGCATCGCCCGCCGCATCGTTGAGGCGCATCAGGGCAGGATCGTGGTGAAGAGCACGCCGGGCAACGGCTCCACAGTTACCGTGTGGCTGCCTGTGAAGCAGGGATAGAACGGCGGACTCAGACGCGTTTCTTCCCGGTCGCCAGTTTGGTCTGTACCTCTTTGACCGTCGGCGCGGGCAGATGCGCGTGGTGCGTGGTGAGGTACTGCTCGACAACTGCGCGATGACGTTTGACCGCCTCGCGCAGCAGCCACGACACCGCTTTGCTCACCCGTTTGTCGCGCTCGTCCTGCAGCGCCTCCATCAACTCCACCCCCAGCGCCATGCCGCGCGCATCATCGCTGGAGCGCACCACATCGACCAACAGCACCAGACTGGCACGCTGCATATTCAGGTTGGGGTTGGCGGCCAGGCGGCGCAGAAATGCCTCCCACTCTGACCAGCGCTTGTACATCTCAGCCGGCGTGAAAACGGTCTGGCAGGTGGCATCGACTTCCTTCCAGCCATGCAGTTGTGCCAGCCAACCTTCCAAATGATCGAGCGGCAACTGCTGTCGGTAGGTCTTATGGTGCTTGAGCAGCATCCCGGCGGCGCTGCGCTCCTCCAATGACTCGCCATTGTAAAGGGTATCGAGGGTGTGCAGCCACTCGGCCTGTGAGAGCGGTTCGTGTGCTGCCAGCCAGTCAGCGACATAAGCACGCATGGTCGGTACAGGGATGTGATACTCCAGATGGTCTGTCTCGCTGTGGCTCTGACCCTGAGGGGTACTACTGGCATGTCCACGTACAAAGGCCAGGAAATCGGCTGCGAATGCACTGTTCACGTTGGCTTATCCCTCTCATTCGCGGAAAGATGTCATGTGCGGGCAGACTGAGCCGGGCAGCAGCGCCCCAGCGTCGACTGTGGCGCTTTCAGCGAAAATGGCTTCGAGAGTCGGCGTCAGGACGCTGATCAGGTACTTGTCGGCGAGATCAGTCTGATAACCAATCATAGCACTATCAGCGACACGATGCGAAAATTTGTTCTTGACACTGTACAACAATACTTTTACAATAAAAACCGTTTGTACAATGGAGCAAAGACTATCCATGCGTGATGTCCTGTATATCGAAGATGTTGATCAAGCGGTGGCGCTGCTGCACCCACTGCGAATAGATCTGCTGAAGCGCATGGACGAACCGCGCACCTGCCCGGAACTGGCCGCTCAGTTCGATACCACCCCACAAAAGATCTACTACCACGTCAAGGCGCTGGAAAAAGCCGGACTGGTCGAGAAAACATCCGAACGCCGGGTGCGCGGCGTGGTCGAAGGTTACTATGCTGCCCGTGCGCGTTCGTACTGGCTCGCCCCGCGCCTCGTCGGCCAGATCGGCGGGGTGAATACCGCGCGCGACCAGACCAGCCTGCGCTTCCTGCTGAACCTGGCCGAGGAGATGAATGACGACATCGGCAGGCTGGGGCAGCAGTCCGAGGCGGGCGCGGATGTACCTTCGCTGGGCATGTCGGCGCATGTGTACCTGCCCGACGGCGGACGCCGCGCCGAGTTCCTGCAGGATGTACAGCAGATGTTCCAGGCGCTTGCCCGTAAGTACGGCATTCCGCCGGATGAGGCTACTGATGAACTGTTGGGCAAGGCATTTCGGCTGATCCTGGCCTGCTACCCGAAGGATGGGGAATGATGAGCGCTCCGCTGCACCTGCAAATCGCCCTGGATGCGCCGCCCGAACGCATCTATGACGCGCTGACGACTCGGCTGCCCGACTGGTTCTGTGAACACGCCGATGTCTCGCTGAACGAAAAGCGCTACGACTACTGGGGACGCTACACGCCGGAGACGCCTGACCGCGACGCTGGCCGTCACCCGCTGTTGGCTGCCGAGGCGAATGCCGCGCTGCGTTACACATGGCACGTGAGCGGCAGGGATACCGAAGTCGATATCAGCCTGCATCCGCGCCAGGGGCGGCAGGTGCTGCTCGTTCACCAGACCAATGTCGCGCAGGAGCATGAGGTCGGGGCGCTCGCCACAGAGGACTTCTGGTTCCTCTCGCTGGAGAACCTGCGGCGCTATTTGGATGGCAAGCAGATCGTGCGCTGCGACTTCAGCCGCTCGGCGCTCGGCGATATTCAGCACACCGTCGAGATCGAAGCTACACCGGAGACGGTCTTCGAGGCGTTGATCAAACCGGAGCAGATTCAGCGCTGGTTCGCCAGCCGTTCCAGCGTCGTGCCCGTCGTCGGTGGGTTGTACGACATCGGGTGGGGTGACAAGTACGGCCTGCTCAAAATCCTGGAGA
>JAEUQX010000685.1 GCA_016788625.1 Anaerolineae bacterium
TCTTTGGGCGAGAGCCACAGGTCGTAATCGGCTTTGTTCAGGATGACGGGCATCCGGTGATGCATCGTGGACATGAAGGCGTTGGCGTCGGTCGTCAGGATGCTGGCGCTGCGCACCTCGCTCCCGTCGGGACTCTGCCAGATTTCCCACAAGCCCGCCATACCGAAGACCTCACGCTCCTGCATGTGGATGAACACCGGGAGCTTGTCACCGTCGCGTTCCTGCCACTCGTAGTAGCCGTCAGCGGGGATGATGCAGCGGCGGCGGCGGAAGGCGGCGCGGAATGACGGTTTTTCGTGCGCAGTCTCCGAGCGGGCGTTGATCATGCGCGCGGCGGCGGTCATGTCCTTCGACCAAGAGGGAATCAGTCCCCACTTGTAGTAGGTCAGTTCGTCGGGATGCTCATTGGTGATGACGGCGATAGGCTGCGTGGGGGCGATGTTGTAACGCGGCGGCATCTCCGGCGGCATGGTTGCCAGATTGAAGGCCTGCTGTACCGCTTCCGGGCTGGCGGCCAGTACAAAACGTCCACACATGCTGTCCTCTTTCTCTCAGTCTATAGCGAATAGTCGATAGCTCTTAGCCTGAAATTCCGGCAGCGATGGACATTTGCCGGATGCAACCCTAACGACCAATCGCAATCAGCCGCCGACTAAAGACTATCCGCTAACAGCTTCCCCTAGCGCTTCTTGTCCGATTTGCCCATCTCGGTGATCTGGCGGATCATCGCCAGCGCGGCCAGCCCGAGACCGATCAGTTCGCCCGTCGAGGCGCGGTTGGGTTTGCCGCCGTTGCGCTGGGCGTCGTCCTCGGCAGCGCGCGTATAGAGATACGCGGCGACGATGCCGAACAGCGCGCCGATCACGCCGCCGTACATGAAGGTTTGCGATTTCCAGTTCGGGTTATTTGGGGGTTGTTGCGACATCTTCAGTTCCCTTCTGAGCGTCATTCGACGGGGGGTCGAAGACCGAGAGCAGGCGGTTGATGAAGGCCAGCCGCGTGCTGGTGTTGATGGTCTGCTGGTTGACGACATTGGCCGTTTGCGCGGTGCGTTCGACCAGCGTGCGCGACAGGTCTTCGGCACGATACAGCGGTTTGGCGGCAGCAGCGTGCAGCTTGTTCATCCCGGCGACGGCAATCCACAGACCAGCCGTCAGCGGGAACAGGCACAGCGTCAGCGGACAGAGTATCAGGACAGTGGACATCCAGTCCGCTATAATCGACACTTGAGCGCGCTGCGGCAGGAACAGCACTAACGTTAACCCGGCGAGCAGCAGCAGCACCGCGCCCGTGAAGGGCAGGATGATGAAGCGCAGGGTTTCGCGCCGGTGTTCTCGCTGGGAAGGCCGCTGTTGGGTCGTCATAGGCTCGCGCTGTCACACAAGATACGAACAATTGTACCTCACAGACGGAAAGCGTCACAGGGATTCATGACCCAGGATAATTCACCGATCAAACAACGCCTGCAAATCACCTTCGGTAAGTTCGACGAGCTGATCTATACCAGCAACCTCGATCTGGCAAAGATCTGGGAGCGTGTGCTTCGCCGCGCCGAACTGCCGATCCTCTACTCTGAAGGTTTCAACCCACGCCCGCGCATTCAATTGGCCTCGGCGCTGCCGCTGGGCATCTCCAGCGAGTGCGAAATCCTCGACGTGGCGCTGCGGGAACCGATTTCGCTCGACGGTCTGGCGCAGCGCATCCTGGAGAAAAGCCCGACCGGGCTGCGGGTTTTCGACATCCGCGAAGTGCCCATCCGCGCCCAGGCGCTGCAAGCCCTCATTCGCAGCGCGGAGTATCGCATCCACTTCGAAGACCCGCTTGATCGCGCCGCCTTGGCCGAAAAGGTACAGGCGCTGCTGAACGCAGACACCCTGGAACGCGAACGCGAGCGCAAGGGCAGCATGGTCAAATTCAACCTGCGCCCGCTCGTCCACGACCTGTATGTGGATGAGGCAGGCGACCTGATCGCGCATCTTTCGATCGGCGAACAGGGCAACCTGCGCCCGGACGAAATCCTGCAAGAACTGGGGCTGGGCGATCTGGTGGTCAGCATCCACCGCCTGCGGATTCACTTCGCCGGGTAGGACACTGAGTGTTAAATTGCCCTGTGTTTTCTCCCCTCTCCACGAACGCAGCGCAGTGGGGAGGGGTTCACCCGCCGACGCCGTAATCGGTCTTGAGACTGTGGACGTGGTACAGGACGTGCCCGACGATGGCGTACAGCAGGGCACGCGGTGTGAAGGGGTTGCCGCTGGCCGTGCCGCGCCGTTCCAGTTCGGCGGACGTGAGCGGTTTGAAGTACAACAGGTTGGCCTGACGCTGCGCCGCGAATTCATCCAACAGTTCGTTCAGCGTGCGCTGGTTGAAGTCCGTGCCGCGCACAAACACATCCTGGTCAAAGCCCGGCAGCGGGGTCGTGTCGCCGCGCCCAATCCAGAAGGCACGGAAGGCGAAAACGCGCTCAG
>JAEUQX010000252.1 GCA_016788625.1 Anaerolineae bacterium
AACGTCGTGTTTATGGTCAACAACCCTTCAGGCCCCGCAGTGTATATCGATGCGCTCGGCAAGGAACGGGTCATGCTGGGATTCGTATTTGGGGCAGGTCGACGGGAAGGGACTGTCATTCGCGGAATCACGCCGAAACTATCTCGCTTACGCAGGAGCGGCACACCTTTTGGAGAGATCGATGGCGAGATAACGCCCAGGCTGATCCGCCTTGTCGCTATCCTGAACCAGGCTGGTTTTCATGCCGAACTCTCCAGACAGATTGTCGATTGGCAGGCGACACACGCGGGGCCTATCACATGTCTTGCCCTGCCCATCATGAAGTACAACCTCGACATGAAGGCTTTGGCAGCGTCACGAAGCGATCTCAGCTTGATGGTTGACGCCATGCGCGAAACGCTGGATGTACTCCAGGCGGTCGGTTATCGGATCACCCCCGGCGCTGTGTCCGTCATCCGGCTCATTCCGCGTTTTCTGATCGTCGCAATTCTGCAGCGGATGCTGCCGAGCCGGCTGATGGAGGTTGGCGCGGTCTGGCATGTTTCGCAAGCTCCCGATGAAATGCTACAGCTCGCGACAGAGGTTGAAGCACTCGTTGAGCAATCAGGTCTGCCCGTCCCATCGCTGAGGAAACTGCTCAGGATGAGAGCGCAGTTGACCCAAATGAACACAGATCCGACATCAGATATGTTCTCGCGACAGTTCACAGTGTGATCGTTCGAGAAAGGATCGAAACATGAACACCCCTGTGGCCCATAACACCAGCTCAGGAGAATCCACACCAGCAATTGACTGGAAGGTCGTCCTTCGTTTCGCAATCATAGCGCTGCTGATCCCGTTGGTGCTGTTCATCACTGCCGGGCGCATCGATTGGTGGCAGGCCTGGATGTATACCATCCTGACAGTCGTAGTTTCGCTCGTCAGCCGCTATATCCTGTACCTGCAAAACCCGGACTTGATCGCCGAACGCGCCCGTTTCACACAGTCGGAGGGCATGAAGGACTGGGATAAAGGCATCGTCATCCTGATTGCCATCGTCGGGCCGCTTGCCTTCATGATCACTGCCGGACTCGACAAACGGTTCGGGTGGTCGGCAGAAGTGGCGCTTCCGGTGCAGCTTGGCGCGCTCATCGTTTTCTTGCTCGGGTACGCGTTCTCTACGTGGGCTTTGATCGTGAACAAATACTTCTCATCGGTGGTTCGCATCCAGACCGATCGTGGACACACCGTCGTGACCGCCGGCCCCTACCGCCTGGTACGGCATCCGGGCTACAGCGGCGGTATTGTGGCCTGGCTGGCCTCGCCGTTCCTGTTGGGCGCGCTGTGGTCATTCGTCCCGGTCGCGCTGGTCATCCTGCTGTACATCGTGCGCACGGCGCTGGAAGACCGCACGCTGCAAAACGAACTTCCCGGCTACAAGGAATACGCCCAACGCGTCCGCTACCGTCTGCTGCCCGGTATCTGGTAAGTGGTTGCTGTGGAAGCAGCCAACGTCTCCGAGGAGTCATAATATGAATGCCTCAGTCTCTACTCAACAAACCGACCCGAAATCCAGGCCGCGCACATTGAAGCTCTTGCTGGCGGCGGTCATCTACGCGCTGGTGCTGGCGGTAGTGCTGGTTCTTTTGTCTGGGCGCGTTGATTGGCTCATGGCGTGGGGCTTGGCTATTGTGATGGGGATCACGACGGGCGTCACGATCCTATTTGCCCCGGCGGATCGCGAATTTATCGAAGAACGCACGCGAATCAAGGCCGATGTCAAAAGTTGGGATAAGCCGCTCGGGGTGATTCTCAGCGTCGCACCATTTGCCGTGTTCATCGTCGCAGGGTTGGACATGCGCTATAGTTGGTCGTCTCCAGTTGCCGCTGCTGTGCAGGTCGGTGCACTGGTCATCGTGTTGGTTGCGCAGTTGGGTTACGCCTGGGCGATTGCGTCAAACAAGTTCTTTGCACGCTTTGTCCGCATCCAGAAAGAGCGCGGACACACCGTCGTGAGCAGCGGCCCGTATCGCTTTGTGCGCCATCCCGGCTACGCCACCGGCTTGTTGACCATTCTGGCGGCAGCCCTGGCACTGGGCTCGCTGTGGGCGCTCATCCCCGGTGGATTGGTTGTGCTGCTCGGCATTCTGCGCACGGCGCTGGAAGACCGCACGCTGCAAAACGAGCTTCCCGGTTACAAAGAATACGCCCGGCGCGTGCGCTACCGACTGTTACCGGGGGTGTGGTGAAAGGCTGGAAGAAGTGGGGGGTAGACTCACTCAAGCCACAGCATTTGCGAAATCTGACCCGCTCGTTTCTGAAGCAGTTCAGTAACCTGCTGATCGACGTTCTGATCTTTTCTGTCTCGATTTCCGCCCTGGCGACAGGCTAGCTCAGGGAGCATATATGGACACAACCCGTATACCCATTGAATGGCTGCTGGAGGATGATCCCTTCATTGCTTATCGAACGCGCCTCGACCTGTTGGGGCAGTCGGAGCATGATACAGCGGTGGAGTCATCGCGGCGGATGATGCTGCGTGACCCTAAGCTGCAAGACCTACTCGCGGATTTGTCAACCTGGCCCGGCGTCGTCATCGCTAGTCACAAGAGCGCGAACCAGCCGTTCCACAAGCTGAATTTCATCGCCGACCTGGGCTTCAGGGCGAATGATGCACCTGTTGCGGAGATCATCCCACGCATCCTGCAGCATCAATCGAGTGAAGGCCCCTTCCAACTACCGATGAATATCCCGACTCATTACGGTGGCAGCGGTGATGATCAGTGGGCGTGGGCGCTGTGCGATGCTCCACTGCTGGTGTATGCGCTCATCAAGTTCGGGCTGGAAGACACGCCAGAAGTCCAGGCAGCCCTCCAACACCTGCTCGATCTGGTGCGTGACAATGGCTGGCCGTGCGCCGTATCGAAAACGCTTGGCAGTTTCCACGGGCCGGGGCGCAAGGACGATCCCTGCCCGTTCGCTAATCTGGCGATGCTCAAAGCATTGTCACAAAGTCACGTCTGGCGAGACAGTCAGGCGACTCGAATTGGCGCGGAGACGCTGCTCTCACTCTGGAGCGAAAGCACTGAGCGTCACCCATACATGTTCTTCATGGGCACAGATTTCCGCAAACTGAAAGCGCCTCTGGTATGGTACGACCTGCTGCATGTGCTCGACGTGCTCTCGTGTTTTCCCTGGCTGGCACAGGATACGCGGCTGCGCGACATGCTGGACCTGCTCCAAAGTAAGGCTGACGCGCAAGGACGCTTCACTGTCGAGTCGGTTTGGACGGCATGGAAAGCGTGGGAGTTTGGGCAAAAGCGTGTGCCATCGAGATGGTTAACACTGCTTGCATGGCGTGTTATCCAACGCATCGAGAACGCGCGTATCGAAGGACACAGGAGATGATCAGCCGCCGCAAGATTCTTTCAACCGCTTGGGATGTATGGCGGACAAAAGTCGGCGGCAGTCCCTTACTGCTGGCGCGGCAGCAACAGCGCCTGCAGGCTATGATTGCTTTCGCCCGTTCGCATTCACCGTTCTACCAACAACTCTATCAGCATCTGCCCGAACACATCGAGCACCTGAGCGATCTGCCGCCCGTCACCAAACGCGTTCTTATGGCGCACTTCGATGAATGGGTGACAGATAGACAGGTCAACCATAATGAAGTGAATGCCTTCATCGCAGATCGGGCTTTGATAGGTGTGCCTTATTTGGGTCGCTACGGAGTCTGGCGAACATCTGGGACAACGGGTTCGCCCGGTATCTTTCTGCACGATAGTGACGCAGTGGCTGCATACATTTCCCTGTTGTTGGTGCGTTACTACTTGTCGTGGGCAACGCCCCACGAATTCTGGCGGATGATGTGGCGGCACTGGCGTGCTGCTTTTGTTTTTGCGACGGGTGGGCATTTCGCCTCGAACACGTTTGAAGCCATCACACATCAATTGCGCCCCGGCTCTACAAAGACACCGCCTATTCTTTCGGCGCACCTGCCACTGCCCGATCTGATACAGGCGTTGAATGACATCCAGCCCGCGATCCTGGCAACTTATCCTTCCGTGCTAGAGGCACTCACCGGTGAACAGTCTGTCGGCAGATTGCGAATCCGTCCGCTGCTGATTGCGACAGGTGGTGAATGCCTGAAACCGTTGGTGAGGACACGTGCGGCTGAGACTTTTGGCTGTAAGGTGCGTGACACCTATGCTGCCTCCGAATTCATGGGTATCGCTTTTGAATGTAATCAGGGGCGGCTGCACGTCAACAGTGATTGGGTCATCCTTGAGCCGGTGGATGCACAGTATCGCCCCTTAGACCCTGGCGAACCTCCACGCACCGTGCTGCTGACCAATCTGGTGAACCGTGTTCAGCCCATTATTCGTTATGAGATGGGCGACAGTGTGAGTTTCTGCGCTGATCCCTGTGCCTGCGGCAGCCCGCTGCCAACGATTGCGGTCGAAGGACGTGACGATGAAATCCTCCGGTTTGAAACCGAGGCAGGCCAGCTTGTGGACATCGCGCCCCTTCCATTGCAGACGATACTTATGGTGATTGACGGCATCCAGCGCTTTCAACTCATCCAGACCGGTCCAAAAGTCCTGAAAATTCGCCTGGACGCGATGACCGCCGCTGATGCAGAAGGTGTCTGGCAGACGGCGATGAATGGTCTGCGAGCATACCTGGATTCACAGGGACTCTCCGCCGTCGCGCTGGAACGCTCGGACGAACGCCCAAGCCAGAGCGCCCTGAGCGGCAAGTTCCGTCATGTTTGGTCAGAGGTACACGCTCATCTATCTAAGACGATGGGTTAGCTTTGAGATTCCATGATACTGGCACTTGTAGCGCTGGCTGCCGTACTGCGTCCGTCCATGCTTATGCTGTTGACTGCTGGCCTGACAATTGGGGACATGTGTTCATCCCACTACTTTGCCCCATTGACCACTCCCTTTGATTCTGTGCTCTTGTCGCCCTCACCGCATTTCGCTACACTCGGTATAACTAAATCTTAACTATTGCGGCGAGGAAACCAAGCATGAGCGCGACACCCTCTGAGATCACCAGAACCAGCGCCGAAACCGAGTATGCCACCCTGCGCGAGGAAGTTCTTAAGCGCATCGAGTCGCGTCAACAGACGATCTCGATTGCTCTGACGCTGGCGGGCGCGTTCCTCGGCCTGGGCTGGAATGCCGGTCCGGTCGTCATCCTGTTGTACCCGCTGATCGCGCTGCTGCTGGCCGTCGGTTGGGCGCAGAACGAGGTGTTCATCAAACAGATCAACGCCTACATTCGCGATCACCTGGAGGGGGAAAGTACCGGGTTGGGTTGGCAGCGCTACAGCGACCAGCGTATGTCGGAAATCCGCGTGTTCGGCTGGCCGGTTGAGGTATTGGCGATTGGCGGTATCTTCATTCTGACGCAGTTAATGGCTGTTGGGTTGGGTACCTATCGTTCCACCAGCAGCACGATTGAGATGGTGCTGCTGGCGCTGGATTTTGCAGCGATCTTTCTTCTGATTGGCCTGTTGGAATTCGTGCGCCGCCGGAGTCTGATTTGACGCGCCTCGTTGTTGCTTCGACCAACCCGGTCAAGATTCAGGCTGCACTGGCCGGGTTTCGTCTGTTGTTTCCTGCTGATGCTGTTCATGCAGAGGGCGTGTCTGTTCCATCTGGCGTCAGTCACCAGCCGATGAGCGACGAGGAAACGCTTGATGGTGCGCACAACCGGGCGGTCAATGTGCGTGCTGCGGTGCCGGGCGCGGACTACTGGGTGGGCATCGAGGGCGGCATCGAAGAAAAGCACGGCGAGATGCTGGCCTTCGCCTGGGTCGTCATCCTCTCGGCGGAAGGGCGGGGTATCGGTCGCACGGGCGCGTTCTGCCTGCCGACGGAACTGGCCGACCTGGTGCGCCAGGGTGTCGAGCTGGGTGAGGCAGATGATCGCGTGTTCGGACGTTCCAATTCCAAACAGGCCAATGGCGCGGTGGGCATCCTCACAGGGGATGTGATCGACCGTACCGCCTATTATGTTCACGCTGTCGCGCTCGCACTGATTCCGTTCTGTAACCCCACCCTCACTTTTCCACGTTAGCGCCGCTGGTAAGCTGGCTGTCGCCGCAGGGGTAGTGCCGCAAAATGGCGCTGCTGTGGCTGGGGTGCGCCGCCACTATTGCAGACAGAAATTTTCACCCTGGAAGGATAGAGGAATTCAGAGCATTGGGAATTCAGGGGCGCGATGCGCTGCGCCCCTGGGTTAGCGCGTATGTCCTCAACATGGGGAAATGTTGAGCAGTGGTACGGTTCTCGGCCCTGGCTCAGCGGTTGACGAAGCGATAGCCGACACCGCGCAGAGTCATGATGTATTCCGGTCGGTCGGGGTCAATTTCCAGCTTCTGACGCAGGTAATGAATATACAGCTTCAGGCTGTCGATGGCGTCGCCGTATTCCTCGCCCCATGCTTCGGTCACCAGTTCCGTGCGGGTGACGACGCGCCCCGCGTTGCGAACCAGCACGCCGAGCAGGTTGAATTCTTTCGGCGTCAGGTGCTTGAGTTCGTTACGCACCCACACTTCGCGGTTCATGAAGTTGATGCGGAAGTCACCGCCATTGAAGACCAGTTCCTCGCTGATATTCGGACGCGGCGAACGGCGCAGATGTGCCCGCACGCGCGCCACCAGCTCGTCATTTTCGTATGGTTTCACGATGTAGTCATCCGCGCCCATCTCCAGACCGCGCACCACATCGCGTACCTCGCCGCGTGCCGTCAGGAAGATGATCGGCACGTCGGACATCTCGCGCAGGCGGCGGCAGACTTCCCAGCCATCCATATCCGGCATCATGATGTCCAGCAGCACCAGCTCCGGCTGATGACGGTAGGCTTTTCGCAGACCGTCCTCCGCGCGATAGGCTTTGATGATCTCATAGCCGCGTCGTTCCAGGAGGATGGAGATGAGTTGTACAGTGGTCTCTTCATCGTCAATGACGAGGATCTTTTCAGCCATTTCCGCTTTCCTTCTTTTGACCCGCTGTTGAAAGGTTAAACCTTTTCTAACCGGGACGTTACAAAGACTTAACTGAATGTATCATGGTGTTATATAGCGCGCAAGTAGCCCGCCAGAACGGGTTTCCGCCGCAATATCCGATTTGACAACTTCACGCTACAATCCCTGTCATAATAGTTTCCCAACGTCGAGAAGCAGCACTTATGAAAGAAGTCCGCGCCATCATCGAACGAGTTACTCGTCTGAACGAGCACTACCAGCGTCTGCATTTGACTATCGAAGATTTTATAACGGAAATCAAACCGGGGCATTCCCTGCTTGTCCGGCGTTTGCCGGAACGTTGGGACCCGTACCTGCGCGAACATTGGTGGCCTGTCGGCATCCAGGGCGGCGCGCTGGTGATCGAACGGCCTGGGAATATCATTTACGAACCGGGCGAGGTTGTATCCCTGCTGGGTCTGGTGGGGCAGCCGTTCCGCTGGAAGCGCACACTGCGGCATGTGCTGCTGCTGGCCTACGACTGCGCGCCCACGCCGCTGATCATGTCGATTCCCGCGCTGCTGAGCAACAGCGTGAGCGTTACATTAGTGCTTTCCGGAAGCGCCGCGCTGTATCCGACCAAACACCTGCCGCCGGAAGTCGAGGTGTTCCAGGCTGACGATCAGCTTGCCTGGCCGAACCGGGTGATGTCGGTAGGTTGGGCGGATCAGGTGTTTGCGGTCGTGAATGCGGACGACGAGCTTAAGCACTTTGGCATGGTCTGGAAGATCTTCAGCGGCTTGCGCTCAGAAATCCCCAAAACCTACTTATACGGAGTATTTCAGGCAATCCAGCCGTGCGGTGTTGGCGCGTGTCAGGCGTGCCTGGTCGCTCAGAAGGGCAGTGAGAGCAGCCTGATCTGCCTCGACGGCCCCGCGCTGGACATGACAACCCTGCCGCTGGAGAGCAGCTAGAAGAATGACAGTGGCGGGGTGGTTGTGACAGAACCTGTCCATTGGAAAATACCTACAAAATACCCACATGGCTTGCGTTCTCCCTCAAGCGCAGTTACACTTATCCCAAGTTATCACAACCTTTTCCCAATATCCCAAATGCTGTGAGGTCGTTTATGGCGTGGCGCGTCCATCTGACCAACAACGCAATACAGGGCCTCGATCTGCTGCCCGGCAAAACGCCGCTGCTGGCCGCCTGGACGCAGCGCGACCGTGCCACCTACTTTGACGTGGAGAATGGTGCGGTGATCGGTGAGCATCAGCACAAGGCCGTCAGCCGCCAGAGCGACAAATGGACAGAGTTCAGCGCTTCGCTGGTTGCCCCCAACGGGGCGTATCTGCCGCTGGTGCGGACGGCTGCCATGACGATCTACACCAGTGACGATGGGCGGCTGCGGCTGTTCCGCCAGGCTGATGACGAACTGGCGCTGGAGATGGAGGGCAAAGAGGTAAAGCTGGAGATAAACAGCAAGTCGGCACTGCTGGCGCTCGGTCTCGACCGTTTTATGGGCGTGATCGCCGGGCTGGATGCGCGTGGCAAGCTGCACCTGTTCCAGCAGCATATCCGCGTGGGAGCCTTCGACATGAAGCTCAGCTTTGATGATGATGCCCAGCCCTCCCTGGCGATTGCCAATGGTGGCGTTGGCATCTTCGTCTCAAACGGACGCGAGATTGTGCTGACCGATACCAGCGGACGGGTGAAAAAGCGGCAGGCGGTGCACTACTTCATTCGCCGTCTGACCTGCTCGCCCAACGGCAAACTGCTGGCGACGAGCGATGCGGAGACCGGCGTGATCCGCATCTACAGCGGTGATGACCTGCTGCCCACCCATCAGCGCCACGCCATCGACCTGCTTCAGGACGCGGCACAACTGCAACTGCTGGCAGAACTGCCGCCCTTCAACGCGGCTCCCGGCACACTGGCGGTTGATGATCGGGGTAACATTGCCTTCTCGATCTCCGGCGTGGTCTGCTCGACCGAACTCAAGCGCCTGGACGCCCTGCCGCGCCCGCAGCCACTGCTCTGAACCGCAGAGTCCCTGCCTCAACGCAGCAGCAGACCGAAGAAGACGAAGCAGACCAGCGCGCCAACCACCGACATGGACAGGCCATAAATCAGCAGGCGGCGGAATAGTTCATCCTTGTTTTCGTGGGGCGCGGCGTTGGCGATGCACATTGCCCCGAGCGTCGAGAGCGGACTGACATCCACCAGATGGCTGCCTACATTGATGGCGGATACCAGCGCTGCCGGGTTGCCGCCGCCCAGTTTGGCGATCAGGCCAGGCACAACCGGAATGAAGGCGGGCATGACTACGCCGGATGAACTGGAGTAGGCTGAAATCAGGCCGGTCACAAAGGCCAGAATCCCGGTCACATTGCTTGCTGTCGAGATACTCGCCAGCAGCGAGGTGAACAGTTCCATTCCTCCGGTATTTTGCAGAATTGCGATCAAAACGCTAACGCCGCAGACCATCATGATCGTATTCCAGGGCACCATCTTGATGGCGGCTTCCTGATCGGCAGCGCGGAGCAGGCTCAAGGTCGACGCCAGCGCAATAGCCAGGAATCCCGCGTCAGCCTTGAAGACCGTCACGCCGATGATCAGCGCTGCGATGCAGGCCAGCGTGATGATCTGATTGCGGTTGAAGGGTTCACGGGGGGGCAGGGTGGCAGCCTCAACGTCATGTGAAGAAGCATCTTCGCGCCACATCCGGACGCCGCCAAACACGCCGTAACTCACCAATGCCACGAAACTCTGCGCGATCAGGCTGGGAAGATAGACCTGCGTCCAGGGATTCATCTCGATCCCCATCTGGTTGATCAGGCCGTTGGCGATGATACCTGTCGGGGCGAAAGGCGAAAACGCGCCCGCGTTCGCGCCGTTGGCGACCATGACCGTCATCAGGAATGCGCTGATGCGGGTTTTGCCAGCAGTGGTCATCGCCAGTGGAGCCAGCAGCGCCACCGCACCGATATTGCCGGGGCCGATGCTGGCGAGCACGACTGCCATGCCGAAGAAGACAATCGGCAGCAGCGCCCGGCGGCCGCTGACGGCGGTAATGGCAATCTGGGTGATTTTGTCAAGCGTTCCGTTGATATGTGCCTGACTGAAGAGGAAGGTAATGCCGAAGAGGATTGTTGCCAGGTTGAGCGGAAAGCCGGCCTGGATGCTGTTCAGACTCATCCCGGCCAGATAGTGACCGATCAGCCAGGCCAGCGCAATGGAGAGGATGCCGACATTCAAGCGGGCGAACCCGCTGATAACCACAGCCGCCACCAGCGCCAGCAGCGAAATCAACTCGATGCTCATGATGTGCAGTTAGTCCCCACACGAATAGCGTCATGTTGATCGATTCTAGCAGCGGGTCGGATCTGTCAGCTAGATACGCGGCGCTGTGGTGGGCAGATGGTTAGCGCACAGCGCCACGTCATTTAGAAGCCTGTGTGCCCTGTGGCGGCTAATAATTCGCTTCTTCCTTGAAGGACTCCAGGAAGGCCAGCGCGCGGCTGACGTTGTTGGTCATTAACTCCGGGGTGATCTCCCGGCTGAGAAAATCAGTGTAGCCGGGCAGGTCAGCAGGCGTGAGGTTGTCGAGATTCTTGAAGCCCATCGTCCAGTTGCCAAATGCGCGCTGTTCTATTGGCCCCTTATAAATCATCAATACATGGCGGTGGCGGTCATCGCGAGCGATCTTCTCGTAAAGCGCCATGACATCTGCTTCTTCACCTTCCAGCGCCTGAATGAAGTAACCGGTGCGGTAAAGCAGCATCCCGGTGATCTGGTGCTCACTGTTGAAGGTGCGCGCCTTATTGAGTATAGATTGCAAATCCTCGCTGGTCATTCGACGGGATTCGAAACTGACATATACCAGAGAAATCAAACCCATGATGTTTCATACTCCTATCGTGCGTTTTCACACCTGTGTTATCACACAAGCGCTTGATCTGTGCATTAAGGTTTTGAAAGTTTGGGCTGCCTTTGGGCGGCTAGAATTGTTTCTCCGTCAGCGCGCGCTGCGGGAAGACGAAGCGATCCAGCGAGCGGGTGCCGCGCTGTAGGGCAAGCTGGTTGGCGCGTTCAAAGTCCATGTGCAGATCGCGCACGAGGTTGGCCTGCGTGACGGACGGCTCGAGCTGGTAAAGCACCAGCGTGACAGCATACTCGCCCAGCGCCAGCACGAGCCAATGCCCGCCGCCAAGTTCTTTGCGCGCCAGCCCAGCCTTGGGGCGATTAGGCAGCCGCCAAAGGGATTGCAGCACCGAGATAATCTGCTCGACGTTAGGCTGCTGTTTGCCGCCGATCATCAACGGAGTCGGGATGTTATGCTGGTACACCAGATAGCTGAGCAAACGCGCCTCGAAATGATCGCGTAAAAAGGAAGTGTGTCCCGGCGTGGCCGCCTGTTTCCAGGCTTCATTCTGTGGGTTGCGCTGGATGAGGCGTTCGATGATGGTGCGCTGCTCGCTATAGCGGCCATAGATGGCGTTGAACTGTGCACGATTGATTTTGCCCTCGCCCAGCTCACGTGCGACGGCCTCCATCTTCTGCCGGAGGTGTTCCAATGCGACTTCTGGGTCAGACGGAAGACGATCTTCTTCTGCCTTTGCTGCGCGCATCAACTGCGTCGCGCGAGCGATCAAACCGGAGCCTAGCGGCGCGTCGGGCATATCCGGGCGTATTGGACGGACAGGCGAACGCAGGCTGCTATCATCCGGGTCGAGTTCTGGTTCAGGCGGTGTCTTATCGTTCACAGCAAGCTCATTAGGCTGAAATGTTGTGATTTTCAAATCTTAGCACACAATCGAAATCAGGGGAAATAAGCCTTATGCTACGTCGATCAGGCCTTTAGGTAGTTGTTAGTTCCCGCGCATAGGCTGTAGAATAGGGAAATCCTGGCCTTATTTAGAGAAAAGGGATGAGCGCCGTGAAAACAGCCTCGCCTCTCCAAATTGTATTCAAGCTCGTCCTGAAGTGGTGGTGGTTGATGCTGATCGCCGTCGCTTTGGGCGCAGGTGTGGGTTATCTGATTCGCACCAGTCAGCCCAATTTATACTTTGCGCGGGCGACGATCTGGTTCGGCGGAGATGTTGAAAACACGATTGCGAATGTTGATGCATTTGAGCAAATCAATGCGCTTGTCACGATCTATTCAGGGCTGGCGCGGCGCGAAAATATCCTTGAACCGGTGATTAATCGTCTGAACCTGGGCATATCTGTGCCGCAGCTTCAGGAACGTATGTATACCAGTGCGGATCTCACCCTGCCGCTTATGGAAATTGTGGTGGCTGATACAGACCCGGTGAGGGCTGCTGAAATCGCCAATGCCATCGCCCAGCAGTTGATTGAAAACAGTCCGACCGAACGCGAGTCGGAAGAAACGGCCTTCAAGCGCCAGCAGTTGCGAGATCTGGCCTCGCAGATTCAGACGTTGAACACTCAGTATGAAACGGATGTGGCGGCCGGCGCAGACCTGACCAACGCTTTCCAGATCGCCCAGAACCTCCAGCAGCGCAATGCGACGCTGGCGACCATCCGCGAGCTTCAGTCGCTTTATGCTGAACTGAGCATGGGACTGGGGAGTTCGGTCAATTCACTGGTACTCTATGACGCAGCTACAGCGGAGAACGCCCTGGTGGTGCAGGGTTCCGCGATGAGCATCATTCTCTCAGGCGTGGCGGGTCTGGCAGTTTCGATTGCGACCATTGTGCTGATCGCCTTCCTGGACGACCGTTTGCAGTGGCATGAGGGGCTGGAATTCGTTCACGGCGTGAAGGTTCTGGGTCCTTTGGGCGTCATTCCGCGCAATAAACTGCCGCTCTACATCGAGACCATGCCCGATACTATCGAAAGTGAGATGCTGCGGCAGTTACGCGCCAAGCTGGTGCTCGCAGCAGGCGGCGAACCTCCGCGCCTCGTCACCGTCACCAGCTATGACTCTGGCGATGGTAAGACGGTGACATCGGCGAATCTGGCGCTGGCATCCGCGCGTTCCGGCCTGCGGACATTGCTGATTGATGGTGATATTCGTAAGGGCGACATCCACGAAGTGTTTCGTCTGCCCAACGTGATGGGGCTGACGGACATCGTGTCCAGCCGCGAGAATGTTGATTTGCTGCTCTCCCGTGCGCTGCTGGAAAGCGGCTACGATAACCTGACGGTGCTGACTTCCGGGCGCTCGACCGCTGATCCATCGGCGCTGGTCAGCAGCCCGCGTTTTGCCGCTGTGATCGAGTCGCTCAAGATGCGTTTTGATACCGTCATCATGGACTCGGTGCCGACGATTGGCGGCCCGGACTCGGCTTTCATGGCTGAACTCAGCGATGGCGTCGTGATCGTCATACACGGCCAGCGCACGACAGAGAAGTCCTTCAAGCGCACCCTGCAAACCATTCAACAGGGGCGCAATGTCAACATCTTCGGCATGGTCTTCAACCGCATCCCGCTTCAGGTGACCAGTTCGTACAGCAAACCGTACTACCGTCGCACACTGACGATCAGCCCGGACAAGCTCAGCAAAGAACTGCTTTCGGCAGGCAAGAAACGCTCGCTCGTGGCCTTCAACCGCAACGTGATGGTGGACAAGAACGGCGACCGTTTGTATTCAATGGCCGCCGCCGCGCTGCAACTGGGCATCACCGAAAAGGGGCTGCGCTATTGGCTGGACTCCGGGCAGTTGACCAGCGAACGACGCGGGCTGCGCCGCTGGGTTCGCGAGTCGGAGATCGGTCTGCTGTTGGAAAAACTGCCACGTTATGAGTCTGCGCAGAACGGAATGACCGAACAGTCGGTTAAATCTGACGGGCTGCGTACTCCCAACGGCAGCCACGCGGGCAGCCTGCCGCTTGGCGCGCGTGAAGCGCTGCTGGCCTCGGCCCGCACAGCACCGGATGACAAGCCGGAAGTTGCAGACGATCAACAAACTTAGGTCCAGCAGAGGGGTTGGCTAGGGTACGCCATGATCAACAACGTGATCGAAAACCTGACCGACCGCGTGCGGATGGCGCTGCTCCAGGAAGCGTCAATTGTCGGAAAGATGCGTTACTTCTTCCTGGATCGCCATTACAGCCTGACGATTCGTGTGCTGTTGGTGCTGCTCTGCATGGGCGTTACCCTGACATCGACCTTTCTCCTGCGTGAAAGTTCGCTTACGGGCAACTTCATCAAAGGGCTGATTCCGGTCGTAGCGATGATTGGCATTGCCGTTGTCTTGTTCGTCTACTCTAACTTTGAGCTGACGGCGGTGATGATTTTCATCGTCACACTCACGGTCGCGGACGGCGTGGGTACGGGCACGGGCACCAAGATCACGCTGACGTTCATGGGGTTGAACCTGTGGGCGGCATTGTGGTTGTTCAAGCTGGTGATCGTTGATCGGAAGATTGCCGTGCGCCCGTCGGTATCTAACGTTCCTACGATGATTTTCCTCGCCATCGTGCTGATTTCATTCATCTGGTCGAACATTTTCGTCGATGTGCCCGTCAGCTATATCTTCCAGGAAAAGTTCTTTCAGCGCACCATGACCATGGTGAGTCTGGTCATCGCACCGATCACCGCGATCATGTACGCCAATCACATCCGTTCCATTCGCACCATCAAGATCATGGTTTACTACATGATCTTCTGCGGCTTTGTCTTTGGCGCTATGCGCATCGCCATGGGCTACGTCATCAACCCACTCAACATAAAGGGGTTGTTCCCGATGTGGGTGGGCGCGCTGGCATTGGGGCAGCTTCTGTTCAATACCAATCTGAAATGGTACATCCGTGTCGCGATGGCAGCAGTCGTCGGCATGTGGTACTACATCCAGTTGGGCTTGGGGCTGTCGTGGCTCAGCGGGTGGATACCGCTTTCGATTGTCATCGTCATCATTGTCACAATCTATTCGCGCAAGCTGCTGTTGGTGGCAATCCTGGTCGCTGCTGCCTATGTGCTGATCAACCTGAGTTCGCTGCAAGAGAATTTTGCGCGTGAAGATGAGGAGTCCGGCGGCACGCGCAACGCTGCCTGGTCGGAAGCGCTGGCTCACGCTGATGATCACCTGTTCCTGGGGTCTGGGCCAGCAGGGTATTATTTCTATTACACCATCTATGGCTTCCGAGCCAATCTTTCGCACAACAACTACATTGACATCATCGCGCAGACGGGGCTGGTCGGCTTCACAGCCTATATCCTGATGTGGCTGGCGTTTGGTCGCATGAACCTCCGAATGTATTGGCTTGTGCCGAATGACAACGGTTTCCTGCATGGTCTAAAGATATCGCTGATAGCCTGCTGGGTAGCGACGATGGTTGCCATGATGCTGGGCGACTGGGTCACGCCATTTCCCTATACGCAGGGGTTGAATGGCATCGACTATGCCATCTGGGCGTGGATCTTCCAGGGGATGGCGGTTGCGCTGTGCCACCTGATGCAGCGGCAGGCAACCGTTGACCAACTGCCAGAGATTGGGCCGAAGCGCTTTGATATTCGTCTACCCAGCCTGGCTTCTGGTCGCCGTCAGTCTACGCAGCCTGCTTCAGATTGATCACGGAGTATTGAATGTCAGAAAAGATGACCATCCGCCTGGGATGCTGGTTGGTGTTGTTCATCGGCCTTGTTGTTGCGGCAATGCCCGCGCGGGCGCAGGACAGTCTGGAGCGCTGGTCGCCGCCGCTGAATCTGGGCAAAGGTTGGTGGCAGTCTGTCACGACAGATAGCCAGGGCAATCTGCATGTTGGCTGGTACAACGGTATTGGTGTTGAAGGCACTGCCTTCGACTTCCTGACCTATGCACAGCGCCGCCTTGATGGCACCTGGAGCGAGCCGAACGAGGTAATCTTCACTACGACGGGCGGTTACACGGTGCGTAACGCCCTGGCCGTGACCAGCAATGGTCGCATCTTTTCCGTACATCGCAACGAAATCGCTCACTTCTTGTCCAGTTCGGTTGTCGCTGCCGCCGATAATGCTTCGACCTGGTCGGAACCCACGCGAATCAGCAGCAGCGGATATTATGTCGACATGCTGGCCGACCGGAACGACAATCTGCACATTGTTTTCAGCGGCACCGTGGACACCCTAGCGCCTCCGCCTGGGGGAGGTAACCCGGAAGCCAGCATCTGCGCCTACTGTCAGGATTTGTTCTACCGCCGTTCGACCGACCAGGGAGCATCGTGGAGCGACCCTTACCCGTTGTCCATTGAGGTGGCGACAGGTTCTGACCGAATGAACATCATTCAGGGTGACAGCGGACGGCTGTATATCTTCTGGGATGAAGGCTACGACTGGTATATTGGCAAGGGGCAGGCGCAGGATGTGCGCTTCGTCTATTCGCTTGATCAGGGCGAGACCTGGTCTGAACCTATCATCATTGATGGCGGGGGGTTCAGCGATCGCCGTCCGATACAGATCGCAATGACAGAAACGCGCGATGGCTCATTGATGGTTATCTGGCGCTATTCGAATGATACTGATCGCGGCATCTATTACCAGATTTCCTCCGATCTGGGACAAACCTGGACGGCGCGACAACCCATTCCCGGCATCGTCGCGCGTTACACCAACGACACCCCGCTGGACGACTTTGATCTGATCACTGATCGTCTAGGCAATATCCACGCTTTTGTGGTCGCGCAGCCCAATCTGTTGAGCACGGCCAACGCGGGTTTGTATCATATCACCTATCAGCAGGGCGAGTGGCTGGCACCGCAGCGCGTGTTTTACAGCCCTATCATGCGCCCCGAATGGCCGAAGGTCGCGCTGGGGCCATCGAACGACATTCACCTGACCTGGTTCATTCGTGGTATCCGTGAAAACTTATCCGGACAGCAGGATGCGACGGGCATCCTGGAAGTTTTTTATAGTCATCTCGATGGCAATTTGCAGCCCGAACCGACGCGCGAATTCCTGCCGACCAACACGCCGTTGCCCACAGCGACGATCTTCCTGAACCTCGATCCGACGCTGACTCCTTTCCCCACCCTGGAAGGCATTGACCCTAACCTCGCACTGGTGACAATGGACACTTATGGTTCAACTGCGGTGCTCGGCGGTCTGTTTACCTCAGCAATCTTCTGCCTGGCGGTCGCGGTTGGCTTGCGCTTCTGGAGGCGGTTGTAACGCCTGTGTAAGCGATAGGCATCTGCAAGGCATATCGACTATCCTCATAACGTTTCATTTGGCAATCCAGCAGGTGCTATCTCCATGGCGCTCAACACAACGCCGGTCACAGAAGACAACATGACAATGCCCGCGCAGCAGGTCAGCAACGCCAATCTCCAGTCCGTCGGCCTGGTGCTTGCCAGCGTCGCCTGTGGCGCTGTCGGTCAACTGACGCTCAAGGCCGCGATGAACTCGCTCGGCAGTTTGCAGCTTTCGGTCGAAACGCTGGTGCGGATGGCGACCAGCCCGCTGCTGCTCGTCGGGGTCGCGATCTTCGGAATCAGTACGCTGTTGTGGCTGTTTGCGCTGGCGAAGGCGGATCTGAGCTTCGCCTATCCATTCCTTAGCCTCACCTATATTGTTGTCCTCTTCGGTGGCGCAATCCTGTTCCATGAGGCAGTCACCCCGATGCGCGTCATCGGCTTTGCCGTAATCGTCACGGGTGTTTGGATTGTCGCGCGTAGCGAAAAGAAAAAGCAGGGCTGAACATGGGGGTTGGCATCATCGGTGGCGGCCTGATGGGTATGGCTCTGGCCTACCATCTGGCGCGGCAGGGCGAACAGGTTACCGTACTGGAGCAGGATTCCGAACTGGGCGGCTTGAACGGTGAACTGCGCTTTGACGATGGTTTGCGCGTAGCCCGCTACCAACATGCGATTCTCCCAATTGATCGGATGTTGTATAACCTGTGCACCGAGCTGGGGCTGCAAGACGATCTGTTGTTCCAGAACGCACATGCCGGGTTCGTTCATGGTGGTCAGATTTACGCCATGACCAATATCCTCGATTTTCTGACATTCCCGATGCTTGGCCTGATCGACCGCTTCCGTTTGGGTGGAGTCATCCTGCGCGCGCGCAGCAAGGCTGATTGGCGCGAGCTTGACGAGCTGCCGGTCAAAGAGTGGCTCGTGCGGGTGGGCGGTGTCGAAGCGTTTGAGCGGGTCTGGCGTCCGCTGCTGGAAGCGAAGTTCGATGGGGTATACGATCATGTGTCGGCTACCTACATCTGGGCCTGGCTCAACCGCATGTCGTCGATCCGGCGTGTGCCGCAGATGAACGGCAGCATCGGTTATCTGCGGCGCGGGCATTTTTCGCTTATTCAATCCCTGGCGGAAGCACTCCTCCGGCTCGGCGGTAAGATTGAATACAATGCCCGTGTGCGCGAGATCGAACTTGGCGATGGCCGAATGCAGCGCATCCGCACGCAGACACAGGTTAAGGAATTCGATGTGGTGGTTGCCGCCATCGCGACGCCGAATTTTTTGCGGTTGATCCCCGGCGCAGATAATGCTTACAAGGCGCGCCTGACGAATGCTAAGTACCTGGGGTTAATCTGCCCTGTGCTGGTGGTCGAAAAGCGTCTCTCCCCATATTGGACGCTGAACCTGACGGATCCCACGTTTCCGTTCTCGGTGATTATCGAGACGCCACATCCGGAACATCCCTCGAATTATGTCGTGTACCTACCGCGTTACACCGCGCCGGACAACGATTGGATGGGGGTATCTGATGAGGACATCCGCGAGGCATGGTTCAGCCATCTGCACCAAATCTTCCCGACATTTGATGAGGCCGCCGTGCGCCACTTCGCCGTCAGCCGCTCACGTTATGTCGAACCCGTCTATCTGGTCAATAATCTGGCAAATGATATTGGCATATTGACGCCCTACGATGGTCTGTACCTGGCCAATACGCGCCAGACCTACCCGGAACTGCCGACAAGCGAAGCTGTGATCAAACATGCCCAGCACGTCGCTTCAGTGATTTCCAAAGCGCGGCCTGCCTCAACCCAGATGGGATAAACCATGCGCGTTTTACTGCTGACACAGGTCTTGCCCTATCCGCCCGACAGCGGCCCCAAAGTCAAGACCTACTACGTCCTCAAGTACCTCGCCACAAAACACCAGGTCACATTAGTCTCGTTTGTGCGCGACACCGATAAGCCGGAATACATCCGCCATCTGGAGACGCTGTGCGAGCGCGTCATCACCGTACCCATCACGCGGTCACCTGTCAAAGACCTGCTGTTCCTGGGCAAGAGCATCTTCAGCGGCCAACCCTGGATGATGCTGCGTGACGAACGCCCGGAGATGCGCGCGGCGCTGCGCGATCTGGCGGCCACGACGTATTTCGATGTCGTCCACGCTGACCAGCTCAATATGGGGCAGTACGCGCTGCCCTTCACCAAGAGTCGCAAAGTGCTTGACCTGCACAACGCGCTGTGGGTGCTCTATAAGCGGTTGGCGGAGACGCTGCCGCCCAGCAAGCCGATGAAATACATCCTGATGCGCGACTGGCCGCTGCTCAAGCGCTACGAAGGCGCGATGTGCCGGGCTTTCGATGCGGTGCTGGCCGTCAGCCAGGAAGATCGCCAGGCGTTGACCGAGGCGGGTGCGCGCCCGGAGATGCCGATCATCCCAATCGCAGTCGATACCGACGAGCAGGCGCAGATCGCCCGCGCGCCGAAGGGGCCGCACATCGTTCACATCGGCACCATGTACTGGCCGCCCAATATCGCGGGCATCACCTGGTTCCTCGATGAGATTTACCCGCTGATCAAACAGCGCGTGCCGGATGTGCGCTGCACGCTGATCGGCGCGCGTCCGCCGACCAGCATCACCGAGCGCGCGCAGAGCGACCCCTCGCTGACGGTGACGGGTTACGTGGAAGATCCTGTGCCTTATTTGGCCGATTCCAGCATGATGGTCGTGCCGCTGCAAGCGGGCGGGGGGATGCGCGTCAAGATACTCAACGCGCTCTCACAGGGTATCCCGATGGTCAGCACAACGGTCGGCTGTGAAGGCATCGCCGTCGCCCACGAGCGCGATATCATGATCGCAGACAAGCCCGCCGATTTTGCCGAAGCGACGGTCCGACTGCTGACTGACGCTGAACTGAACCGCCGTATCACCGAACAAGGGCGGCGCACTGTTGTGGAAACCTATGATTACCGCCAGGCCTGCCGTCCACTGGACGCGATTTATACAGGGTAGGTCATGAAGATACTGTTCGTCGCTCCGTATCTGCCGTCGCTCATCCGCGTGCGTCCGTACAACCTTCTACGCGCATTGGTTAATCGTGGGCACGAGGTCACGCTTGCGGCGCTGCAACCGCCCAGCGACGATGATGGGCCGTTAGTCGAACTTCGTAAGCTGTGCAAAGCGGTGCATGTCGTGCCGCATGGCCGTGTACAGACGCTGCTCAACGGCGTATTGGCGCTTCCCAGCAGCACCCCGATTCAGGCGGCCTACTCGCGCTCGCCCGCCTTCGCCAGCCACATGCGCGAGGTTCTGGCGCGCGAAACGTTCGATGTCGTCCATCTTGAGCATCTGCGTGGGGCCGTGCTGGCCGAGGCGCTGCCGGGTCTGCCGATTGTGTTCGACTCGGTGGACAGCATCGCGCTGCTGTTCGGCAAGGTGCTGCAAGATGCGCCCAGCCTGAAGAGCCGTCTGTTGGCCGCGCTCGACCTGGAGCGCACGCGGCGTTTTGAAGGTCAGTTGACGCAGCGCTTCCGCCAGGTGACGGTGACGAGCGAGGCTGACCGCCGCGCCCTGATCGAGATGGGCAGCGATGGCGAGCGGATCACCGTGATCGCCAATGGGGTTGACCTGGAGTATTTCCAGCCCCAGGCGCTAGAACGTAATCCCCGGCGATTGGTGTTTACGGGCAAGATGAGCTACCATGCCAATATTGCCGCTGCCGAAGACCTGGTGGAAAAGATCATGCCGCTGGTCTGGGCGCAGGAACCAGAGGCCGAGCTGTATATTGTCGGTAAAGATCCGACGCCCGCCGTGTTGAAACTCGGCGAGAGGCCGAAGGTCACTGTCACCGGGTCTGTGCCGGATCTGCGCCCGTATATCGCCCAGGCTGCCGTCGCTATCAGCACGGTGCGCTACGGTGTCGGCATTCAGAACAAGGTGCTGGAAGCGATGGCGATGGGGACACCTGTCGTCTGTTCGACCCAAGCCAGTTCCGCGCTGAAGATCGAAAACGGGCGCGACCTGTTGATAGGCGATACGCCCGCTGCGATTGCCGATCACATTATCGGCCTGCTGCGTTCCGCCGAGCGCCGTGTGCAGCTCGGTACAGCAGGGCGTGCTTACGTCGAAATGCACCATAACTGGAATCATGCTGCGGCAGTATTAGAGGTATTGTATCAGCGCGCTATTGCGCATGATTCGAGGTAATCCCATGAGCAGCCAGACAGCCAAGTCGCCGAAAATCGATGCGGGGTATGTCACCCTCAATCCCACCGACCTGATCAATTCCATCCGCGGTCACAGCCGCAACAAGATGCGCCTGGCGCGCGTCGTGCTGCTGCTGCTGGATGCAATAGCGGTGGGTATGGCGTTGCTGGTGGCTTATAACCTGCGTTTCATCCTGCCCACGACAGCCCTGTTTGATCCCGGTGGATTCATTAATCGGGCCTACTATGCCGGGTTTGCCTACCTGCTCATCCCGCTCTGGCTGATCCTGTTTGTGCTGTTCCGCATGTACGACCCTGCAGTACTGTTCGGCGGTTTGCAGGAATATGCCAACGCTTTCAACGCCTGTACCGTTGGCATCATGATCGTGATCGTTGCCAGCTACCTGGATCCCTCGCTGCTGGTAGCGCGCGGCTGGCTGTTGATTGCCTGGAGCTTGTCGATCTTCCTGGTGTTCCTGGAGCGATTTGCCTTTCGCCGCGTGATCTACAATCTGCGCCAGCGCGGGCACTTCATGTCTCCGGCCTACATCGTCGGCGCGAACCAGGAAGGGATTGCCATCGCCGAGCAGTTGATAAGCGCCCCCATCGCGGGCATCAATATCATCGGCTTCCTGGATGACACCATGAAGGTGGGTGAAGAGGTTCTGCCGGGGTTGGTCGTTCACGGCCCGACGACGCGCGCGGAAATCCTGGTGCAGCGTTTTGGAATCGAGCGCCTGATTGTGGCAACGAGCGGTGTTCAGCGCGACAAGCTGCTTGACGTTTTTCGGCGTTACATGAACTCCAACGATGTCTCGGTGTGGCTGTCGTCCGGCATGTATGAAATCATGACCACTGGCGTGCGCGTGCAGGATGTGGGCAGCGTGCCGATGGTCAGCGTCAACCGCGTGCGGCTGACCGGGCCGAACATTGTTGCCAAGGCCATCCTCGATTATGTTGGCGCGACGTTGGGGCTGATCGTGCTGTCGCCGTTATTCCTGGTCGTCGCCATTCTGATGAAGCGCACCGATCCCGGCCCGATCTTCTACCCTCGCCGCGTTGTGGGTGTGGGCGGCAAGGAGTTCAACGCTTTCAAGTTCCGCACGATGGTCGTCAATTCGCAGGAAGTGCTGGACGATCTTCTGGCACGCGACCCGGAAGCGCGCGAAGAATGGAACAAATACTACAAGCTCAAGAATGACCCGCGCATCACCCGGATTGGAGCATTTCTGCGCAAGACCAGCTTTGACGAACTGCCGCAGCTTGTCAACGTACTGCGCGGCGAGATGAGTCTGGTTGGGCCGCGTATGATCACCATGGAAGAAGTCGAGAAATACGGGCGTTGGGGGTTGAACCTGCACACGGTCAAGCCGGGCATCACCGGATTATGGCAAACATCTGGCCGCAGCGAACTGACATATGAGGAGCGCGTGCGGTTGGATATGCGCTACATCCGCAATTACACCATCTGGCTGGACATCCAAATCCTGATTCAGACAGTGCCCGCGGTATTGATGAGTCGCGGCGCGTACTGAGCGCGACAACGAACCTCACAAACAAGACGGGGCGCAATACATCGCGCCCCTGTTGAAGCTCAGCCACATCCCCATGAAGGCTGGGCAGTTCTTAGCCAGTAGTCGATCGATAGTCCGCCTTCGCCGTTCTTGCTGCCGGCCGTTTCCAGATTTGGTGTTAAGGCTGTGGACTACTCGCTAAAGGCTGTTCGTTTACAGCGCATCACCAATTTCGTTCAGGCGCTGCCGCGCGTCGTCCTCCGGCACCTCGAAGTGTACGCTCATCGCGACCGGTGTTCGCGCGCCAGGGCTGAGCGCGCGAATCATGTCCAGCGGCATGATCAACATCCGCGCGAACGCCCGCAGCAGTTGATCATCCTTATCCTGCTTGAAAATTGCATCAAGGCCATGTTTGTCGCCCCATTCGCTCTGCATGATGTGACGTGCCAGCAGTCGAGAGAGCGACATGCGTGGCGAGAAGTGCCCGCCCGTCTTCAGGAACCCGACCGACAGCTCAGTGATGTCCACTTCTGCCCACATGTCCGGGCGTGGACGCTGCAGCATTATCTCAATCGGCACCGGAGGATGCTCGATCTCGAAGGTGTGGATGAGTTCCATTGCGATACTTTCCAATTGCTTCATTTCATTCAAGGTTCATTCTCCTCAGGCTGGGTGGAGGGTGTGGACGACTCAAGCGCCTCGAAGAACCAGAGCAGCGTGTTGCCATAACGCCGCTCATCAACGGCTTCCAGGTGTTTGAGCGTAAGGGGTTGGGCTTCGCTGGGGTCAATCTGCACGATCACCAGCGTTCCGGGGGGCAGCCAACGGGGTTGGCTATCCAGTGCCTGTAGCACTTCCAGCCATAATCCCTTGTACTGCGGCGGCGCTACATAGATGATGTGGTAGGCTTCGGCAGGTGGATGTTTGAGGATAGCGAGCGCATTGCCCTGGCGGACGAGCGCCTTGTCGGCCAGGCGGGTGCGCTTCAGGTTTTCATGAATAGTCTCGATGGCGCGGCGGTCAATATCAACAAAGATAGCTTTGGCTGCGCCCCGGCTGAGCGCCTCGATGCCAACGCTGCCTGTTCCGGCGAACAGGTCCAGGATAGTCGCGCCGACGATGTCCTGGCCGATGATGTTGAACAGCGATTCCTTGACACGATCCATGACCGGACGGGTGCTGTCACCCGGCACCAATTTGAGTTGCCGTCCTTTGGCACTGCCACCAATCACCCGGATAGGCATGGGGTTACACCCCTTGTGGCTCGACGACCGCGCGTACGGCGCGAATGTTCGAAAGAGGGGACGTGACCATAACCACACAGCCCGTTGACAGAATGAATCGGCGGTTGTTTGTTTGTGCGACAGCCGCGCGTGCCTGGTCGCGAATGGCGCTTGGCGTGCCATTGTGCAGATGCCGCCAGCGCGACAGCCCACCACAGACCGCGCCGTTGAATTGCAGCTTGCCGTGTGCGAGATCTGGCTCGGCATCCTGATCGTGCCAGTTGATGGCCTGCACAGGCAGCGAGGCGCCCAGTCTGAACATCGGTGCTTCGCCATGCAGGTGCAGCATGTTGAACCACCACTTGTCGGTCAGCGCTTCCAGGATCTTGCGATCGTAGGGCAGGCCGAAGGTCTTGTATTCGTCCTCAGTCATCATATCGTAGCTGGCGTGCTGTACCGCGTAATAGATACCCGCGATGGGATAGCGCTTGAGTGCATCAATGAAGCGCAGCGTGGTCTCGGTGAGCGCGTTCAGTCCTGTGTGTACGCGGTCGGGGTTGGTGCGAATGTGCCGCACCAGCGTATCGTTGCCTGCCAGGTTCTTGGCCTGTGCCAGCGGGTTAAAGATGGTTTGCAGGATCGGTACATCGTCATCGCGCAGGCCGTCACATACGAGGCGCACACACTCCAACTGGCGACCCAGCGCGCCGCGCAGCGGATCGAGTGGTCGCAAATCTGTCCAATCGAGCGAACGGCTGATCACCCGTTTGGTGTAGGTTCGGGTGCCTTCGATGTGTCCTTCCCACTCGTCCTGTACGCCGAAGTCAGTCACGCAAAAACTACTGGACGGCGTGAGCTTGACGAAATCCCAGTCGTAGGTCTTCTGGAATTGGATCGTCGAAGCAGCCAGATCAGCCGCGCGCTGGTCATCGCCCGGCCAGTGCCGCCACAGCGCGACAGGTGTACGGTCGGTCGATTCGCCAGCGAAGGTTTTGGTGAGTCGCTCGCGTTTGTTCATGTGTTCAAACAGACAGATCGTCGTTGCAAGATGGGGATGAAAACCTTACGAAGGAGGTTCTATCCGTACCCATAACGGCCCCTACCGTCTGGTTCAGCGGCTATCATCCTTTCACTTCACTGATGCGCTGCTTGATCATGCGCGCCAGCATGTTGTTGCGATCATCTTCCAGCGTGGCGGTTTCGTGCGCGCCACGAACGGCATTGCGCTTTTCGATGGCGGCGTTGACCAGTTCCAGCGCTTTCGCAAACGCCTGATGGGCGGACGCATTGTTCCCGGCGCGGCGCTGCGCCATGCCCATGCCATACAGCCCGTCTATGCTGTTAGCGTCTTTCTTCAGGATACGCTCGAACTCGGCGATTGCGCCTTTTGTGTCGCCATCGCGTTCCATGCGCCAGGCGCGGCCAATCTCGGCAGAAAGTGATTCTTGAGCCATAAACAACTCCTTTTCGCTAAACATGCGATATTTTACAAACTATTACGGACAAACACAAGCGATCCACTCCCGAGCTTCACGAAGGTTTTGCCGCCCTCCATGATCTCTGTTATGATCATGAACTTCTATTTCGATGGAAAATGATTATGGGGCAATATCTTCTTCGCAGAGGGTTGCAAGGTATACCAACCTTTTTTGGCGTGACGGTCATTTCGTTTCTGTTGATGATCTTCGCGCCGGGAGACCCTATCGCTCTGATTACGTTCGCGCCGAACCGTGATCCCGAAGCTGCCGAGATCATGCGTCGTGAGCTGGGGCTGGATCAGCCGCCGCTGACGCAGTACATCTACTGGCTGTTGGGCAACGATTGGACGCAGATCGATGTTGATGGCGATGGGGAAGGCGATACTTTTGGTGAACGGCGCGGGCTGCTGCGCGGCGATCTGGGGGACTCGATTCGGCAGCGCGCGCCTGTGCTGGATCTGATCATTGAGCGCATCCCGGCCACGCTGCTGTTGACCTTCACTGCGTTAGTACTCGGCTACAGCCTGGGTATCGCGCTGGGTGTGATCGCCGCTGTGTATCACAAGACCTGGCTTGATCAGCTCGTGCGCATCATCTCGGTGATTGGCAACGCCGTGCCGGCCTTCTGGCTTGGCCTGCTGATGATCATCGTCTTCAGCGTCACGCTGGATTGGCTGCCGATGAGCGGAATGCGCGACATCGCCAGCCGTTCCGATGTTTTTGACCCGTTGGAGACGGCGCGTCACATGGTGATGCCTGTGTTTGTGTTGTCATTGGGGACGATTGCTTTCGTCTCCCGCTTCACGCGCACCGAACTGCTGGAAGTGCTTTCACAGGATTACATCCGCACCGCTCACGCCAAAGGACTGACAAAACGTGTCGTCTGGATTCGCCACGCCACACGTAATGCGCTGCTGCCTGTGGCGACATTTCTGGGGCCGGGGCTGGGCACGCTGCTCAGCGGCGCGGTGATTGTTGAGCAGGTCTTCACCTGGCCGGGCATGGGACGCTTGGTGGTAACTGCCGTCCTGAACCGCGATTATCCGGTTGTGATGGGGTCAGTGGTGATCGCTTCCGCGATGTTCATTCTTGGCGTGCTGCTTTCCGATATTCTCTATGCGCTGCTCGACCCGCGCATCCGTTTGGAGTAATGCATGAGTGCTGCTCGATCTGCCGTGAAGTCTCAGGAGCGCTCTCGAACGCTGCTTCAGGACGGCGTGCGGCATTTGCTGCGTGACCGCCTGACGGTGGCTGCGCTGATCATTCTGATGATCGCTACGTTTGTGTGCGTGTTTGGGCCGCCCGTCGTCGAGAATGTGCTGAAAATTGACGAGACGCGCACCAACGCCAGCCAGCGTTTTTTTCCACCCGGAACGGAAGGCCATCTACTGGGCACTGACCACCTGGGCCGCGATCAACTCATCCGGCTGATGTACGGTGGGCGAGTCTCACTGGCGATTGCCTACAGCGCCAGCGTGATGATCGTCCTGATCGGCATCGTGCTGGGGTTGGCCTCTGGTTACTACGGCAAGCGCGTCGATGATGTGATCACCTGGGCGGTGAACACGCTCAACTCGATCCCGCCGCTGTTCATCCTGCTGATCGTCGCCGCGATCTGGCAGCCGAGGGCCGAAACCCTGATTCTGATCCTGGCACTGACGGGCTGGACGGGCACGACACGCTTGGTACGTGCCGAAGTGCTGAGCCTGAAGGAGCGTGATTACGTGCTGGCGGCGCGGGCGCTGGGCGCGACCGACCTGCAACTGCTGATCGCCCATATTCTGCCTAACCTGCTCTCGATCGTGATCGTCACCGGGTCGATCATCGCCGGCAACCTGATCCTGATTGAGTCGGGCTTGAGCTTCCTGGGCGTGGGTGTGCAGCCCCCCGTGCCGAGCTGGGGCAACATGCTGACGGACTCGCGCACGTATTTTGCCACCGGGGTGCATCTGGTAGTCTGGCCGGGGCTGCTGATCATGGTGACGGTGATGTGCTTCTACCTGGTCGGTGACGGGCTGCGCGACGCGCTCGACCCGCACCGGGTACGCCTGGGCACAGGCCGCAGCAAAGGGTAGGCCATGACGAAACGCATGAAACCTCTGCCCCTGGCTGTGATTGGATTGGCGCTGATTGCTGCGCTGTTGGTCGTGGCGCGACTGGCCTCCCCGGTTGGCGCGCTGCCGCTAACCCAGGTCTTTGACGACAGTCCACAGGGCTTCACCATTCGCTATCCCGCCGAATGGCAGTACACCATCCCGATGCAGGGGCTGATGCTGCTTGGGCCTAGCGCGACGCTGTTCCAGGCCAGGCCAGGGCCGACCTTCACGGTGCAGCGCCTGGGGCCGCTGGGCACGTTTGGTACGCTGGAAGAAGCGCTCGATCTGTATCTGCGGCGCGGGCCGCTGCGCGAAGACCGATTCTGGGAACAGCAGGGACAGATCAGCAGCGTTGCGTTCGACAATCGTCCGGCTCTGCGCGTCGAGATCGTGGGGCGGGAATTCGAAGACAGCCCGGAGTCGCGCGCGCGCATCCTGGCGACGCTGGCGCAGAACACGTTCGTCTACGTCATCGCATTGACCGCGCCGCAGGAGAGTTGGGCAGCGGTTGAGCCGACGCTGCAAGCGATGCTCGACAGTCTGGAGATTTTGGAATAGTTCCGGGTACGAAACAGGGGTTGTAGGTGGTTCTTACAGGGCGGTAGGGACAGGATATATCCCGTCCCTACGAGACCCAGTCGTTAGGAAAACAGTTGCTTACCCACCCAGCGACCAGTTCTGAACGTGTCCGGTGTAGCCGTAGAAGACCCACGACGGGCCGGGTTCAAAGCCGCTGATGCGCTTGTTGGCGATCTGGTAGATGTTCGGTGTGAACGTCCAGTCATAAGCTACATCATCGTGGGCGATCTGCTGAATCTGCTGGTAGATTTCCGCGCGTGCCGCCAGGTCGCAGCCGGGGACGGTGCGTGCCTGTGCGACCAGTTCATCGATCTGCGGATTGACATACGAGGCCAGGTTGTTGCCTGCGCCAGGCACGTCCTCGCTGGTCAGCAGCAGCGTCATGAAGTCATTCGGGTCTGGCGGAGCCGTGCCGCCGCTGTTGCTCATCGGCGTGGCGTCGTAGTTCTGGCCGAAGTAGATATCATCCAGGTAGTTCGCCCATTCGACCAGTTCCAACTGCACGTCGAAGCCGATCTGGTTGAGCTGATCCTGGGCGATGATCGCCGTCGTCTCGAACATGTTCAGGATGTTGCTGTAGCGAATGGTGAAGGACAGTTTGACACCGTCTTTCTCGCGCACGCCGTCGCCATCGCTGTCAACCCAACCCGCTGCTTCCAGGGTCTGCGCCGCCATTTCCGGATCATACGGATACGGTTCGATTGCGCTGTTGTACGCCCAGGTCACGCTGGGTGCTACCGCGCCGACCAGCCGCGTGCCGCCCGTATCGCCGCCCAGGGTCGCCAGGATGTCCTGTTTGTTGTAGCCCATCGCGACGGCCTTACGCACGTTGACATCGCTGAAGAGCGGATGCGGTGTCTGTTCGACCGGGTTACCCGCTTCGTCAACCGCAGGCTGCGGGTTGCTGGGATCGGCCCAGTTCAGCGAGAGGAAGTTGACGGTGTACTGGGGGAAGAACTGATATTGCAGGCTGTCCTGGTTAGTGATCTGCGAGAACAGGTCGCCTTGGAAGTAGGTGTAGTCGATTTCGCCCGCCTGGATGGCCTGGAGCGCGACGGTCTGTTCACCAATCACACGGTTGACCAGGAAGGGGATCTGCGGCGCGCCGCCCCAGAAGTCAGGATTGGCGCGGAAGCGCTGTCCTTCATCCGGTGCCCAGCTTTCCAGGATGTACGGGCCGCCGCTGATGTCGGGGTTCATGTTGAAGTCGCTCTCCATGAAATCGCTGAAGTCCGCTGCAAACTTGTGAGCGGGCATGAAGCGGATCGCGCCCAACTGGCTCAGGGCCGCGCAGTCCGCCGAGGACAGCTTGATTTCATAGGTGCGGTCATCGATCTTGTTGACCGAGTCGATCAGGGCGACATTCGATTCCAGTACGGTGGCGATGGCTTCCTGCTGGATAGCATTGATCGTGAAGATCATGTCATCCGCAGAAATCGGTGTGCCGTCGCTCCACACTGCTCCTTCAGTGATCGTGAAGGTGTAGGTCAGGCCATCCTCAGAAACTGTCCAACTGGTCAGCCCTGATGTTGGCTCGCCCGTGAAGCTGTCCACCTGAACAGGTGCGGGGAACAACAGACTATAGGCCTGATATGACGCGCCATCAGACGCCAGTGCCGGATTGAACGTGCTGATGTTGCCGAAACCGCGAATGACGACGGTCTCGTCATCCTGGGCAGCGGCGATGCTGAGGGGCAAGACCACCAGAAGCATCAGAACGATCAGGAATATACGTCTCATACCTAACCCTTTCATGTCTAGCTAAATTGGCAATAGTTTGGGAAATCGTGCAGACACCATTGTAACGTTCTTTACACAATTCGCCATGTTTTGAGTTCAATCGGATTGATGTTATTCGCGCACACTGATCAGGATCGGCAGCGTCAGAGTGCTGCCCAACGTGCTGCCGCTCGGACTGAAGAATGTCAGGTTTGCCGCGCGGTCATCTTCTACGGCCAGCACGATGGCGTAGGTGCCGTCTGGCATCTGCTGCGGCAGCCGGAATGTGTAAGAGTCGCTGACGACTTGCTGCGTGTTCCAGCGGCTCGTGGCGTAGAAACCGGGATCAGCGCGCAGCATTTCGCTCCAGCGCTGGCCGCCCTGGCTGCTGACGAGTGCGAGGCGCACACGATAATTCTCTGCCAGAAACTTCTGTGCCTGCCAGTAGAGCGTCAGATCAACCGTATCACCGCGCTGATAGGTCGGGCGTTCCAGCCGGAAGGCGCTCAGGCTGAGTCCGGCGTCAGTGCGGACTTGCAGTGTCCTGCTGCCCGCCAGGCTGTGACCAGGGGGCAGGCGCAGGCTGAGCGGCGCATTGACGGGCGCGCAGAGCAGTACGACCAGCATCAGGCAGGCCAGGGTCAGCGCCAGTAAGCGCGCTTCGGCCAGCGTCAGCAGTTTGAACTCCTCGATGCGTGGGCGTTGGCGGCGCAGGCGCAGCCAGGTGATCAACAGCAGGCCACCCGCTGTAATTGCCGCCACTGCCCAGGCACCCGACCGGCTCGGCGTCGCTTCCAGACTCAGGGCGAGTTCGCTGTTGCCCCTGGGTACATTCGGTATATCCACCAGCGTCAGGCCGGTTTGGGCGCGTCGTGTTGGCAGCGGGCGTCCGTTCAGCACAGCCTGCCAGCCGGGAAAATATGACAGCAGGACTGTTACGGCGCGCGGGGCCGTCACTTCCCGAACCAGGAAGCGCTCGGCGTGGCTGGCGTGGTCGAGCAGGCTGATTTGCAGGCTGAGGCTGATTTCGCTGGGCGCGATGCGGCTGATGCTGCCGCTGGTGTAGCTGTCGATGAGGAAACGGTTCGGCGTCCAGCCTGTGCTTAATGGGTCGGGGAGCGCTTCCCCCGGCGCCAGGACAGCTACGCCGTAACCGCGCTGCTCATGTTCGACCTGTGCATCCGCCTTGGTACTTCCAAAGCTGCCCACAGGCTGCGGACTCAGCCAGACGGGTGTTGAGCCAATCCAGATCACGATCAGCAGGGCGGGAACAAAGTCGCGTCGCCAGCGCTTGGTCAGGCGGTTGCGAAGGTGTGTCAGCGCGCTTCCTGCGACGGCCAGGCAGAGCATGACCGGCCCCAGCAGCCAGTGTTCATCGGGCAAAGCCACAAGTCCGAGGAACACCAGCGCGAGCGCCATAGCCAGGTAGAGCAGCGGGTGACGCAGCCTGCGGTTGGCACGCAGCACATAGATCAGGCTGAGCGCGGCGAAGAGCGGGGGCATGATGCCCACCGAGAGCGGCGTGTGCGCGACCATCGTGCCGCTGTCCACCTGCTGCGGCAGTGTCATAAGCTCCCCCAGCAAGAGCTTGAATACGGGCGCGGCTTTGTTCAGCGTCCAGCGCACATCGCCCGCCTCGACCAGCGCCGGCAGCCAGTAAAAGGCCGATAAGCTGAAACCGAACAACAGCGCCATAATGACCCGGAAGGGATGCAGGGCGCGTTTCTGTTCGACAAGTTGTTCCCAGATAAGCGTCGCGACCACCAGGGCGCAGCCCAGCAGTGCCATACGCGGATGGGTGAGCCACAGCGCGGCGGCGAAGCAGGCTGTCATGAGCAGGTCGGTCGCGTAATTGGCAAGCAGCAGCCGCCCGGCGCTCCACAGCAGCAGTGGCAGCAGCCCCAACGAGACCGCGAGCGGCATATCGCCGAGGATGTGCGGCGTGGTCAGGCCGACATACGGGCTGAGGACATAGAGCGCCGCCGCCAGTAAACCCGCCAGCGCGCCACTTCGCCGCGTGACTAACAGATACACGCCGGAACCGCCCAGGCACAGCGCGATGATGAAGGTCAGCCGCACCGCCTGCACCGCGTCGCCCGTGAAGAGGACATGCAGCAGCGCCGCCGCATAGGTCGCGCCGGGCGGGTAGTAGTGCGGGATGGGCGCGCCGTAGCCGCTGAGGGCGTGCGGCGACCAGCGCGGGTAGAGCCGCCCTTCCTGGATGGCGTCGGCGGTGTCTTGAGTGCGATAGACATAGTTCTCGCTGGCATTGGTGCGCGGCAGTTCCGGGTTGATGATGAACGACCAGCTAACCGTCAGGCACAGCGCGATGACCAGCAGGATGCCCCAATCGAAGCCTTTGCGCGCCTGGCGCATCCAGTCTGGCAGGTCAAGGATCGAAATATCTGTCGTGTCTCTCATACTGTCCATTCTACCCGACTCGCTTGCTTTGCAGGGGGCAGAATGCTATGCTTTTGGCGCACGATATAGGGACTGGGGCTGGATGCAAGTACTCACCATTCGCCCGGCGCGCAGCAGTGATCTCCCGCAGCTCACGCACCTCTGGCACGAGCAACTGATCCTACGGCAGCAAACTGACATGCGGTTGCGGCTTGGAGATGACGCTCCACGGCACTGGGCTAAGGCTGCTGAGTCCTGGCTGGACGCGCCTGACCGGGCATTCTTCGTGGCTCACACCGATGCCGAGGTGCTGGGTTTCATCATGGCGTCGCTGCAGCGTTTCCCGCCTGGCGCGCTGCCGGGGGTTCTGGGCGTGGTGGTTGATCTGGTCGTTGATCTGCACCAGCAGGGCGGCGGCGTGGGTCGCGCGCTGTTCGCGGCACTGCGAACATGGTTCGTAGAGCAGGGCGTGCAGCAGGTGATCATTCGCGCGCCAGAGCGTTCAACGGTGGGGCAGGCGTTCTGGCGTTCACAGGGCGCGGCAGAAGTGGTAGGGTGGTTGTGGCTGAAACTGTAATACGTCCGGCGAACACGGACGACGGTGATGCGATTGGCGAATTGTGGCTGGCGCTGGTGGCATATCACCAGGCCTTAGACCCAGCGCTGCCCGGCGCGGCGTCAGGCGGTCAGCATCGCTATGTGCGCCGCCTGCTCGACCGCCTGGAGGATCGCCATACGTGCGTCCTGGTGGCGGAGTTGGATGGGCGTGTAGTGGGTTATGCGCTGGCGATGGTCGCTGACCTGATGCCCGATATTTTTGACCAGCAGGCCAGCGGTTTTCTGGCCGATATTTACGTCGAGCCGGATGTGCGGCGCTTGGGTATTGGCCGGGCGCTGATCGAGTCGCTCAAAGCCTGGTTTCGCGAGCGGGGCGTGCGGCATTTCGATTGGCATGTTGCCGCGCAGAATCACGAAGGCATTGCCTTCTGGCGTGCGATAGGTGGGCAGGATGTGATGTTGCGGATGCGCGCGCAGATCGGAGAAAAGCATGACTGAACTGATCTACCAAACGGAGAGTTACGTGCGCGAGTTTGAGGCACGGGTTGTCGCGCTGGATGTCGAGCAGAACGGCCTGCTGCTCGACCGGACAGCATTCTATCCCGGCGGGGGCGGGCAGCCGCACGATATGGGGCAGCTCATCGTGGGCGATACCATTTATCCGGTGACGAAAGTTGCGCGCGGTAATGTGCATATCATTGATGGCGAACTGCCCGGCGTGGGCACAGCCGTGCGCGGTGTGCTGGATTGGGAACGGCGCTACAAACTGATGCGGGTTCACACGGCCATGCATATTCTGTGCGGCGTGGTCTGGCGCGATTATGGCGCGAGCGTGACGGGCGGCAACATGGAACCGCTCAGCGGGCGCATGGACTTTGAGTTTGAAAAACTGGATCAGGCGTTGGTCAGTGAGATCGAGACGCGCATTAATGCGGAAGTGGCCGCCGCGCGCGATATTCGCGTCAAAATCCTGCCGCGCGAGGAAGCCTTCCAGATACCCGACCTGATTCGCACCAAGATCAACCTGCTGCCGGAAGGCATCCCGGAAGTTCGTACAGTCGAGATCGTCGGGCTGGATTTGCAGGCAGACGGCGGCACGCACGTCGCCAATACGCGCGAGGTGGGGCGCATTCGTCTGCCCGAATACAAGAACAAGGGCGGCATCAACAAACGCCTGTACGTGGAATTGGAGGCCTGATACGCCAGGGGCGTAGCACTGCATGATCAAACGAGTTCAACTGTTCCTAGGCCCGACCATGACACGTGTGTTCGTGGCCTGGTTTGCCATCACCGGGTTGATCAGCCTCATCCTGAACAGCATGGTCAGCCAGTATGATTGGGTACAGCCTGTACAATCACTGATTGCCATCGCTTTCCTGGTCGGCGTGGTGATCATCGTCGCGCTGCGCCTTTCGCCGGGTGAACGCGGGCGCTGGTTAGCGATACTGCTGCCGTCCATCGTGGCGCTGTTCGTTGGCCTCGTGGTCGCGCCGCAGGTGGGTATCCTGCTGGTGGGCGGCGCGATTGGTTGGGTGATCGCCGGGGTGCTGCTCACCCGCAGCAAGATGCCGATGGAGTACCGCGAGGCCGTCAAGCTGTTGCGCAAGAACGAATACAACAAGGCCGCGCAGGTGATGGAACGCATCATCGACATTGAGCCGAACGAACCGAACCACTATCGCTTCCGCGCGGAAATTTATCGACTGGCGGGCAAGCTCAAGCCAGCGATTCGCGACTACCAGAAGATGACACAGATCGCGCCACAGTCCGCGCTGGCTTACAACGGATTAGCTGAGGTCTACTTGCAGAGCGCGCAGTACGATCTGGCTGTCGAGGCTGCGCGTAAGGCCAATACGCTCGCGCCGGATGATTGGGTCACTTATTACAATCTGGGCATGATTGAAGATCGCCTGAAACAGTCCGATGCGGTGATCGAGAACCTGAACAAAGCGCTGGCATTGAAAGTCAAGGATGCCCGTCACCGCCTGCTGATGCACCTGTATCTGCTGCGCGCGTATGCCCGCCTGGGGCGCAGCGAGGAGGCCGAGGCGCAGTTGAAGCTGCTCAAGAAACATGCGGGTGGGCTGGAAGAATGGCAGACCATCCTCAAGAGCGAGCAGGCCGAGACGCTGCGCGAGGTGTTGGGCGCGGATGTCGATTTGGCGCTGAAGCTCAGCACGGGCGAATGGACGCTGGCTGATCTGATGCGTGGGAAGACATTATGAGCGCGCGCTTACGAGTAGTCGTCCTCTATGTGTCGCTCAGCCTGGGGCTGGTCGGCGGGCTGGTGTTCGTCGGCGGGCTGTTGGCGGAGGTATTCTCCGAACGGGCAGGGCGCGTTTCACTCTCTCCGGCGGTGCAGGTGGCGTTGGCGGGGCTGTGCTTGGCCGCGGTGATGTTCTTCATCTGGTTCATGCTGGTCGGCTGGCTGTTGGCGCGTCAGTCGCGCGAACAGGGTTCGGGCTATGGCGATGCTTACCGTCTGATCGAAGCCTTTCGTTTCCGCGAGGCCATCCCGCTGTTAGAACGCTCAATCCGCGAGGGCAAAGAGACTTCGGAAGTATTGATGCTGCTCACCAGCGCGTATGCTTACGCCGGACAGTTGGGCAAAGCGCAGGCTACCGCTGACCGGGCTGTGCGTCTCTTCCCGGATGACCCCGGTTCGTATATCACGTTGGCGAACGGCTACCGTCTGCAAGCTGCCTATGACGAGGCTGCCCGCGCCCTGCGCCGCGCCGCCGAACTCGAACCCGATCAGCCTATTGTCTGGGCGGAACTCGGCTTTGTGCAGCACTTCGCGGGGGAATATGCTGCTGCTCTGGAGTCGTTCAAGCGCGCTGCCCAGTACGCTATGCCCGCGATGTACGGTGTGCGCGTATACTATCATCTGGCGCAGGCCTACCAGCGCGAGGCCAATACCGCTGCTGCCGTCAACGCCATCGCGCGGATGATGAGCGCCCGCGAAGGGTTGAAGAGCTGGCAGGCCGGGCTGAGCGCGCTGCAAGGCACCGCTTACGGGCAGGCGCTCGGCTATGAAATCTCCGCCATCCAGCGCGCCATCACCGAAGCTGACGCGGCGAACCTGGGGTAACTAACACATATGGGACGTCTCACCGCCCGCCTGATCGCAGGGTTCCGCGCCTGGGAACGCCCGGCACAGATCGCTTTCATCATCGCCGTCGTGCTGCTTCTGGTCGCGCTCGTCGTGCTGCGGGCGGGGCCGCCAGAACTGCGCCAGCCCGCGCTGATCGGCTTCTTCGGCTTGTTCTTCGGTGCGCAGATCATTTTCATGTGGGCTAATCGCACGATGGTCACGCCTTATACCCAGGCGCAGCGCCGCTACCTGGCGGAGGATTTTGACAGCGCGCGCGCGATACTGGAGAAACTGCACCAGAGCGGCAAGGCAGATGTCTCCAGTCTGACGCTGCTCGCCAATACCTATCGGCAGTTAGGGATGCTTGATCAAAGTGAGGAAGTTGTCAAAAGAGCTTTAGAGATTCGATCATTTGACCACTTTCCTCTATATGGTTTTGGCCGTACACTGCTAGTTAAGGGAGAGTACGCGGAAGCCAGCGCCCGTTTTCAGGAGGCGTTAGAAGCTGGCGCACCTCCGATTGTCGAGTTTGATCTGGGCGAGGCGTTGTTTCGTCAAGGGGCAG
>JAEUQX010000296.1 GCA_016788625.1 Anaerolineae bacterium
TTGGATGGTGTCATCATGGATTTCGCGAGCGATCCGCTTGCGCTCATTTTCCTGGCTCTCGGTGAGCGCATTACGATAGGTGATTTCGCGTTCCTGCGCGATTTTGATCTGGCTGACCATATACTGAAGCGATTGGTGCAGTGTCTCGATCTCCCGAATGCCGCTGATTGCAGTGTCAAATGACGGCAGGTTTCCTCCCATCAGTTCCGTTGCCTGCCTCGTCAGGCTGCGCAGGGGAATGAGGATGCGCACCACCACCCATAGCAGCCCAATTAGAAAAAAGACAAGCGCGATGAGAAAACACCAGTGAAGAATTCCGTCAAAATGCAGGATGTGCTCCATGTGAGTAAGAATGTCCATTATTCCAGCCCACCTTCCATTGTCTGAACGATTCCCAGGGTCAGTGCCCGCAGCACAGCCTCTGTTCGATTGGTTACATTGAGCTTCTGATAAATCGCGTGCAGGTGAACCTGGACGGTGCGATCCGAGATTTCCAGGTGAATGGCGATTTTCTTATTGGGCCATCCGCGAGCAGCACAGCTCAACACCTCAAGTTCGCGTTCGGTCAGTGGGCTGCTGGGATTGCTATCCGAAGCCTCCTGAACCATGATTTTAGGCGCACCCTGGCCGCTGGCGATCACTTTCTGAATCACATTGAGCAGTTCCGAAAACTCAGCAGTCTTCAAAACAAAGCCATCAGCGCCGGCTTCAAACAGGGCGCGTTGATAGGCTTTTTCGTTATATGCCGTTAGCGCAATGACGCGCACACTCGGAGAGCGCTGTCGAATCTGGCGCGCGGCTTCAATGCCGCTCAACTCCGGGAGGTGAATGTCCATAATCACCAGATCGGGTTGCAGGTTCATCACCATCTGTACCGCTTCGGTGCCCGTACTGGCTTCGCCAATCACCTCAAATCCTGCCCCTTCCAGAAATGCCCGAATGCTCTGTCTGACCAGGACGTGATCTTCAACCAGCACCAACCGCGCCATGTAAAAACAACCTCAGATACTGCTATTCTGGGACGAGATAAAATTCTAAGGGACTTCAGGTCAATGCGAACTAAGTAATTACGCTTATATCAAGTGCTCGATACCAACAGTATACCCGCTAACTTCTCTTTAGTCTCCTCTGTATAGACTACCATCGGCCTGGTGCGCTCACTGAACAGGATACTGCTGGCGTGAACGCATTCTCTGGAAGCCTGTCGGATACGGTTTTCATTACCGATCTGCGTCTCAGCGATCCCTTCGTGGCAGCGAGCGGATAAGCCAAAACACAAACACCGTCTCGCTGCCTTGCCTTCAGCCCGCAGATACCTGATTGGCTGGCAGAGCCGTGTCAACCAGAGACTGCAAAGGTATAGCTTCCTGCCGAGAGCTTATGTACCTGTCCGCTGGCAGCCGCTCCATTGAGCGTGATGCGGCTACCTGTGATGGGCAGTATCACAGTGGCGTCTGTGTTTGGTGGGATGACCACGCTGTATTCGAAACGGTTTCCATCCAGCTTCCAAGAGGAAACCAGTTCGCCATAGAGGGTTTGGAGAGACGCCTTCACGTACGTTAGTTCACCACCGGGGACTGGGCACAGGAAAACGTGCTTGTAACCAGGATGAGCGGGGTCGATTTGGATGCCCGCGGCTGTCTGATACAACCACGCCCCGATAGCGCCATAGGCATAATGGTTGAAGGAATTCATCTCTGGTGTCTGAAAACCATACTCCGGTGTCCATCCGTCCCAGCGTTCCCAAATGGTCGTCGCGCCTTGTGTTACAGCATACAGCCACGAGGGCCAGCTCTTCTGGTGCAGCAGTTGGTACGCAATATCCGCGCGACCGCCGCTGCTCAACACCTGATTCAGATAGGGTGAGCCAACAAAGCCTGTCGAGAGATGCACTCCCCGCCGTTCAATGTCTGCGACCAGTTCGGCTACAGCCAGCGCGCGCAGATGCTCTGGCAGCAGATCGAAATGCAGCGCCAGGACATAGGCCGTCTGCGTTGGTGCGAAAACTTCCGTATTGAATACCTGTGATTCTGTTAGCGTGTAGTCGCTGGACGCCAGATTGCCGCGCGAAATCTGATCCATTGTTTCCATCAGGCGGCGGCTCTCAGACGGTGGCGCGAGATCGACCGGTGCGGTGCCGCCAACGAGATAACGAGAAGCGAACGCGGCGCGAGTCGCTTCGAACAGCACTCGATACTGAGCAGCATCGTCTGGCTTGCCCAGCAACGTGGCAATATTCGACATCAACAACGCGTCCCACGCAAGGAATGCGGTGCCGATCAGGTCGCGCGGCGTGCTGGCATTGATCGAAAGCCAGTCGCCAAAACCGGGAAAGCCTTCGTAGGATGGGGCGCAGCGGATCAGGCCGGGGCTTTCGCTCGTGATGAAGTCCAGAAAGCGAACCATCGTTGGATAGTTACTTTCAAGAACACGAATGTCGCCATATGACAGGTAAAGCGTCCAGGGACAGATGATGGCAGCATCTGCCCAGGCGGGTCCGCCATCCTTCGGCAGCGTCCCGGCATATGGCACAACAGACGGGATTTCACCCTGTGCGTCTTGCGCGTCGGCCAGGTTACGCAGCCAGCGGGTCATGAAACTGGCGACATTCATATTGAAAGCTGCTGTTTGCAGGAAGACCTGAATATCCCCCGTCCAGCCCAAACGTTCATCCCGCTGCGGACAATCCGTTGGCACATCCACGAAGTTGCCTTTTTGCCCCCACACGATGTTACGCTGAAGCTGGTTGAGCAGTGGATCGGAACACTCAAACGAGCCTGTCTGCTCCATGTCCGAGTGCAGTACGATGCCAGTTATCGTATCGGCGGTGACTTCACCGGGATAGTCAACGAGTTCGACATAGCGGAAACCGTGGAACGTGAAGCGCGGTTCCCAGACTTCATCTCCTTGCCCGCTGAATGTGTAGTAATCCGTCGCGTGGGCGGAACGCAGGTTCGCGGTGTACAGGGAATCATCCGCGTTCAGAGTCTCGGCAAATCGCAGCGTAATGGTTGTGCCAGCGGGCGCAGTTCCACGAAAACGCACGCGCCCGACCATGTTCTGACCGAGATCAAAAATACAGCGCTGCGAGTTAAAGGAGCGGCTGACAGTTGGTGCTTTGATCGGGCGGATTTCTTCGATGCGGCGCACTGGCGCTCCCACAAGCGCGCCGAGCGTAATGTCCGGGTGATCGAATACGACAGCGGGCAGCCAGCCCGCCGCGTCAAAGTCGGGTGTATCCCAACCGGGGAAAGCCTTGCGCGCGTCATAAGCCTCGCCCATCACCAGATCATTGTGGGTGATCGCTCCAAACTGCACCTGCCAGCCTGTGCCGCTGAGAAGCGTCTGTGTGCTGCCATCCGCAAGGGTGATCTCCAACTGTGCGAGCAGTTGTGGCCGGTCTGCGTACTGCTGGCGGTGAAAAGGCCCGACGTAGCCGACGCCCCAGCCATCACCGAGCAGCGCGCCGATCACATTATCCCCGCGCTGTAGAAGCTGCCCCACATCATAAACGTGATACTGCACGCGCTGATGATAATCCGTCCAACCAGGCGCAAAAACATCGCTGCTGACCGGATGACCATTGATTGAACATTCGAAGAGTCCCAACGCCGACACATACAGCCGCGCTGCTGTCACCGCTGTTGGGAGCGTGAATGGCTTCCGCAGATACGGCGCAGGGAACATGCTGCGTGGACCGCCGGAATATGGCGCGCCGATCCATTGCGCTTGCCAGTCACTTCGCTGCAGCAGTCCCATTTCAAACCAGGCCGGCTCGCTCTCGGATGCCGCCCCGGTTTCATCCCAGACGCAAACATTCCAGTAGACGCGCTGGCGCGATTGCAGCGCCTGTCCGGCATACGGAATCTGATTCGATTGGTCGGAGTCCACCCGACCACTGGTCCACAGGTCGGATTGACCGTCGCGTAGCCATTCGGGGCGGCTGGCTGCCAGAACACGATAAGCGGTTTGCCGAGCGCCCGGACGATTCGTTCGCATTTGCCAGGCAAGTCGAGGGCTTGTCGAGTCAATTCCGAGGGGATTGTGGTGGTACTCGGCGCTGAGGGTCGTGATCAACGTCATCGTGCGGTTCCTTATAGAGAGCTTTCGGTGGCCTCTGAAAGAATGCCAGCGCACTCCGTGTTTGGCAACTGTCCCTGCACACCGACAATTGAGATAAATCCTACGGCGCCCGCCTGAATACTGGTTACAACAAAAGCATAACGGTTCATCTATGCTATTCGAGCCTGTTTTCTCACTTCTATCATTACAGATGCTGAATTGCTGAGATTACGTGAAGTACTACCGAAGCGTTCGCCATCACGAGCGCCATGACTCCCCGGCAGCTAGGTTGTGTTGACATTTGACCTCATGTCGAATTTTTCGTCAGGCGGACGGCATGTATGCCGTCCCTACACGTTCATATACCATTCGTAGGGACGCGATACATCGCGTCCGCTGACCTGTAAACGCAAAACG
>JAEUQX010000315.1 GCA_016788625.1 Anaerolineae bacterium
GAGGGCACCCGGCTCGGCCTGCCGGAGACGCGCCTGGGCATCATCCCGGATGTGGGCGGCACGACGCGGCTGGCGCGGCTGGTGGGCGTGGCGCGCGCGAAGGAACTGGTCATGACCGGGCGCACCTTCGAGACCGATTACGCCGAGCGCTGGGGCATGGTCAACGCGGTCGTTCCTGCCGATCAACTGGCGGCACAGGGCGCGGCGCTGGTGGAGGAACTGGCACAGGCTGCGCCGCTGGCCGTCAGCCACGCCAAGCGCGTGCTGAACGACCTGGCCGACGTGGAGCGCGGCTTGCAGTTGGAGGGCTGGGCGCAGAACCAACTGATCGCAAGTGAGGATTTCATGATAGGTATTCAGGCGATGCTGAGCAAACAGCCGCCGGAATGGAAGGGGAAATAGAGGGCGGAGACGCCTCTTTAACTGCTTGACAAACGCCGTTAAACTGTCATATGCTGACTAACGGAATGTGATAAATATTACAAGAACCCCTTGTAAAGAAATATTTATCACGTCCGCAAGTCGATAGTATATGAGTAAATCCTATGATTGAAATTCCACGACATATTTGGCTCGAAAAGCATGATGACGGACACGCCCCCGATTCCTGTGATGTTATGATCGAGACAGAGAGCGGCAAGCTGTATACGGCGCAGTTCATCACGATTCCCTATTTGCAGCGCCAGATGCAGCTCAGCTTCACGATGAGCAAGCAGCTTCCCGACGCCCCCGCCGTCAAGTACGCCGTGCTGGAGACGCCGCACGTCGTCGTCGAAAGCCTCGACCGCGATGTGATCGAGGACACGATTGATAACCTGATCGCGCTCGACATTTTCGAGGGCGTGTTTACGCTGGTCACTGAGGACGAAACCGAGACTACGACTCGAACTACTGGCACCGGCAAGCGCGCGACCACCGAGGTTGCCGCTGTGGTGCTGAATGATGTCCTGGTGATCGAGGGGTGACGCAGACCTACACCTGTTGAACCCACCCGTCTATAATACGCCAGGATATTTCCTGGCGTTTTTATTTGTCCCGACCAACCCAACCGCACGCATGTGGAGCGACCTAATGTCCAAGCAAGACTACCTGAACAGCCAACTCTACCGTATCCGGCATTCGACGGCGCACATCATGGCCGAGGCGATGCTGGAACGCTTTCCAGAAGCCCATATCGCCATCGGCCCGCCCATCGAGGATGGCTTTTACTACGATTTCAAGCTGCCGCGCCCGCCCAGTGAGGATGATCTGGCCTGGGTCGAAGGACGCATGAAGGAAATCATCAAGGGCGGTTACGACTTTTCCGTCCGCGAAGTCACGCCCGCCGAAGCGCTGGCGTTCTTCAAGAACCAGCCCTATAAGGTCGAACTGATCAACGACCTGGTAGCAGGGCGTGTCGATGAAAATGGCGCAGAAGTGGCCGCGCCTGCCGAGAAGATCACGTTCTGGACGCAGAACACGTTCACGGATTTGTGCCGCGGCCCGCACGTCAGGAACTCGCGTGAGATCAACCCGAACGCCATCAGCATTACGTACAAGCCTGTTGCCGGGGCGTACTGGCGCGGCGACGAGAATCGCGAACAGCTCACGCGCATCTACGGCACGGCCTGGGAGACGCCGGAAGAACTTCAGGCCTATCTGGCGCTGCTGGAAGAGGCCAAGAAGCGCGATCATCGCATCATCGGCGAGAAGCTCGGGCTGTTCACGATCAGCCCGCTGGTCGGCAAGGGGCTGCCGCTGTGGAAGCCCTACGGCGCGGTGATGCGCGACACGCTGGAACGCTGGCTGCGCGATACGCAGATCGAGAACGGCTACCTGCCGGTCGTCACGCCGCATATCGCCAAGCTCGACCTGTACAAAACATCCGGCCACTATCCGTACTACAAGGACAGCCAGTACGCGCCGATTCAGGTGGATGAGGAAGAGTTCCTGCTCAAGCCGATGAACTGCCCGCATCACATCATGATCTACAAGAGC
>JAEUQX010000336.1 GCA_016788625.1 Anaerolineae bacterium
CAGATCATCGGGATCGAAGTCCGGGTAATGCGTGCGGAAGGAATGGAATGCCTCGCAGCCCAGCTTGAAGGTGCGTTGGTGCTTGATCAGCGCTTGTATCGAGCGGTACTCACGCTCGGCTTCGCGCAGATAAGTCTGATGTTCCAGCGCGCTCTCGGCCTCCTGCAAGACGGCTTCAATATTGATGAAGCGCGAGGCATAACCGATCTCGCGGGCGCGTTTGAGCAGGAATACAGCCTTGTCGAAATCGCCGGTGTCGAGCGCGGTAGCTGCTTCATCAATCACCAGAGCGGGATCGCCGGGCGGGTCGTCCGGGCAGGCGGCCGCAATCTGCTGCACAGGGATTTTGAACGGTTCACCGTTTTCGCGTTCGGCAATGTAGATCGCGCTGAGAAGCTGCTTGACGGTCTTGGCGTCCAGCCCGCTGCTCAGGTCGGCATACTGAATGTCACGGAGGGCTTCGGGTATCGGCGCTGTCTGGTGGATCAGGACGGGAAAAATGCTCTTACCAAGCTGAGTGGCGATGGCAAATTCTTTTTGACAGTATTCTGAGGCAACCGACTCGCGCGAGAGCAGGTAGATGAACCCATCACACCAGGCCAACCGCCGCAGTATTTCTTCCCACCACTTCTGGCCGGCGTGCAGGCGATGGTCGTACCAGACATCGTGAACATCCAGGACATCAACGATTTGTTGACAGTAGAGTCGATCGACGCGCGCGTAACTTATGAAAAGCCTCATATGCCAGTACCGTTCTGTTCGTGTATCGTCTCAATATAGTTTAGCTAAAGTTTGTTATTTGTTTGCGTAAAGGATTACCGAATATTGCAGAAAAAATGTATAGTGGCTTATGCTAGGCATTATCTTCATCATTGAATTATGATTGGCACATGCTTCACCTGCTGCACCGTGCTTCGCTGATCATTCGCTCCTGCTGGCTGTGGGCGATTCGCGCTTATTTTCTGTGGCAAATCGTTCTGCTGCTGCTACCTGCCCCGCCGCGCGCTCCGTTAGGCGTTCCGCAGGTTGTGCAGACGCACAAGCCGTTGGTCTGCGTACATACCCGTTTGATTGACGAGGTGTACGAGTGGAAGATACAGCGTTCGCTGGTGATGACGCGCGAGATGGGCGCGGACACCATCGTTGAGTTTTTCCCCTGGGCATACGCCGAACCCACACCCGGCCAGTATGATTGGGTCTCATTTGACCGCATCATCCGCCATGCTCGTAATCAGGGTTTGCACGTTATCGCCCGGATGGGACTGGTGCCAGCCTGGGCACGCGAGAATGACGAGCAGGTGCAGACCACATTGAATACCCTGCCGGAGGAGTCGTTTGGCGAATTTGCGGATTTCGTCGCAACGTTCGCGGCGCGTTACGCAGGCGTGGTTGACCATATCATCATCTGGAATGAACCGAATCTCGCTTTTGAATGGGGTTATCAGCAGGTCGATCCGGCAGGCTATGCGCGTTTGCTGGAGGCTGTATATGCGCCTGTTCATGCTGCTAATCCGCAGGTAGTTATCCTCGCCGCCCCGCTCGCGCCGACGCTCGAACCGCCCGGCAGCCCGCATGGCTTGAATGACCTGCTTTACCTTGAAGCGCTGTACCAGGCAGGAGCAGGGGATTATTTCGATGCCCTGGCTGTACATACCTATGGCTTCACTGAATCTGCTGAGGCTGATCCAGCGCCTGACCAGCTCAATTTCCGCCGTGCGGAGCTGCTGCACGAAATCATGCTGCGTTATGATGATGCGGATACCCCGGTTTACATTACCGAGAGTGGCTGGAATGACCATCCACGCTGGACGAAGGCAGTCCGGCCATCACAGCGGGTGGCCTATACCATCGGTGCTTTTCAGTGGGCGGAACAGCACTGGCCCTGGCTGGATAAGCTGTGCGTTTGGGCGCTGCGTTACCCGGCGGCGACGCGCAGTTATCCGGACAATTTCACGTTGATCACGCCCGATTTTCAACCAAAGCCGATTTATTTCGCCATCCAGTCGTATGCGCTCGGTCGTGAAGGGAGTGACAGCTTATGGCTGCCCGCCCCTGGCGAGTGACGGCAGCAGCGCTCGTCGCAGCTATTCTGGTATGGGTTTACGCGCTGACCGGGACGCTGCTGCTGCTCCGATGGCTTTCGGTCGAGAGACCAGGGCCGCCCATCCGCGAGCTGTTCCCGTATGGTGAATTGCGGGTAGGCGTGGATGCCAGTTATCCCCCATTTGCAGTTGCCACCGCCGACGATCTCTATGGCTTCGACATTGACCTGGGGCGTGCGTTGGGCGAACGGTTGGGCATTCCAGTCCGCTTCGTCAACATGGGCTATGACGGTCTCTACGACTCACTGAGGATTGATCAGGTTGATGTGCTGCTTTCTGCCCTGCTGATCGACCCGACACGCACCAACGATGTGCTTTACACCATTCCCTACTACAATGCGGGGCTTGTACTGGTCAGCGGCTCTACGGGCGAGATCTCAGCGTTCGAAAGGTTACCCGGTCATTCTCTGGCGCTGGAATTCGGTTCGGACGCGGATTTGCTGGCGCGCACATGGTTGCGGCGTGTGCAGCCCTTCACGGTACAGCCCTACGAACTGCCGGATTACGCGCTTGATGCACTGCGCTTGGGCAGGGCGGATGCCGCGTTGGTGGATGCAACGAGCGCGCGGCTGTACTTGCGCGAGCATGATGAGTGGAATACAAGCTACATGTCCGTCAGCGACGCGCTTTACGCCGCAGCGGTGCGGATAGACCGCTGGTCGATGTGGGC
>JAEUQX010000360.1 GCA_016788625.1 Anaerolineae bacterium
CGAGTACAATTGAAATAAGGCGCACTCGGCGTCGTGCTGGCGTGCCAGTTCGACCGACTCGGCCAGCGTCTTGCGGTTGGGCAGCGCCATGAAGTAATACAGGTGCATGGCGAAGAACAGCGCGCTGTTGCCGTCCGCATAGTCGCTCGCGCCAATGTACGCCGCGCAGCCGTTCGCCAGGAAGGCCGCCGCCAGTGCCGCCGTGCCCAGCCCGCAGCCCAGGTTCAGGACGCGCTTGCCGGGCAGATGTACGATTACAGCGAGTTCATCGGCAGCGATGACGGGTTCATCCGGCATGAGGATGCCGCCTGCCTCCGGGTCGCCATGACACGAGAGGATGATGTCATCGAAGGTGGGAATGCTGCCCCGCAAGATTTCCAGCACTTCGGCCCGCGACCCCGTCCAGTGGATTTCGACGCGGTAGTTAAAGCCTTCCAGCACCGCGCGCAGGGTATGCGGTTCAAGTCCTGTGTCGCCAATCACGACAATGGAGACGGTGTCCTTCAGTACGAGTGGGAGTGCTGGAAGTGGATTGTCATTGTCCAGGGTCACTGGTCGCGTTCTTTCAATATGGACTTTGCGCCAAGCCACCAAGCAATGGCACAAAATGCTTGAGATTACGAGTATAGAGCGTCACATTTAATCGATGGGATGAAGCGGCAATCAGGCAGTCAAAGGCATCGATGTTGTGGCTGAGACTCAATCCAAGCAGTTGATCAGTTGCCCAAACACCATCAGCCTCTGTCATTTCGTCCAAGTAGAAGCGTTTCAACAGCTTGAGAGCCTGGCGTTGGTCGTGACGATTCTGAGTCCCTTCCAACACTTCTAGCCAGACTGCTCGGCTTACGCCAAGATCAGTTTGTCGCAAATACCACGCCTGAGCCGGTGGATAGCCACGCAGAAGATCAATCACAACGGACGTATCAACTAAGGCGTTGACCATTTGCGTCGCTCTCTGCGTTTACGCTTTTGTTCATTCACCCACTCTGCGCCATCGCCAATCATCTTGTGAGACCAGGTGCCAAGCAGCCCCAGGGCAACAACCTCCGCAGGGGGCAAGGGTTCAACACGGGTAAGTTCGGCGATTTCTTCCGGCGAGAAAGGGGCATCATCGCTAACATCAATATCACCGCGATGCCATGCCTCCTTAAATGAAGCCGCTAACTCTTCAATGATCGCCATCCGCTCAATGGGTGAGAGTTCTAATGCTCGCGCCAGGACATCCTGGAATTCAGTTCGTTCTTGGTCGGCCATCGTTCCTGACCTATTATCCCCCGCGCGTTTGCGGGAACACTTTCGCGGCGGGCAGGCTGAACCCCGGCAGCACGTCGTAGCCGCTGATCGTCTCGTTGATCGGGATGATCTCGATATCGTGACCGGGGCGATGCGCTTCGACAAACTGCTGACGCGGGAAGTGCAGGAAGACCAGCTTCACTCCGTTCGCCAGATACCACGCCGCGCGGTCGCGCATGTCCTGGATACGGTCATCCGGCGACTTGACCTCGACAATCACATCCGGCGCGCGCTGCGTCGCTCCTTTGGTCGTGATCGGCGACTCGGTTTCCAGAATCATCGAGATGTCCGGTTGGCGTGCGTTCGTCTCGTCCCCCGGCACGCGAAACCGGTGTTCCGTCCCTGCCAGACCGATACCTCTTTCCATTCCATAGAGGTTCAGAAAAGTGATCCACAATCCGACCGTCAGTCCGTGTTCTTCAGTGGGCATGGCCTTCTCCACAATGGCGCCGTCGATCAGTTCGAAGTGGCGGTCGCGGTTTTCCGGCAGTGACAGGAACTGCTCGAACGCTTCAACCGTGTGGATGCGGGTTGCTGGCATAATCATTGGACGCCTCTTTCTCTAGCCACCGCGCGTGGTGACGAACAAGCGGGCAACAGGCAGGCTGAAACCCGGCAGCACGTCGTAACCGTCCAGCACATCATCTATGCCGAGCATCTCCGAGGGCACGCCCGGTCGATACACCTCGACGATGCGCGTGCGCGGGAAGACCAACCAGACCAACCGCACGCCGCGCTCGACGTAGAAGCGCGCTTTTTCGCGCATGTCCTCATAGGTGTCATCCGGTGACTTGACCTCGACGATGAAATCCGGGATGACGTGCATCGGTCCCTGCGTGACGATGGGCACAGCCGGGTCGAGTAT
>JAEUQX010000364.1 GCA_016788625.1 Anaerolineae bacterium
TTCCTCGACAGCATCCCCGGCGCAAGCGGCAGCAACAACAATCGCAACTGGTTCTAAGCCGATCGCTGATAGCAAATAGTCTTTAGCAGGATACTGAAGAACACAAGCTTCAAGCATCCCGCTAAAGACTAACGACTCAAGACTAACGACTTCCCCTTAACTCACCGCTTTTTTCACCAGCTCGATAATCCGCGCCTCTTCGACGGCGGTCAGCTTCTTCAGCGCGAAGGCAGTCGGCCACATGTTGCCGTCATCCAGGTGCGCCGTGTCATTAAAGCCCAGGGTCGCGTATCGGGCGTCGAATTTCTGTGCGCTCTGGAAGAAGCAGACGATCTTGCCGTCGCGCGCATAGGCGGGCATCCCATACCAGGTTTTCGGCCAGAGTTCGGGCGCGTTGGCTTTGATGATCTCATGGATGCGGGTCGCCATGTCGCGTTCCGCTTCTGGCATCTCGGAGATCTTGGCGAGCAGGTCATTTTCCCCGTCAGCCTTGTTCTTGTTCGCGCGCGCTTCCGCCTTCAGTTCTTTGGCGCGCTCCTGCATCGCGGCGCGTTCCTCCGCCGTGAACCCCTTGGCATCCTTGCTGCCCTTGGCCGACTTCTGCGTATCCTTCTTCGCTGCCATCGTAATCTCCTCATCCCCTTGTGCTGTTAACGCTTGTCCTGCGAGAGTACCATGATGTTGCCGCTGTTGTCTTTGAAGATGGCTTCGATGGTGCCGTAAGGGCGATCTGTGGGCGGCTGCACGAACTCCACGCCCTTCGCTTTCAGCTCATCATAGGTCTTGTGGCAGTCGTCCGTCTTCCAGACGCAGTGACCGAGCTTGCCCGCTTCGACCAGTTTGGTCAGGAACTGCGCTTCATCCGCTGTGAGCAGGTTGCCTGCTTTCAGCGCGTTCAAGCCAATTTCAACATCAGGCTGGCTTTTCAGGCCGACGCTGATCCAGCGATAATCACCGACGGTCACATCGGCGCGAATGTCGAAGCCGAGTGTTTCGGTGTAGAAACGCAGCGCTGCATTCTGATCCGTGACCCAAAACTCGGTGACCGCAAGCCTGTTGATCATGTACCCTCTCCTCAGTCCGTTACAGCTCAAATCATAAGACATTTGTGCTAAATTGGCTTCTTGAAAATTGCCCTGTTTCACGCATCGGTCGTCTCGTGAACGTCGTGTAGCCAGGAGGCGCACAGCGGGATATAAGCCGATGTGCGCATGGACTGACTGCTGCGGCGGTAGGCGCTGGGCGAGATACCGACCACTTTGCTGAACAGCGTGCTGAATGACCCCAGGCTTTCAAAACCGACGGTGACGCAAATCTCGGTGATGCTAAGATCGGAGCGGCTGAGGAGTTCCTTCGCCCTGGCGATACGCAAGTGGATGAGGTACTGGTGCGGGGTCTGCTTGTAGACGCGGCGAAACAGCCGGATCAGATAATAGGGCGAGAGCGCGACCTGCCGACTCAACTGCTCAATGGTGATCGGTGTTGCGTAGTCCCGATCTAAGAGTCGGCGCGCCAGGAGAATCTGTTTACTGTGCTGCACAGCGGACTTCTCGCCTCTTCGTGTAACTGTGTGGTCGATGATCTGTACCCACCATCATTGTAATGATCCTGAACTGATCTTTGCCGATCAAGTATTCCAAATTTTCACCTTTTGATCCTCATCAGACCACGTTAGTACCTGCGTTCCGTCCGAATTCCACCTCGCGCCAACTACGCTTCCATCATGCTGCAAAACAGCAAGCAGTTCACCTTCAAGAGTCCAGATTCGGGCACTGTTATCCTTCGACCACGTAAGCAGTTGATCAAACGATGGGCTGAAGAGAGCGCCATAGATATAAGCAGGGTGTTCCAGAGTAGCACGCAACTGACCGTCTAGCCCCCACATATAGACCGCCTGCCGGCAATTCTCTTGGCACTCCATGAATGCATTGACCACTATAACAATTTGCTTCTCGCGGGGATTCCAGATGACCTCGCCTTCTCGTCCCCTATGTGGTACCGGCAACGTCAACGGCGGTTTATCATCCAACGACCAAATCGAGAGGGTACTATCGATTGTCCAGGAAATGATTTTTGTATCGTCATCGATCCACATCGCGCCGGATACGTCACTAGGATTTACCAGCGTTGTGATCAGCGCTCCGGTAGCAAAGTCCCACAGGAAAACCTTCTCGAATGCCCATGACAGCAGGCTTGAATGACGCATATGATCGCTGGCAAGAAAGGGGGTATCTGGATGGGTTGCCGTCCAGACCCGTTCACCGCTGACGCTCCAGAGTTTGATCGTGTGATCGACTGAAAGCGTCAGGACTTGTGAGTCATCCGCTACAAACTCAGCCTTTAACACCCTTTTATCGTGTTCAAATGTCGCCAGAAGGTTGCCGTCAGTGTCCCAAAGTCTGGCCGTGTTATCAAATGACCATGTGAGTATTTGGTCCTCCGCCCCGTTCCATGTGGCACCGACTACCCAATAATCGTGAACGAACGTTGTCAGTAATCGTCCTTCGCTATCCCACATTCGAGCCGTGTTATCCTGACCATAAGACAAGATGCGAGTACCCATCTCATTCCAGCGAGCACCCATCACGTTTTCATGTTCAAGTCGCGCTCGTGCCGTACCATCCACGTTCCAAATCAGAACGGACGAACCACCCCAGACGAGGATCAGTGATTCATCGCGATTCCAGGAAGCAGATTGCAGATAATCATCGGTTGAGAAGCTGTGTAGCAGCACCCCTTCAGCAGTCCAGGTTTTTACCGACTTGCCGCCCCATGTAAGGATCTGGGTTTCGTCGGCATTCCAAACAGCGCCGTAGACCATATCCCCCTGATCGAGGATAATCGGCGCTGCTATTTCTTGTGCTGTGGTGTTATCAGCCAGGAATCCAACTACCGTGAACCAAAACAACAGCACAATCCCCGTTCTTTTCATACCATAAATCTCCGAATGAATAGCAAAACAGGATTGACCAGTTCCTCGCGTGAGAGAACCTATGTCAATCCTGATCTACATACTATCGTGTATGACGCCCTTACGGCGCGGCGGGCGCGTTGCGCGTCACGTTGGGGACTTGCAGCGCCACCCAGTAGGTTTGCTCGCCCTGTGTGAAGAGGATGTTGGGCGGTGAGGTTCGCAGGATGTTCCAGATCACGGGCACATTACGGTCGGTTATCCAGCGCGGTTGTCCCTCGGTCGCCAGCGCCGCCAGATCAAGGCCGTTGGCTGCCGCGTCCCAGGGCAGCGTTGGCGCGCTGGTGTCATAGGGCACGGCCTGCGCGGACACCCAACCCGCTGCCGGAGCGTAAATCACCGGGGCGCTGCTGATGGCCTTGCACGCCTGGATCACGTTGCTGTAGTAATCCGGCGGCCACTCGCTGAAGGCGTCGGTCGTGTGCGTCACGCCGTTGACGAACAGCAGCAGCGTTTCGACCACCGGGGCCGGGTTGCTGGCGGGTTCGAGGTTAGCGCGCGACTGGCGCGTGTAGAATTGCAGGTTGAGCGTCAGGAACAGCACGAAGTCCTGGATGGTTTCATCGCTCACGCGGTCTTCCAACACCTGCACGTTGAATGGCCCCAGTTCGTTCGTCCAGACGACATGATTGTCGCCGTAGACAGTGCAAACCGGGACTTCGCTGCGGGCGATGAACGGGTCGGTGCTGCCACCGGTGACATCCGCTCGGAAGATGATGGTGTTGGGATTGCGATCCCAGTTAATCAGGGTGCTGTCGGAAACAACCGTTGTCGAAGGATCGCTGCCGCCCCCACAGGCGGCCAGTGCCAGCAGCGCCGCGCCGAGCAGGCAGAGTAGGCGTTTGGGCATGGATCAAGGCTCCTTTACGGAAATGGTGCGGTAAAGTCGATCTTTCCTCGATTGTAGTGCAGAACAGGCGTCTCGTGAAAGCAGACTTCGCGGCCAGTCAAAGGTCTTTAGTCGTTAGCTGATAGTCGTTAGCTGATAGTCGTTAGTCATGAGTCGTTAGCTCAATGGCCGATCACGAACTGGTGTATCCGGTAAATCCTTGAAGCGGACACGGCAATGCCATGTCCCTACTGGACGCTCGCCGGACGCAGACGGGAGGATTGGCGCGAGGCGCGTATATCCTCCCCTAAGGAGATCAGGCATTTTCCCAATACCTTCTCCATACCGACCGAAGACTAACAGCTAAAAGCTACCGACTCAAAAATACCGCTGGCCGCGTCGCGCGCTGATGATCTCGGTGTTCATACCCACCCAGTGCAGTGAACCGCTGTAACGTCCGTGTTCGATCTTCACGCAGCGATCCATGATCACTGTCAGGCCAGCCTCTTCCGCGATGCGCGCCGCTTCGAAGTTGACCACGCGTAGTTGCAGCCACAATGTCTTCGCGCCGATCTGTACGGCGTGCTGCGCGATCTCGACGCATTCTTCCGGCTGGCGGAAGACGTTGACCATATCGACCGGGTGTGGGATGCTGAGCAAATCCGGGTAAGCCTTCTCGCCCAGGATTTCTGTGGCGCGCGGGTTGACCGGGATGATGCGGTAGCCCTCGTATTGCAGGTACGTGCCGACGAAGTAACTCGGTCGTTCCGGCTTGGGCGAAAGGCCGACGATGGCGATGGTCTTCGTGCTGCTCAGCGCGGCGCGTATCTTGCCGGGATCCATGTATTTGGCCCGGTCGGCCTCGCTGAGGATGGTGTTCATGCTTACGTCAACTGCAAGGCTTGGTCCAGATCCCATAGTAAGTCCTCCGTCGTTTCTAAGCCGATAGACAGCCGAATCATGCCTGCGTCAATGCCTGCTTCTTCCAGTTCCGCGTCGGAAAGCTGCTGATGTGTGGTCGAGGCCGGGTGAATCACCAGGCTGCGCGCGTCGCCCACGTTGGCGAGGTGTGAGAACAGGTGCAGCGACTCGATGAAGGTCTTGCCCGCCTGCCGCGCGTTGTCGCTCTTGATGCCGAAGGTGAACACCGCGCCGGGGCCTTTGGGCGTGTATTTCTGCGCCAGCGCGTGGTACGGATTGTCCGGCAGCCCGGCATAGGCCACCCACGCTACTTTGGGGTGCTGCGCCAGGAAAGCGGCGATGGCCTGGGCGTTCTGCACATGCCGTTCCATGCGTACCGAAAGCGTCTCCAGCCCCTGAATCAGCAGGAAGGCGTTGAAGGGCGAGAGCGCCGCGCCGGTGTCTCTCACCGTGACGGTGCGCGCCTTCATCAGGAAGCCGTAATGCCCGAACGTCTCGTAGAACTTCAGATCATGATAGGCCGGGTCGGGCGCGGCGATGGTCGGGAAGCTGCTGAAATCGAACCTGCCGGAATCGATCAGCACGCCCGCGATGGAACTACCGTGCCCGCCGATGAACTTGGTGGCTGAATGTACTACGATGTCCGCGCCCCAATCGAGCGGGCGGCACAGATAGGGCGTGGCGAAGGTGCTGTCCACGATCAGTGGGACGTTATGCGCGTGCGCCAGCGCCGCCAGCGGCTCGATGTCCAGCACGCTGCCGCGCGGGTTACCGATGGTTTCGCCATAGAGGGCGCGCGTCTTGGGCGTGATCGCGCGTTCCCAGGCCTGCATGTCGGTTGGATCGACGAAGTGCGCTTTGACGCCGAGCTTCTTGAACGTATGGGTGAACTGGGTCTTTGTCCCGCCGTAGAGATGCGACGACGAGACGATCTCATCACCCGGTTCGAGCAGCGTCATGAACACGGCGAACTGCGCCGCCATGCCGCTGGCCGTCGCCACCGCGCCTGTGCCGTTTTCCAGCGAGGCGATGCGTTCCTCGAAGACCGCGTTGGTCGGGTTGTTGATGCGCGTGTAGATGTTGCCGTACTGCTTCAGTTCAAAAAGCTGCGCGGCCTTGTCCGTATCCTCGAAGACATACGAGGTGGTCTGATAGATGGGCACGGCTCGCGCGCCCGTCACCGGGTCGGGGATGTGCCCGGCGTGCAGCATTCGCGTCTCAAAACCAAATTTGCGTTTTTGTTGGGTCATGAAGCTGTCATCCTGGATGAACACTGGTGGCGCTTATGTTACCATTTGTTGTCTTCGTTTTCTCGTCACATCGCAGACCAGTTTGGTTGTCGGGTGGCAGCGGCGCGGTCTATAATCGCGCCAGGTTGAACACCATCAGGGAAGACAGGCATGGCACAGCAGATCATGACCGTGCGCGGCCCGGTCGATCCCCAGGTTTTGGGTGTGATCGACGCGCACAGCCACCTTTGGATTGATCGTGTCCCCGGCGCTGACGAGTCTGCGCCGGTGCTGAACGACGCGGCGGCCATCGAGTCCGAACTGCGCGCATTCCGCGCGGCGGGGGGCAGTGCCATCGTGGATTGCCAGCCGTACAAGGCGGGGCGCGATGCCAACAGGCTGCGGCAGCTATCCGGTGCGTCCGGCGTACACGTCATCGCCTGCACGGGCTTTCACCTGCGGCGCTACTATGCGGATGATAACGCCCCGTTGTGGTCGATGACGACGGAGGCGGCCGCCGCGTTTTTGCTGGATGAACTGCGACAGGGCACAACTGAGTCGCGTGGGACGGATGCGGTCGTGTATCCGGGCTTCATCAAGATCGCTGCCGAGGCCACGCTGGAAGCGTCGCCGCTGCATCTGTTTGAGGCGGCTGCGGCTGCGGCGAAGGCCAGCGGGTGTGCTATTGAGATGCACGCCGAGCGCGGCGCGGCGATTGAGGAGTTTCTGGCGCTCTTCCTGGCGCAGGGTATGACAGCGGATAAGCTGGTGTTCTGTCATGTCGATAAGCGCGCCGACTTTGGCCTGCACCGCGAGATGGCGCAGGCGGGTGTGCTGCTGGAATACGACACCTTCCTTCGCGCCAAGTATGACCCTGAGCGCGGGGTTTGGCCGCTGCTGTTCCAGATGGTCGAGGTCGGGTTGGCGCAGCATGTAGCGTTGGCGACCGACATGGCGGGCGGCGAGTGGTGGGCACAGATTGGCGGCGGGCCAGGGCCAGCGGCATTCATCACGCATATTCAGGCGCGCTTGATCGATGCGGGATTAGACGAAACAGT
>JAEUQX010000382.1 GCA_016788625.1 Anaerolineae bacterium
CCCGTCCCCAATATCAGTCAGCTTGTCTGCAAACGCTGTTTACGACCCGGCAGCCACTTCTGGCTCGTTGCAGGACAGGCAGTTCAGCGTGCGCGGGCGTTCGCCATTGACGACGCCAGCGACCCAATCGACCAGGGGTTGGCCGTTGACCTGGTAGCTGTACATCTCGTCATAAGGCGTGATGCAGTGCTGCCCACCACCGAACATCAGTCCGCGGAAGTTGCGCACGCTGCCGCTCAGGCCGCTCATGATGCTGCGCATCCCCAACAGCCAGTTCGCGCCCGCTTCTTCGGGGGTCGCGCCGCCGCCCATCAGGTAGAAGAAACCAATCTGTACCGTATCCAGATAGCCCGTAATCTGCGAGACGGTGTTATCCGGGAAAGCTGCGGCAGTCGCCTTATACAGATCTTTCGTGCGGAACACAGTCGGGTCCATCTCGCGCAGGCCGCCGATGTCCGGCAGGTTGTCGTAGAAACCCCAGCTTGCGAGGCCGTCGAAGGTATCCGTGACCACGCCCACGCCGGCATCGCCGATCTGCATCACAGGCGTGCCCGCGTACTGCTGCATGATGCGCGCGCTGTGCAGGATCGAGCCATAGGAACCCGCGCTGCACCCGGAAACGACCACGTTGGAGGGACTATCGAAGTTCTCGAACGTCCAATCCAGCGCGGCGGTAGCATTAATCGCGCCGACGTGGTTGAGTGTGTACTTCTCGCCCGCCGACGATTCATAGTCAATGCGGTTGCTGCCGCTGTGAACATCCGCCGAGCAGTAGGTCACATACACGGCGTTGTAGTCGCCAACTGGATTGGCGTCATTCTCGTAGTTGAAGAAACCCTGCGTCAGCGCTGCGCTGGAGCCTTCTGGCACCTGGCTGACGAAGATCGGGTTGCCATCGGGGCCTGCGAAGCTCGGGGCGCAGTTCTCGGCATTCCAGCACGCGCCGCCGCCCGCGAAGTAGATCAGCAGCTTGTCGCTCGGCTCGGCAGCCGGCCGCACGAAGAAACGATACGGGTCGCCATAGGCACACGAGGTCTCGCCGCCCGTCGCGATTTCTGTCCATTCACCAGCGGGGAGATCAGCCAGTGCGGGCAGGGCATCCTGCGCGAAGACGGCGGTGCTGCCTGCCAGAATGCCGATGATGACCAGCAGCACACCAAAAACAAAACGCTTTTGCATGAAATTCTCCTGACACTATTTGCGAAAACAATGGTTGAAAGATACGGGGCGACCAAACAGATCGCCCCGTAAGGCCTGCGTTTTTAGGGTTCTTACGTGCGGTGGCAGGACACCCAGTGCCCCGGTGAGACCTCGGTCAGAACCGGGTCAGGTTCCTGATGGCACAGGTCGAAGGCCACCGGGCAGCGCGTATTGAAGTTGCAGCCCTTCGGCGGGTTGGCCGGGCTGGGCACATCGCCGCCCAGGATGATACGCTGCCGCTGTTCCTCGACTGTCGGGTCGGGCACGGGCACGGCGGAGAGCAGCGCCTGCGTGTACGGATGCAGCGGGTTTTCGTAGAGTTCGTCGGCTTCAGCCAGTTCTACGATCTTGCCCAGGTACATCACGGCCACGCGGTCGCAGATATGACGCACCATGCTCAGGTCATGGGCGATAAACAGGTACGTCAGGTTAAGTTCGTCCTGCAGGTCTTCCAACAGGTTCACAACCTGCGCCTGGATCGACACATCCAGCGCCGAGATCGGCTCATCGGCCACGATGAAGCTCGGCCGCAGTGCCAGCGCGCGCGCCACGCCGATGCGCTGCCGCTGACCGCCGGAGAATTCGTGTGGGTAGCGGTTGACATAGTAAGGGTTCAGGCCGACGCGCTCCAACAGCGCCTCGACATATTCCTGCTCTTCCTTGCGGTTATCCATCACCTTGTGAATCCGCAGCGGTTCCGCCACGATGCGCCCAACCGACATACGCGGGTTAAGTGAGGCGAAGGGGTCCTGGAAGATCATCTGCATCCGTTTACGCATCTTGCGCAGGTCTTCCGAGGGCAGCGTCGTCAGTTCCTGCCCCTCGAAAACCACCGAGCCAGCCGTCGGTTTGTAAAGCTGGAGCACCGTGCGCCCGGTCGTGCTTTTACCGCAGCCGGATTCGCCCACGAGGCCGAGCGTCTCGCCCTTGTAGACGTTGAAGCTGACATCATCAACCGCCTTGACCGCGCCCACCTGCCGCTGAATGAGCAGACCCGCCGTAATGGGGAAATGCTTCTTCAGCCCGCTCACGCTCAGCAGGACTTCCTTGCCGTTGTTCGAGGCCGTGCTCTTCTGGGTGGCCGTCGCTGCACTAACCATGACTCGCTACTCCTTGCATCTGCGCTTTACGGACATCAACCCAGCACGCTTTCAGGTGTTCAGGCGCACTATCCGGCCCTGGTTCCAGCGGCGGAATTTCGTTATCGCACTTCTCGACGCGGAACGGGCAGCGCGGCGCGAACGGGCAGCCCTTGTGCTGCACGCGCATATCGGGCGGCGAACCTTCGATCTGCGTCAGTTTGCCACCGCCGCCGCGACGGTCGAGGCGAGGCAGCGACTTGAGCAGGCCGAGTGTGTAGGGGTGGCGCGTGTCCTTGAAGACTTCGCGCGTCGGGCCGCGTTCGACGATGCGCCCCGCATACATCACCTGCACAGTATCCGCCAGACCAGCGACGATGCCCAGGTCGTGCGTAATCCAGATCATCGCCATGCCGATTTCATCGCGCAGGCGGCGCACCAGGTCGAGGATTTGCGCCTGAATAGTCACGTCGAGCGCGGTGGTCGGCTCGTCCGCGATCAGCAGCTTCGGGTTGCAGGACAGCGCCATAGCGATCATCGCGCGCTGGCGCATACCGCCAGAGAACTGATGGGGGTAGTTGCGGAGACGTTTGGCCGGGTCGGGGATGCCGACCATTGCCAGCAAATCGGCGGCGCGCTCGTTGGCCTCTCTGTCGCTCATGCCCATATGCAGCTTGAGCGCTTCGGTGATCTGCGTCCCGATAGTCAGCACTGGGTTGAGCGAGGTCATCGGGTCCTGGAAGATCATGGCGATTTCCGCGCCACGCACAGAGCGCATCTCTTCCGACGAGAGGTTGATCAGGTTGCGACCCCGGAACAGCACCTCGCCATTTTCGATCTTGCCGGGCGGGCTGGGGATCAACCCCATGATCGACAGCACATGCACACTTTTGCCGCTGCCGCTCTCCCCTACGACGCCGAGCGTTTCGCCCTCGTGCAGTTTGTAGGAGACACCATTGACCGCGTACACTGTTCCTTCTTGCGTATGGAAACGAGTGACAAGGTCTTTGACCTCCATCATCACTGGTTGTGCCAAGCTACCCCTCCTGTGTTCTCAGTAAGAACATTACTTAAAAATCTTGGAGCGTAATTTTCCACTGATTCCGTGAAAATGCAAACGCCACTTCATAATCGCTGGTGCGACTGCTGCACAATTACGCATTCAGCAGCCGCACCGTTCGATTTATTTACACATCTTAAGCTTCGTTTAGATGTTATTGAGCGCCATGTGCGGCAGGTGCTCGCGATACCAGGCAATCGTATCACGCAAGCCGTCGCGGAACGAGGTGCGTGCGCGAAAACCGAACGACTCCTCGGCGCGGCGCACATCGACGTTGCGGCGCGGTTGGCCGTTGGGCTTGCTGGTATCCCATTGGATCGCCCCCGTGTAGCCGATCAGTTCGGCGATGGTTTCTGCCAGATCGCGAATGCTGATCTCGACGCCGCTGCCCAGGTTGACGGGGTCTGCGCCATTATAGCGCGCCGCCGCCAGGGCGATACCTTCCGCCGCATCCTTGACGTAGAGGAATTCGCGCGTGGGTGAGCCATCGCCCCACAGCACGATCTGTTCGCTGCCAGCATCCTGCGCCTCGACCATCTTGCGAATCAGCGCCGGGATGACGTGCGAATTCTCCAGGTCGAAGGAGTCGCCGGGGCCATACAGGTTGGTAGGCATCAGGTGGACGGCGTTGTAGCCATATTCCGCGCGGTAAGCCTG
>JAEUQX010000402.1 GCA_016788625.1 Anaerolineae bacterium
GATGCCGCGCCCAAGCTGCACGGTTGGCGAGAGGGTAGCACGTGGGTGAACGGCGTTGGCGAGCGTGTGAGTCTGGCTGAGGCTGCGGAATAGTTTGGCGCGCACGCGGTTGTTGCCCAGTCCGACGATCAGGCGGCAGTCGGGATACTCGCTTACGATGGCATCCGCGCCCAATACAGGGATGCCGCGCACCTGCTGCCCGTGTTTAGACACATCCGCATCGGTTAACCCCATGACAGGCTCACCGAGCGCCAACAGGGTATCGAGGATGACGCGCGCGTGTCCGCCCGCGCCGATGATGATCCAGGGCTGCACCAACCTAGTTCCACTCCACATCGGCCAGCGTCAGGATGTGACCGGATGCCAGCGCTTTGGCGGCTTTTCTGCCGACCACGCGGTCGAAATCGCGCGGCGGCAGTCCGGTCGCCGGTCGCTTGCAGGTCAGGTCATCGGCGCTGATGACCGCGCCTTGTGGAATATCGCGGCGCACAACCAGACTTTTTTGCATGAACGCTTTGTTGCCCTGCTCGCTGGGGCTGGGGCGCTTCACGCCGTCGCCCAACGCGCGTTCCAGGCTGCGCACCGCTTCGACAAGCTGGCGCAGTTCGTCCGGCTCGATCGACGCGCGGTGATCGGGGCCGGGCATAGTCCGGTCGAGCGTGAAGTGCTTCTCGATCATGCACGCGCCCAGCGCCACCGCCCAGGCGCTGACGGCTGTCCCTTGTGTGTGATCGGAAAAGCCGACGGGATAACCGAAGGCCTGCCGCAGTGTGGCGATGCTGCGCAGATTCACCTCGTCCACTGGGGCGGGGTACTCCGAAGTGCATTGCAGGATGACGATACTGCCGTCCACGCCGCCTGTTTCCAGCGCGGCAACCGCTTCCTCGACTTCACCGAGCGTGGACATGCCCGTCGAGAGGATGACCGGGATGCCCTTCGCGCCCAGGTAGCGCAGGAAGGGGATGTTGGATGTGTCGGTCGAGGCGATCTTGTAAGCCTGCACGCCGATGCGCGCCAGCATGTCCGCGCTGCCGTGATCGTAGGGGGTGCAGAGGTACATGACGCCGGCCTGCTCGCAGTACGCTTTCAGGTGGGCGTGCTGCTCTGCCGTCAGTTCGAGCGCCTTGAGCATCCCGTACTGGCTGCCGGGCTGCCCGGTGGTTTCAACCTGATAATTGGCTTTCGGCGCTTCGGCGGTGATCAGTTCTTCGGTGATGAACGCCTGGAACTTGACGGCATTCGCCCCGGCGCGCGCCGCTTCGTCAATCAGGCGTTCGGCGATGGCGATGTCGCCGTTATGGTTGACGCCGGCCTCAGCGATGATGAAGCAGGGCTGCCCGTCACCAACCGAGTAGCTGCCAATTTTAACGTTTTTGACCATAGGTATCATTCAGGATCAATTCCGCGAGGTGAAATTCCCAGGGGGTATCGATGTCAATCGAGCGTTCCGGCGGCATGATGTAGGCGTGGGTATCTGCTGCGATCATCTTGCCCTCAGCGCGCATTGTCTGGCTGAGGGTGTAGTAAATTGCGCCGTTGAGGGCGTAGAGATCGGGAAAGTTCTGCCGCCTGCTGTCTTTCAGCTCCAGCGCGGGCACGCCGAACAGCACGCCATCCGCGCGAATCTGCCCGGCAAGATAGGGGTGCGGTATCGCCTCGGTCACGCTGACCACCGAGGGTGCGCCGCCGCTGCGCGTCATCTCGACCGCGTTACGAATATCGTCCGCTGTCCGCAGGGGCGAGGTAGGCTGCAAGACCATCACCCATTCCGGCAAGGCGTCACCATTTTGCTCCAGCCAGTCCAGCATGTGCAACGCGACCGCGACGGTCGATGTATCGTCCTGGGCCAGCGCTGCCGGGCGCAGGTATGGCACATCCGCACCGACCTGCCGCGCCACGTCCGCGATCTGCGGGTCGTCGGTGGAGACGATCACGCGGCTGAACTGGGCAGAGGCCAGCGCCGCTTCGACCGACCAGGCCAGCAGGGGTTTGCCCGCGATGAGCCGGATATTTTTGCCGGGGACGGTTTTCGATCCGCCTCTGGCAGGGATGACTGCAATCGCATGACTCACGAATGTTTCTACCCTTATACGTGCTGCCGCCTTATGTTAATCTATCTCCCCTGGATAAACAATTATGGCTATCAACGGGGTGGGGCTATGCTGGGGAAACGCTACGAATACGATGGTCAGCCGCTCCTCAAGCTGACTCCCGCTCAACTGGACATCAAACGCCTGATCGAAGCGAAACTTGACTCCGGCCAGTACCAGTGGGAACAGGTGCCCTGCTGCGTCTGCGGGGCGGGTGATCTTGAAGCCCTTGCCGCGAAAGATCGCTACGGCTTCAAGATGACGGTTGCCGTGTGCCGGGGCTGTGGTCTTGTGCAGACCAACCCACGCATGAACGCCGATGCCTATACCAACTTTTACCAACAGCATTACCGCGCGCTCTACAGCCCCAGCCAGGATATGGCGGCTTTCTTCACCACACGCCGCAGCAAGGGCGCGACTATCTTCGCCTTTCTGAAGGAGGCGCTACAGTCGGGCGGGCTTGTGTTGGAGGTTGGCTGCGCATCTGGCGGCATCCTGCACGCTTTCCGCGAGCGCGGCTGCCGTGTGATGGGCATCGATTTGGATGCGGAATATGTGGCTTATGGGCGCGATCAGCATGGGCTGGATTTACGCGCGGCGGCGCTGGATGCGTTCGAGCCGGAGGAACGCCCGAACCTGGTGCTGTATGTGCACACGCTCGAACATATCCTCGACCCGCTGGAGGAACTGCGGCGCATCCGCGACCTGCTGCCGGATGATGGGCTGCTCTACGTCGAAGTGCCCGGCGTGAAATACCTGCATCGCAGCTACGAGATGGATTTCCTGCGCTACTTGCAGAATGCCCATGTCTATCACTTCTCTCGTACCTCACTGACCAACCTACTGCACAAGGCGGGCTTCAGCATCGTCAAGTCAAACGAGTGGGTGCAGGTGCTGGCGCGCAAATCCGCCCCGGTCGATAGCACAACCAGCGATTACCCCGCCGTCGCGCGTTACTTGCGGCGCATCGAACTGCTGCGGCGCGTGCTGCCCGTCTCCCCGCAGACGTTGGTCGCAACTTTGCGGCGCACATTGCGGCGGCTGCGTGGGAAGCAGAGGTAATGCCGGCAAGGCGCAAACGGGCGCCTATCGGGATGCTGGTGGGGAAATCGGAAGATTATTGTCTGACGAGAAGGCAATAGTATCGCAGCACGAGTAGCCAAGCCCACATTAAAAGCCGCATTCAAAACATTCTGGATGAAACTCCCCACAGTCCAATCCACCGCTGGCGGACTACGTTCCTGTTCCAGTCCAGCTATACTTTCCTCGACCGTTCTTAGCCATTAGGAAGGGATACTTGATACTATGGAACTGCGGCGAATTGGCTCACTTAACGTATCGGTAGTCGGTTTGGGATGCAACAACTTCGGGCGGCGGCTCGACGCGGCGGGCACGGCACAGGTGGTCAACGCGGCGCTGGATGCCGGCATCAACTTCTTCGACACCGCCGATGTTTACGGCGATGGACAAAGCGAGGAACTGCTGGGGCGCGCATTGGGCAGCCGCCGTAAAGAGGTGATCATCGCCAGCAAGTTTGGTTACGAGATGGCAGGCCAGGGCAGCGGAGCCAGTGCCGCTTATATCCGGACAGCGGTCGAGGCCAGCCTGAAGCGCCTGGGCACGGACACCATTGACCTCTATCAACTGCACACGCCCGACGCGCAAACCCCCATCGCGGAAACGCTCGAAGCGCTGGACGAGCTGGTTAAGGCGGGCAAGGTGCGCGAAATCGGCAGCTCCAATTTCACCCTCGCCCAGATTCGCGAAGCAGAAGCAGCGGTCAAGCCCGGCGCGGCGCGTTTTGCCAGCCTTCAGAACGAATACAGCCTGCTCAAGCGTGATGACGAGCGCGACGTGCTGCCTGAATGCGAACGACTGAACATCGGCTATCTGCCCTATTTCCCGCTGGCGAGTGGCCTACTGACGGGCAAGTACCGCCAGGGACAGGCGCTGCCCGAAGGCACGCGCATCACCAATAACCCCAACCCGTCGCGCTGGTTGACCGATGCCAGCCTGGCGACCGTTGAAGCGCTGATCGCCTATGCCGAAACGCGCGGGCACAGCATCCTGGAACTGGCGTTTGCCTGGCTGCTGGCGCGGCCTGCGGTGTCGTCGGTCATCGCCGGAGCCATGACGCCGGAACAGGTGCGCGCCAACGTCAGCGCGGCAGGCTGGACGCTGACGCCCGATGACATTGAGAAAGTCGCTGTCCTGCTCTAATCACGCTAGTCCGTCCAGATCGGGAGAGACACACCTTGCACATTCGCCGCGCCGCCGAACGCGACATCCCCCTGCTTGTCAGCAGCCTGACAGCGATGGTGCAGGCTATGGAAGCGGCGGGCGGGCATCCCGCAGCCAGCGCAGACCGCTTGCGCGCGCAGTTTGACGCACGAGTCGGCCAGCGCCTGACGCGCGACGATACGCTCTACCTGGTGGCGGAGCTTGACGGCACCGGAGTCGGAATGCTTGAAGCATCGCACTTTCCGCAGGCCAGCGTGTTCCAGTCGTGCGAGCTGCTGCATATTCACGCGGTCTACGTTGACGAGGCGTATCGGCGGCGCGGTATCGCTCGCCAGTTGATCGAGCAGGCGATGGCCTGGGGGCGTGAACAGGGTTGTGCGCTGGTTGAACTCAACGTGCTGCCCAACAACCCCGCGCAGCAGCTTTACCGCGCCCTGGGCTTCGACGTGTTCCAGTACGAGATGATACGCCCACTGTAAGCGCACAGGGAGCAGCAAAGCCCGCTCGCTCAGCATTGACTCAGATTAAGGCTTGTGCTAGACTGCGCCCACTCAAACACAACTATCTGAAGAACGAAGGGTGTACAAGCCATAAGCGCTGTAAATTACCGCGTCAACGAGCAAATTCGGGCGCGCGAAGTCCGGTTGATTACCGATACGAATGAGAACATCGGTGTTGTTTCCCTGCGTACTGCGCTGGAGATGGCTGAGGCCCGTAACCTCGATCTGGTCGAGGTTTCCCCCAACGCCGAACCGCCAGTCTGCCGGATCATGGACTTCGGCAAGTTCCAGTACGAAAAGCGCCGACGCGAACGGGAAGCCAAGAAACAGCAGAAGGTCATCGAAGTCAAGGAAATCCAGCTTCGTCCCAAGACCGACCAGCACCACCTCTCGTTCAAAGTCCGCGATGCTCGGCTGTGGATTAAGCAGGGCATGAAGGTGCGCGTGCGTGCGCGCTTCCGGGGTCGTGAGCGTGATTATCCGGATATCGCCTTGCAGCGAATGCAGGAGATTGCGGTAGAGTTGCAGGATGTCGCCGTTGTCGAACAGCACCCGACGATGGAAGGCAATACCATGCTGATGGTTCTGGCACCAGCGGCTGACAAGAAAAAGTAACTGCGGAGCAATTATCGTGGCGAAAGCAAAGACCAAGAAGTACAAACTGAAGACGCACAAGGCCACCGCCAAGCGTTTTCGCGTGACGGGCAGCGGTAAGGTCGTGCGGACTCATGGTGGCAAGAGCCACTTCCGCCGCCGCACCGCCAAGCGCACCAAGCGTTTGCTCGACAAACTGATCGGTGTCGACAGCTCGAAGATTTCGAAGAAGATCAAGCGCCTCGCGCCCTACCTCGGCAAGTACCGCCAAAATCCTGGTAGGTAAGCGCGCCCGCATTGTGAACGTTTCAGCCCGGAACCGACTCCGGGCATTTATTGTCCAGGAGTTCGCAGATGTCCAGAACAAAAACCGGTGTAGTACGCCGCCGGTGGCACAAGAAACTGATCAAGAAAGCCAAGGGCATGTGGGGTACGCGCGGCAGTCTGCACCGCCGCACGAACGAAGCCATGCTCAAGGCGCTGTGGTACGCCTACCGCGACCGCCGCGCCCGCAAGCGTGACCTGCGCCGCTTGTGGATTGTCCGCATCAATGCTGCTGCTCGCATGAATGGCATCAGCTACAGCAAACTGATGTACGGCCTCAAGCAGGCACAGGTGGTCATCGACCGCAAGATGCTGGCCGATGTCGCCGTCCGCGATCCGCAGACCTTCACCAAAATTGTAGCGGTCGCATTGCAGCACCCTGTTCCCACTGGTTCTGGTGCCGCTGTTGCTGCGCCTGCTGCTGCCCGCGTCGCTGCACCCAGCGCCGTGAAGGCCAGCGCGCCCGCCCCGGCAGCTACCAAGTCTGCCAAGGCTTCGAAGGCGGAAGATGATCTGACGGCGATTGAAGGGCTGGGGCCGAAGAGCGCCGCCGCCCTCAAGAAAGCAGGGATCACCACCTTCGCGCAGATCGCCAGCATGACGGGCGAAGAACTGCTCGATGTCGTCAAAGTCCAGGGCGGTGTCAATGTCGTGGGCGAAGCGACCAAGACCTGGCCGAAGCAGGCCAA
>JAEUQX010000529.1 GCA_016788625.1 Anaerolineae bacterium
CGCCAGCGGTGCCGGCAGCAGTTCCAGCACCACTGCGAACGCACCCGCGTCCTGTACCGCCAGCGCATCGGCCATCAACTGCTCTGCCGTATTGAGATCTTTGCCCTGCACACGAAAACCGCCGAACTGGTTCACGCTCTGCGGCGTCAGGCCGATGTGCGCCATGACCGGAATGCCCGCCTCTACAATACGAGCAATCGTCGGCGCGATATACGCTCCACCTTCCAGCTTGACCGCACCCGCGCCGCTCTCCTGCATCAGACGGGCGGCGTTGGTCATACCCTGTTCGATGGTAGTCTTATAGGTCATGAATGGCATATCAGCGATGACCAGCGCGTTCTGTGTCGCCCGCATCACCATCTGCGTGTGATAGATGATATGTTCCAACGTCACCGGAATGGTTGACGGTTGCCCCTGAATGACCATACCCAGCGAATCGCCAACGAGCAGCATCGGCGCGCCAGCAGCCTCGCCCAGATGCGCGCTGGTCGCATCATAGGCCGTAAGCATGGCGATAGGTTCGCCTGCGGTCTTCATCTTCTGGATGTCCCGGATTGTCCGTCGCATCGTTCACGCTCCGTGTTCTTGCAAGAATTCTTGCCATGCATTCGTGTTGATCTGGCGGGCGGCTAATAGTGGCAGTGAAGCTTGTGCCAATTCACGATACAGATGCGCTATTTGCTCATCAAGTCCTTCCAACGCTGTCAGATGCGCACTCACAGTTCGATGGTCGCCGCGCACCAGCGGCCCCGTCAGCGCCATTGGTATGCCCTGTCGCCGCAAATTCTCGATCGTTCCGCTCAGCAGCGGCAGCAAAACCTGCGCAACCAGTTCACGATCAGCACCAGTCTGCATCAACAACCGCTCGGCAATAGCAAACAATGTCACCGTGTAATTGCTGGCGAATACCAGCGCGCTATGATAAACGGCCTTATTCGCTGCGGCGAGTTCCAATACAACCCCATCCAATGCGGTCACCAATTCCGCCAGCCAATCTCGCAGCGACGAATCTTCAGCTTCCACTGCGAATACCACGCCGCGCAGCGCTTCCGCCTCCGAACCCGTCTTTGCGAATGGAAATGCCGGGTGCAAGCTGCCAGTCATCACGCCCTGTGAGGCCAGTGAACTGAGCAGAGCCGCATCATGTGCGCCGGAAGTATGGACGACCGCTTTCCCCGCCCCATTACTCACGCGTATACTCCGAGCCACTGTCTCAATGGCATCATCTGGCACGGTCAACAGTGTCAAGTCTGCCGACTCAATTACAGCATCCGCCGACTCGGCGGCGAGAGCACCCATATCCGCCGCGAGCGCTGTGCGCTTCTCCACAGTCCGACTGTAAACTGCCACGACGCGATAGCCTGCCGCACTACATAGACGCGCCAATGTCAAAGCAACATTACCCACACCGACAAAACCCAAAGACGGCTTCACGTTCATTACAGGCTTGCTCAGGGGGGTGGCAGAGGCGTCGGCGTCGGTATTGGTTCACTGATCGTGATATTCACAGTACAGGCCGCTTTGAGCGTGTTACTGATGTCAAACACAGTCAAGCGAAACTGATACTCACCCGGCTCATAGAACGCTGGAGTGAACTGGCCGAGTTCGCGCACCTCACTGGCAGGCTGATCATACTGTCGCAGCATGGCAAAACTCTCGAAAGTTGACGGCCCTTTGATCTCGAAGCGGAAAAATGCAAAGTTCTCGGTGTTGGCTGTACCAATCACCATCAGAGGTTCGAACACCAACTGACCGTTCGCGGGCACTTGCAATGTTGCATTGGGCGTGTCGCAGCCGCCCACAGGTGGCGGATTCGGCAGGATCGTGCCGACGGGTGTAGGAGTCAGGGTCGGCGTCGCCAGTACGCGCACCAGTTCTTCACCCTCAAGCTGCACGCCGCTGGCATCAATCGGAGAACTACCAAATTCAACCGGGCCAGGCGTTGGAGTCTCGAATGGCAGATCGGTGATCGTCTCGACAACCGTGACTGCCATACTCTCGTTACGGCGGATCGTCGGCGCAACCACCTGCTGAATGCCAAAAACCACCAGGGCCAACTGTACGAGCACTACAAATCCCGTGACGGCGTTGGCGCGGCGATAACGAAAGATGTCACGCTCCAACTCGAAGTGCGTTGCCCGCAGTTCTCGTTGAGCCGCCGTCCAGCGCCGCCAGCTCCAGAACATCCCGACTGCGATCAGGATATACAGGCCGAGCGATACCTGCTCGATCAGATAAATCAGGCTGCTCATAGATGGCGCAGCACCCCCTTGAGAATGGTGGTGAGCCGCGGCACGATGACTTTGCCTGCGTCCAACACTTCTTCGTGGTTGGTTTCCAGGTCAACATCTGGCGAGTCTATGCCCTCGTTGGTGATGCCGGAACAGGCCATGACGCGCATCCCAGCGTGACGCGCCACCAGTACTTCGTGCGCGGTAGACATGCCCACAGCATCACCACCGATGGCACGGAGCATCCTGATTTCCGCAGGGGTTTCAAAGTTCGGGCCGGACAAGCAAACATAGACGCCCTCGTGCAGCGTAATACCAGCTTCGCGTGCCACATTCTTCGCCACCGCCCGCAGCGCCCGATCATATGTCTGCACCATGCCCAGGAAACGCGGCCCAAACTGCTCGTCATTCGGCCCCATCAGCGGGTTACTGCCTACCATGCCGACGAAATTGATGTGATCATTGAGCAGCATCAGGTCGCCCGTGCGGTAGTTCTGATTCAATCCACCTGCCGCATTGGTCAGGAACAGGGTCTTTACACCCAGCAGATGCATCACACGGATCGGAAAGGTGACCTGCTGCATGGAATACCCCTCATAGAAATGGGCACGCCCCTGCTGCGCCACTACAGGTTTGCCCTCCAGGTAACCAAACACCAGATTGCCGCTGTGCCCATGCACGGTCGAACGCGGCCAACCGGGAATATCCGCATAGGGGATGACGACGCGTTCCGTGAGCGTATCGGCCAGTCCGCCGAGGCCGGAACCCAGCACCATACCAACCTCAGGCCGAAAGCTTGTTCGGCTGCGTATCAGCTCAACTGCGCTCATGTAATCCAGCGCCGTGTTATCACTCATGTACTTCCACCTTCGTCAATAGCGAAAAGAGATTATACCGCGTCCTGCAACGGGCGCGTTATTCTATCCAATGTGTGAAAAATTCATCAAGATAGTCCCAACAGCGTCAATTTTTGCTAGAATAGTCCACAGAGCCACACATCACCTTGTCCTGGTCGCACATCAAAATACTGAGGAGTTCATTATGGACATGACCGCCGAAAAGGCCATGTCACACTACGCCGAGGCCTACCAGAAACTCTACAACCGCCGCCCAAAGGACATGCGCGCGCTGGACAATGGCTGGGTGATCGTCAACGGTGCCCGGATGCGAGTGACTGAGCTGGAGATGCTCACAACTCAGCTACAGGTCGAGTACAAGCGGGACACCGAACAGCGCCGCAGCATCGTCAACCGGTTGATGAACTGGCTCAAGCAGCATTGACACAATCCCCGCGAGAGCAACTGCAGGCGCTTCTGGCCGAAGAAGACCGCTTCGAGGCTTTAGCGCTCGTGTCAATCGAAACCGACCGACTGCTGTTCCTGGGCGGTCAACCCAGCACCCCGCCAGAAATGCTCGCTGCAGTCGAAGAACTGCTCCTGCGTGCAGTCACAAACACCGAAGCGCTCGAACGTCTGAATGATGGTGACGAAGTCCTCTACTATGATTTGGAAGGGCGGCAGGTCATCTTTTACCTGCTTAAAACCAAGCAAGCCAGATGGTTGTTTCTTGCGATAGTCTCCCCCGGCAAAGCATACAAGCAAATCACCAAACGCCTGCTCAAAACCCTCAAGTCTGCGCTCTAACACGCTCTGTACTATAATCTGCGACACATCAACACGCAGGACGAGGACTATGGATTCCTTTCGGGAGACACAACGCCAGCTTCGTATCGCCATTGCCGCCATTATCGTCATCATCTCCATTGGCGTCTTGGGCTTCATACTTATCGAGGGTTTGAGCTTTCTGGATGCAATCTGGCTGACGATCATTACGTTAGCGACGATTGGCTACGGTGACATTTATGCGCGCACCGAAGGCGGTCGCATCTTCACGGTGCTGCTAATCCTGTTCGGCATCGGCGCGGTAGCCTATGGGCTGCAAGCAACAGCGACCTTTTTCTTCAGCCCAATTGTAAGAGATCTGCGAGCGCGGCGGCGAACACAAAGCAAGATCAACCGACTGCGCGATCACTTCATCATTTGCGGCGCTGGCCCGATCATGGAACATGCAGCCAACAATCTATTGGAAGCGGCCCGACGGCGGCGGGTTGTACAGCGGGAAAGCATATACTATCCAGTCGATAATCTCCTCGACCGCATCTTCGGCGACGACGCCCTCGGGCATTTCCCGGTCCTGCGCGGCATCATGCGGCGCATTTTCATGGCGTTCGTCTGGCTGCTGCACCGGGGCGATACCATCCTCGACATCATCGTCATCGTAACCCCCAGTCACGAGTATGCCCAATTTCTGCGCGAGAACAGCATCATCGTCATCGAAGGCGACCCAACCAACGACTCCATCCTGAAGCGTGCCGGCATTGACCACGCTCACACCATGATGATCATGTTGGAGCAGGATACCGAAGCCCTGCTGACGGTACTCACTGCGCGAGCGCTCAACCCCAACATTGACATCACAGCGGGCACATTGGACGAAGCGCTCGCGGTCAAGATGGTACGCGTCGGTGCCAATGGCGTCATCGCCCCGTACGAGGTCGCCGGGCGATTTCTCAACAACGCCACACTGCGCCCTGCCGTCAACGAATTCTTTAACACGCTCCTGTTCAACCCACATGCAGATACCCAAACCACTCAACTGCTCTTGTGGGAGCAGTCACCCTGGGTTGGTCGAACAATCAGCAGTCTGCAACTACGTGACCGCTTTCAGGCCAACGTCATCGGACTGCGGAAGACCAGCGGACACTACGTCTACGCGCCAGCCGAAGACTATCTGCTGGAAGAAGGTGAAGTACTGATTGCCATCGCGCCGGGTCATGTTATCCCCGCGCTGCACCGTGACTGCCGTGACCAGCGCAAAGGCCGTCCTCAAGCAGCGACCTGGCAGCGCCTTCCGGTGCCGTCCGCCCTGCCGGTCGTCGAGCGGCGCATCTATTCGCTGGATGAATGCAGCGCGGCGGTAGAGGCCATGAGTGGGCACTTCATCATCTGTGCCAGCGG
>JAEUQX010000534.1 GCA_016788625.1 Anaerolineae bacterium
TCTGTTGATTATCCAGGGGCTGCAAGACCCCAATGTCACGCCGGAAAACGTTCGCGCGGTGCGAGCAGCACTGGATAAGGCGGGCATCGAACATCAACTGCTGGCCTTCGAGGATGAAGGGCACGGTATCGACCGCCCGGAGAACCAGAAAGTGATGTACCAGCGCTTGGTGGATTTCTTCAGCGAGTCCTTCGCGGCAAATGCGTGATGGATTCGTCGAGGGATGAAGCAGACCAGACACGGCCCAAAAGGACTTCTTCCTGTTTCGGGCCATATCCCAATGATTTGAACGGTAGAAAAGCGCTAGGCGGGGAGCGGCCCGCAGGTGTCCTCGTAGAGAATCAGCGCCGCCAGGATTGACGCCCGCACAATGTCATCCATGATGCAGAGGCACTTGTAAATCCAGAGCGCTGCATGACCTTCTTGCGGCAAGTCATACGAGCGGACGAGGTAGGCAGCACCACGGCGCAGCATCTCGCTGTCGACCGGTTCATGACGATGCAGATGCAGGAGCGCCGTCAGCGCATAGGCTGTTTCTTCGGGTGTGCCTTCGCCAAAGAAACCCCACGAGCCGTCATCACGCTGTGTGTTGATCAGCCAATCCACGGTGTAACGCGCGGCGTGCGCCAGGTAGCTGTCGAAACGCAGGAAACCGATCAGGACGTGCGAGGTGGCGTAGTAAGGCGAAGCGTGCCACTTGTCCATCCAATACATGTTGTAGATGCGGCGGTCGAGAATGGCCGAGACGACCTCGCGCTGAGCGTTGAGGCGGTCGGGAAAATCGGTCAGCACACACAAGGCTTCCAAGGCATGAACATTCGTGCCAATGCTCATGTTGCGCTCGTAAGGATAGGTGCGGAAGATGCGAGTCTCTGGGTTCTGGTAGCGGAACAGAACCATTGGATCGACTTCATAACCCACTTCGGTCAGCAGGCGGCTCGTCACTGAGGTAATGTCACCGTCGGTGATATTGAAGGTCGGGTCGAGGCCAAGGCCGCGATCACTAAACTGCCCTTTCAGTTCCTGCCAGATATCCTCATCAGCAAACTCCTTGATCGGGCGCTGGCTGTAACTGAGCGTATTGAGCATCCACGTCAGCTCAAAATAGCGATACGGGAACAGGCTGAGCGGCAAACCCGTCGCTGCCAAAGAGGTGTTCAGATAATCGAGCGAGGGTTGATGTTCACCGAACATGAGAAAGTAGGTAGTTGCGGCAGGTGAATTGCCCAGCGAACCATTTGGCCCCAAAGCCTGCGCGATGCGCGTTGGGTCGGCGTTGCGCCCCAGGAATTCGAGCGAATGCTTGGTCGTCGCGTGCGGTGAATACAGCATCTCCGGCGGAATCAGACGCAGCTTGGCGATCTGGATTTTGTCGTATCCCGCCGCATGATTCGGCACCTTCAGACCCAGTTTCTGCGCCTCAACGATCAGCGTTGGGAACAGCAGTTCAAACCCCACAAGTTCAAAGGGGTCGGTGTGCAGTAGGTGCAGGTTGCGCCAGATGTATTTCTCCGCGCGCCGAATAGCGTCTTCGGCGTCGCGCCCAGTGCCATTCTCAGAGAGCGCAATCGCCGCGATCAGCGTACAGATGATACGGTCATGGTAGTAAACCAGTTTCGCGCCCCAGCTACCATCAGCGTGTTGGTTTTCCAACAGCCACTGCACAAGGTGCGGCCATCGCGGGGATTGGGTGGCAGGGTCGCGCAGGCGCGCCATCCAGGCTATGTCATACGGGCTGGGACTCATGCGGAACTGCAAGTTTTTGACCAGCTTACGCGCTTCTTGCATCAAATCCACGATCTTACTCCAATGGAGTGGTTGCACTGCTCGATGAACGCAAATACGCTTCCATGCCCTCCGGCAGGGTCAGCTGGAATGTGGGATACCACAGGTTGCCAGATGCTGCCTGTACGCCCACCCCCAATACTGCTGACTGGTTCTGGCGGTAGAAAGCAGCCATCATTGCGAAGTCCTGCGCGGTCAACTGCCCATAGTCCTCGCGAATGCGCCGAGCATACAGGTGATCATACAGAATTTCGCGCAGTCCCGATTCCGTCAGATAGAGCGACGGGCTGACTGTGAAATACAGATCCTCTTGGCCGCTGGCAATCAGCGGCATGTCAAATACAGATAGGCGATCAAAACCAATAAAGAAACTCACTGGGTCGATGTATTCGCCATAATACGCCTCAACAATCTCCCGTTTGTTCGGAAGACGCCCCTGCTGCTGCTGAAACTGGACACCGATCCGGGCAACCGTCTCGGCGGAGTCGTTCGCGCAGACGCCGAAGAACAAGCGCCGCGTCTGGTGATGCGCTGTGCGCTGCGCCAGAGACTGGAAAGCATCCAGCGCGGACTCGTAGCGTGTGCCGCGCAGGTAGCGCTCGGTATCGCCATATACCCGCACACGGACATCATAAGCCTCATAAAATGCCAGATAGGTGGGATGCTCGGCGAACCAGCGCAGTCCGTCCGCGATGATCGGGTGATAGCCAGCGTCCCGTTCGAATACATCCGGCCCAATCACAGGAGTCAACAAGGTGTCGATACCGTGGTCGAACAGAAGCTGGTACATATCAAGGTGGCGCTGCCCGCTGATCTTCAGGTAGGCTTCGACGAAATTCGCCTGTGCTTCTTCTGGATGTTCCAGTACAAACCAGCGGCGCGTGCCATTGATGGGAAACACGCAGACTTTCGAACCCGACCCACGTACCAACTCGGCAAGCTGAGGTTGGGGCAATTGATGGAAGGCTTGCTTATCCAGGATGATCACCGCCTGTGGCAATACACCAGACTGCCATAATTGCGATTATAAACGAGAGAAATGCACTTCGATTCACTTTTGAAGAAAACTTAACCTGACGCTAATCAATTCTATTATCTCATAATAGCTTGACAGCGCACAATTAAGTCGTTATCAATATTTATGCACTAAATAACAACACCGCTCTTGATGACGGACTTGACACTGCTGCCACCAAAGCGATACGCCAGGTGACGATAGTCCTGCGCATCGAGGATCAACAAGTCGGCTTGTTTCCCCACCTCGATACTGCCGTGGGTATCCGCCAAACCCAGCGCGCAGGCAGCGTTAATGGTCGCGGCAGCCAAAGCTTGTGCAGGAGTCAGCCCCATCATGCGACAGGAAAGTGCCATTATAAATGGAATTGATTCACACCAGGCCGTTCCAGGATTACAATCTGTTGCAATCGCCAGAATTCCACCAGCAGCAATAATCGCTCTTGCAGGCGTGTACTTGCTGTGCGCCAGGCCAAATGGCGTGCCGGGGAGCGCCACCGCCACGGTATCCCCCTTCCCTAACGCTGTGATGTCTTCGGATGTGCTCTCGACCAGATGATCGACTGAGACCGCGCCCAGTTCTACCGCCAAACGTGTCCCGCCCAGCGCTGCGAATTCGTCGGCGTGCAGTTTGGCGCGCATCCCGTGCGCTATACCAGCCCGTAAAATGCGCTCGGTCTGCGGCACATCGAACACGCCCTGCTCACAAAACACGTCGATGAACGGTAGCGGCATTCCGCGCTGAGTGGCGAAAGCCGCCACCGCCGGAATCATCTCGCTCACTACATAGTCCACATAAGCCTCGGTGCGCCCGGCGAACTCTGGCGGAATCGCGTGCGCGCCCATAAATGTGGCGACGATGGTCATCGGATGTGATTGCGCCAGCCGATAGATCGCCTCTAACTGCTTCAGTTCAGTCGGGGTATCCAGCCCATACCCCGTCTTGATCTCGACGGTTGTCGTGCCCAGGCGCAGCATACGGTCGAGGCGTGGGCGCGTCTCCGCGATGAGCTGCTCCAACGAGGCCGCACGCACCTGCTGCACCGTGTTGTTGATGCCGCCACCCGCGTTCATGATCTCCATGTAGGTCGCGCCAGCCAGCCGCATCTCGAACTCTGCCGCGCGGTCGCCCGCCCAGACCAGGTGCGTATGCGGGTCCACGAGACCGGGCACAACCGCACAACCCTGGGCATCGATCAGGCGAGCAGCGTCGTAACGCAAATGCAGTTGTTCGCTCGTGCCAACGTCGAAGATTTTGCCATCGTCAATCGCGACCGCGCCGTGCTCGATGATGCCCAGCGCGCCAAGCTGGTCACCGCGCTGTGGGCCGCCGCGCAGGGTGCATAGCTGCCCGATATTATGAATCAGTAGATCGATGTGCCGCGTCATGATGTTCCCTCACCAGCACGATCAGCGTCAAGAGAGCCACGCCGTTCATCACGGCTGCGGTGGTGGTGTTGACCGCCAAGCCACTTGTGAATATCAGCGGGCCGACCAGCGACCCCAACATACGCCCCAGCGAATGCCCCGCGCCGTTGCCCGCCAGCAGAGTCGCGCGCGCATCGGGCAGGAGTTCTGTAAGCAGCGGCAGCGAGGCCACCACGGAGAACTCGAATGTCAGGTAAAACAGGAACAGGCCGAATAATGCGCTGGTCTCATTGGTCGCCAATCCAGGCAGAAGCAGCGCGGCGATGATGTATGTACCCAACCCGAAGCCAAGCGCGCGCCGTTTGCCGATGCGATCTGCGAACCCGGCAACGAGACCCTCGCCCAACAACTCTGCCAGACCAATGACGGCAGCGGCAGCGCCCAACGCGCCCAACTTCACCGCGAAAGCATTCTCCAGCCACACGCCGTAAACGATGTTGACCACTTCGTTGCTACCGCTGATCATCAGCCCGATGATCAGGATGCCGATGGACGGGCGATGACGGGCAATCTTCTCCAGGCCGGCGCGCAGCGATGCACGGCGGATGACGCGCGTTTGTTCAGCGGGAACGATACGGCGAATCAGCAGAAATATCCCGATGCCAATCAACCCCAACACCCAAAATGGCGTGTTCCAGCCACCGGAGGCGATGAGCCAACCCGCGACAGGCACACCCAGGAAAAACGCCCCCGCCCAACTGAATTCAGCAATCGCGACCGCCAGCCCGCGCTGTTCATAGGATACCCGGTCACCCAGATAGGCCAGCAGGGCCGGGTCAAGAATGATCTTGCTGAACATCGTCAACAGCAGCGCCGCGACCAACGTGGCAAAACTCGGCCAGAAACCGACCAGCAGCATCCCCGCGACAAACGATGCGATGCCCAGCGACATGGCTGCCCGCCGCCCGCGCGTATCGGCAATCGAGCCGATCAGGGGGCTGAACAGACCGAGCGCCGCCCGCAACGTGATGGCGCGGGTGACATCCTCGACGGGCAGACCGACCCCGCGCGAGATCGGCCCCAGGAAGGGATAGATCATGCGGAAGCTGGTATTGATCACCATACGGGTGAGAAAGAATCCGAACAGCTGGTAGCGCAGGCGCACAGGCGATGACGATGAAGCCGCTGTCCTAGTTGAGGTATCGGTCACGATGAGCCTTTCAGCATGGGCATGTTGATAGCATGACGCCGCGCCGCTGCGATGGCTTCAGGATAACCTGCGTCGGCGTGACGCACCACGCCCATACCCGGGTCACTCGTCAGCACCCGTTCGAGGCGACGCGCAGCTTCCGGGGTGCCATCCGCGACGATCACCTGCCCGGCGTGCTGGCTGTAGCCAATGCCGACGCCACCGCCGTGATGGAAGCTGACCCAGGTTGCGCCACCAACGGCATTGATGAGCGCGTTCAGAATCGGCCAATCGCTGACCGCATCAGTACCATCGCGCATCGACTCAGTTTCGCGGTTAGGCGAGGCAACCGACCCCGCGTCCAGGTGGTCACGCCCGATCACAATCGGCGCGCGCAGTTCGCCCGAAGCCACCATCGCGTTAAACTTCAGCCCGGCGGCGGCGCGTTCGCCGTAACCTAACCAGCATATGCGGGCGGGTAGCCCCTGGAAGTGAATGCGTTCGCGCGCCATTGTCAGCCAGCGGTGCAGGTGCTGGTCGTGCGGGAATAACTGCATCACGGCCTGATCGGTGCGGTAGATGTCTTCCGGGTCGCCGGAAAGGGCTACCCAACGGAACGGCCCTTTGCCCTCGCAAAACAGCGGACGGACGTAGGCCGGGACGAAGCCTGGGTAGTTGAACGCCGCCGCAACGCCAGCATCGAATGCACGCTGACGCAGGTTATTTCCGTAATCGAAAACTTCCGCGCCACGCTGCTGAAACGCCAGCATCGCCTCGACGTGTCGCGCCATGGCCGCCATGGAACGGCGTTCGTATTCGCGCGGATCGGCGCTGCGGAGGGCATCAGCTTGTGCCAGCGTCAGATCGTGCGGCACATACATCAGGGGGTCATGCGCGGGTGTCTGGTCGGTGACCACATCGGGCGTGACCCCGCGCGCCGCCAGTTCCGGGAAGATGCTGGCCGCGTTACCGATCAAACCAATCGAGAGCGGCTTCTGGTCACGCACAGAGTCTTCAACCAGAGTCATGGCTTCTTCCAGCGTATCGACCACCACATCAACATAGCGATGTTCCAGCCGGCGCTGCGCTCGCGCCGGGTCGATCTCGACGACCAGGCCGACACCTTCGTTCATCGTGATAGCAAGGGGTTGCGCCCCGCCCATGCCGCCCAACCCTGCTGTCAGCACGAACTTGCCCTTCAGCGACGGCCAACCGCGCTGGCGGGCGAGCGCGCCGAAGGTCTCATACGTGCCTTGCAGGATGCCCTGGGTGCCAATATAGATGTAGCTGCCCGCCGTCATCTGGCCGTACATAATCAGTCCGCGTGCGGCCAGATCATCGAAGTGCGCCTGCGTCGCCCAGTGCGGCACCAGGTTGGAGTTGGCGATCAGCATCCGGGGCGCATCGGGGTGCGACTTAAAAACGACAACGGGTTTGCCCGATTGAATCAGCAGCGTTTCGTCATTTTCAAGATGCTTGAGCGTATCCAGAATCGCATCAAGGCTTTCCCAGTTACGCGCCGCCTGCCCGCGTCCGCCGTAGACGACGAGATCCTGCGGACGCTCGGCCACTTCCGGGTCGAGGTTGTTCAGCACCATGCGATAGGCGGCCTCTTGCAGCCAGCCTTTGCAGGTCAACTGCGTCCCACGCGGGGCACGCAGCGTGCGCGCGGACGATTGAGCGGTCATCACTGACTCCCTTCGTGCAATTGGGCGCGGACGGCGCGCAGCAGGTTGCCAGAAGCAACCAATTCACGCATGATGTGTGTATGCGGATACATCACCGTATCTTCCTCAATGAACGGAACGTGCGAGCGAATCAGCGCATAGGCAGCAGCTGTCCCCCTACCCAACCGCGCTTCGTGACCGAGCGTTTCCAAGCGGAAATCGATGCCCTGGGCGGCGGCGAACAGTTCCAACGCCAGCACCATCTCGACGTTGGCGGTGATGTCAACAGCGTGACGCGCGGCGGTCGCGCCCATCGAGACATGATCTTCAGCGTTAGCGGAGGACGGGATCGAGTCCACGCTGGCCGGGTGCGCCAGAACCTTGTTCTCCGAGACCAGCGCCGCCGAGGTGTACTGCACGATCATGAAGCCGGAATTCAAGCCGCCATGCCTTGTGAGAAACGGGGGCAGGACACGCTTGTTGACTTTCTCATCAACCAGCCGCGCCAGCCGTCGTTCGGAAATATTGGCGATTTCCGCCAGCGCGATCTTGAGGTAATCGAGGACGAGCGCCAGCGGTTCACCATGAAAATTGCCGCCCGATAGGCAAGCAGTTTCGTCATCGTCCACGAAGATCAGTGGGTTATCGTTGGCCGAGTTGATCTCGACTTCGAGCACCTCGCGCGCGTGCTGCACGGCCGTGCGCGCCGCGCCGTGTACCTGTGGCGTACAGCGCAGACTGTAGGCATCCTGCACATCCAACGGGTCGAATTCGCGCAGGAACTGCGAGCCTGCCAGCAATGCACGCAAGTGGGCAGCAGATGCACCTTGTCCGGCATGTGGTCGCACCGCGTGAATGCGTGCATCAAAGGCAGCGGGCGTGCCGCGCAACGCTTCCAGGCTCATCGCGGCGGCAATGTCCGCGATATGGCAGAGGTCGTCAGCTCGCGCGGCGGTCAGCGCGCCCAATGCACACATTAACGTCGTACCGTTGGTCAGCGCCAGACCTTCTTTGGCCGCTAGTTCGAGCGGTTCAAGACCTGCACGCCGCAGGGCCTCCCCGCCGGACAGCCGTTCGCCATGCAGATAGGCCTCGCCCTCGCCGATCATCGGCAGCGCCATGTGTGCCAGCGGCGCAAGATCACCTGACGCGCCAAGCGAACCTTGTATCGGAATGACCGGGTACACGCCACGATTAATCATGCCGACGAGCAGGTCAATCACTACTGGGCGGACACCGGAGTAGCCCTTGAGCAAGGTCTGCACGCGAATGGTCATCAGCGCGCGCACGGCGGACGACTCCAGCAGCGGCCCGACACCGACTGCATGGCTGACCAGGATATTGCGCTGAAGCTGGCGCACTTGATCAATCGGTATCAACCGATCTTTGAAATCACCAAAACCCGTTGTGATGCCGTAGATGATGGCCTCCCGGGAAAGGAAATCTTCCACTACCCCGCGCGAACGCTGCACGCGCTCCAGTGAGGCGGGCGCGACGGCCACAGTCACAGTGTCTGGTTTATCCCAGGCGGCAGCAATCACCACCAACTGGTCAATCGTCAGGCTGTCCCCATCCAGCTCGATGACGCGCATGAAAGTGTCCTAGTTGAAAGAAGAATTCATTGGCGTTAGCTTAACGCTGAGAACAATTCTTCGATAGAACCAGTTTGCACCCCTGCCCGCCACTCCCCAGTTCGCTGTGAACATGGAGAGGGGAGCTAAGTGCGTTGCAGTCAGCAAGAAAACCTATATGTGCATCGCTAATCGAGCGGCTACGTCGACCGCTGAACCAGTGCCGCCTGAACGCGCTTTTCGGCTGCGGCAGCCTGTGTCTCCAGCGTCGTCACCTCAGCCAACCAGCTTTCAGCAGCGGCACGGTCGGTCGCGCTGCGGGCATTGGCGCGCACATTGAGCGCTGCCGCCGTGAGCGCTGCCCGCGCCAGCGCCGCGCCGGACGCCGCATCGGTGATCGCATTGCTGTTGCCACGCTCGGCCACATCTGCCAGCAAGCCAAGCACCTGGACGATCCGCCGAATGACCGCCAACGGGACGACAGCCGCGCCATGAGTCGCCCGTTCGACCGCCTCAGCGCGGGTGGCTTGCTGCGCCTCGGTCTCTTTGGGCAGCTTGTAGGCATCCATCACCGCGTTGAAGGCCTGGGCGTCCTCCAGGACAGCGGCTTCCAGCGCGCGCCGATGATCATCGGCCTGCTGCATGGCTTCGTACATCTGCGCCTCGACATCGGCGTACTTCTTCTTGCCCACCGTCAGCCGTGCCACCATGCCGACTAACGCCGCAGCCATCGCGCCCGCATAAGCTGCGGCTGAACCGCCGCCGGGTGTAGCTGTACCCGCTGCCAGTTGGTCGAGGAAGCTGTCCGGTTCAGCAGATGCGGGAGGCGCGGCAGCGAACAGGCGTGTTTCCAGCACCTGATCGGGCGTGAACTGATCAAGCTGCAAGTACCAGCGCGCCGCATCTACCAATGCGGCCTGCGGAATCAGCCCGACGAGTTCGCTGTGATGCACAGCCACGCCGTAGCGCTGAGCCTCGCGCCGAATGGTCTCGACCACGCGGGCAATCGGCGTGCGCGTGAAGTCCGTCAGGTTCATCGAGACCTGCGCGCGACCATCTACGAGCAAGCCCAGCCCTTTGACGTGATGAAAGCCGCCTGACGAGTGCCGCACTGCCGCCGCGATCTTCTTGGCAATACTCACATCATCGGTCGCCAGGTAGATGTTGAACGCGATCAGCGGCGCGCGGGCACCGATCACCGTTGCGCCAGCGCTGCCCAGGCGAGCGGGGCCATAATCCGGCGCACGGTTGGGGTCGGTCGTGATGGCGTCTTTAAGCACTTCATATTCGCCACGCCGGATGTTTTCCAGATTGGCACGGTCGGGGCGCGTGGCTGCTGCTTCGTAGAGATAGACGGGAATACCCAGTTCATCCCCTACCCGTTTGCCCAACTGTCGCGCCAGCAGCACACAGTCTTCCAGCGTGACGCCACTGAGCGGGACGAAGGGCACCACGTCGGTCGCACCGATGCGTGGGTGCGCCCCTTGATGCGTATCGAGGTTGATGTGCTGCGCGGCAGTGCGGATGCCCGCAAAGGCCGCTTCGACCACTACATCCGGAGTCCCGACAAAAGTGATCACCGAGCGGTTATGGTCGCTATCGCTGGAACGGTCGAGCAAGCGCACACCCTCTACTGACTGGATCACGCTGACAATGGCATCAACAACTTCTGGACGGCGGCCTTCGGAAAAATTAGGTATGCATTCCACGAGTTTAGCGGACATCAACAAACACCCTTTTGTAAAAGAAAACAACCGTAGGCTGTGATTCCTACAGTTGCATTCATTTTACCGCTCGATTGTGGTTATTGGCGACTACCCGGCAACCGCACGCGCCGGTTTCACCGGACGGACGCAATTGCCTACGCTTGTCTATCTCTTAATCGCCGCTAGGCTGCGGCGCTGGCGTCAAAGCGGGAGCACTCGCGCCATTGGTCGCGCTGGCGGTCTCGTCCTGGCGGCGGAACTGGCTCATGT